>JBCCCB010000018.1:0-27454 GCA_039033775.1 Pseudomonadota bacterium | reverse complement strand
CGGCGTCTTCCAGGTCCGTCAGCGTGAACATGGCTTTCTTTTCTTCCTTTTAGAAATATCCCGGGGTCCGGGGCAGAGCCCCGGCGCGCTCAAAGAAGAAACAACGTGATGGCCGGAAACGCCACCAGGATCGCCACGCGCACGATATCCGAACCAATGAAGTAGAGCACCGCCCGATACGTCTGAAGCATCGGGGTCGCCCGATCCATGGCGTTGATGATGAAGAGGTTCATGCCCACCGGCGGCGTGATCAGCCCGACTTCGACCACGATCAGCACCAGGATGCCAAACCAGATCGCCACTTCTTCGGGCGTCATTCCAAAGTCCAGGGCCGAGATCACGGGAAAGAAGATCGGCACAGTCAGCAGGATCATGCTGAGCGAATCCATCAGGCAGCCGAAGATCAGATAGAAGACCAGGATCACCACCAGCACTGTCAGCGGCGCATAACCCTGTTCGACAACCCAGGCCGACATCTCCTGCGGGACTTGGGTCAGCGCCAGGAAGCCGTTGTAGAATGCGGCGCCCAAGACGATGAAGAAGATCATCGCCGACGACTTGGCCGTGATCGTGAAGCTCTCGACCAAGGTGCGGCCATTCAGCCCCCCATTGGCCAGCGCGATCAGACCCGTCCCCAGCGCGCCCACGGCCGCCGCCTCGGTTGGGGTGAAGATGCCGCCATAGATGCCGCCGACGACGGCGAGAAAGACCAGCAGCACCGGCCAGACCGCTACCAGCAGCGCCAAACGTTCGCGGCCTGGGATCGGCGCGCGCGTGCCGGCAGACTTGGGATTCACGCGCACATAGATCGAGATGGCGATGACATAGCCCAAAGCCGCCAGCAGCCCGGGCACCACCGCCGCCACGAACAGCTTGGCGATGTTCTGCTCGGTCAGGATCGCGTAGATGACCAAGATCACCGAGGGGGGTATCAGGATGCCCAGCGTCCCCCCGGCGGCCAAGGTCGCTGTCGAAAACCCACCGTCATAGCCATAGCGCCGCAGTTCCGGCAGGGCGACGCGCCCCATCGTGGCCGCCGTCGCCAGGGACGACCCGCAGATCGCGCCGAACCCGGCACAGGCCCCCACGGCTGCCATCGCCACGCCGCCCCGCCGGTGACCCAGAAAGCCCTCGGCCGCGCGGAACAGCGCCTGGGACATGCCGCCCAGGGTTGCGAATTGCCCCATCAGCAGGAACATCGGAATGATCGACAGCGAGTAACTAGAGAAGGTAGAATAGGTCTCGTTCTTCAACCGGCTCAGCGCCACGATCGGCCCGTCGGTCACGATCCAGAGACCCACGAGGCCAGTCACGAACATGGCGAGCCCGATGGGCACCCGGAGGAAGATCAGGACCAGCAGCACCGGAAAGGACCACAGGCCGATGGCGAGGTCGGTCAATGCTCCGCCCCTTCATCGGGCAGGATCGGCTGTCCCGTCACCGCCTCGGCCAGTCGCACAGCCGCCACATAGCACGCGGTCAAAGCTGCGATCACGGCCCCGGCCAAAGACGCCGCATAGGCCCACCAGATCGGAAACTGGATCAGGAACGTTGTCTCGCCGTAGCGCGCCTTGTCTTGGGTCCCAAGCCAGAGCTGCCGCGCGATCAGGATCAGCACGGCGGCGAACAAAACCGCCCAGACCGCCGCCAGCGCCCGGTTGCTCTTCTCCCCCAAGGCGCGGGTGAAGATGTCCACGCTAGCATGGGCGCCATGCAGCTGCGTGATCGGCAGGAAGGCGAAGATCACGAAGGCCATCCCGGCCTCGACCAGCTCGAAATCGCCGGTGATGGGCCCGATGCCCTGGGCCAACAGCCACTCGGCCACCGCCACCCCATCGAAGACATCTGCGTTCAGCACCCCGGTCAGCCACCGCCCCGCGATGCTGAGACACGTCATCAGGATCAGCCCGGTCAGGACGAGCCCACCGAGAATGGCCATGACGCGGGCCAGCGCCTCGATGATCCGTGCCAACATCCCGTCACCCTCCAAGACAAAGGCCGCACCCGGCGGGGTGCGGCCTTCGCCCTATCCTCTCTCCGGTCAGGACCCGTGTTCCGCCATCAGGCGCCGGGCCTCGTCGATCAGCGCCTGGCCGTCGATGCCCTTATCCTCCATCTCGGCCACCCAGGATGCGTAGATCGGCTCCGCCGTCTCGCGCCAGACGGCCGCGTCGTCTTCGGACAGTGTCAGGATCGTGTTGCCCGCATCCACGGCCAATTGCCGCGACGGCACATCCGCCGCCGCCATTTCCGAGCCCGCGAAGACCGAGAATTCCAGCCCGGAATTGTCATCCACCACCTGCTTCAGGTCATCGGGCAGGCTGTCATACTTGGCCTTGTTCATGGCCAGGACGAAGGTCACCGTATACAGCATCGGGCCTTCGAATTCGGTGTGATAGGTCACCAGTTCCGGTACCTTCAGCGCCTCGGTCACTTCCCAGGGCATGGTGGTCGCGTCGATCACGCCCTTGGACAAGGCCTCCGGCACGGCGGGAATCGGCATGCCAACGGGCGTGCCGCCCAGCGTCTCCAACAACTGGTTCACCATCCGCGAGGCGCCGCGCACCTTTACGCCTTCCAAGTCACTGGGCGCGCTAATCTCGCGGTCGGCATGGATCAGCCCTTGGCCATGGACCCAAGTGCCCAGCAGATGCACGTTGCCGAAATCCTCCTGCATCTCCTGCTGATAAAGCTGCCAATAGGCGCCCGACGCCGCACCCGCATCCTCCACGAAGAACGGCAGCTCGAAGACTTCCGTCCGCGGATACCGGCCCGGCGTATAGCCCACCACGGTCCAGACCACGTCGGCCACCCCGTCGATGGCCTGGTCGATCAGCTGCGGGGGCGAGCCGCCCAGCTGCATCGACGGATAGCGCTCCACCTCGATGCGTCCGCCCGAGGCTTCCTCGACATTGTCGGCCCAGACATCAAGGATGCGGGTCGGTACGTTTGCCTGCGCCGGCAGGAAATGGTGCAGCTTCAGCGTCACCTCCTGTGCCGCGACGGGCAAGGTGGTCAGGGCGAGCGCGGCCAGTGCGCCCAAGGTTCTGCGGGTGATCATGCCGTCATCCTCCCAAATGAAACGTGTGAGGCGGACCGAACCAAATCGCGGGCCGAAAGCCAAGGTCTAACGCGGAAGGGGGTTAGCATCTTCCTTGAAGTCAGGCGTGCCTGACCCGTCGACAGAAACCTCACATCATCCGTTTCAGAAGACCGTCCTTCTTCATCAGCTGATGCCGAAGAACCAAGCCGATATGCCACACCATCGCGGCCAGCAGCACCCAGCCGGCAACGATATGGGCCCATTTCGCCACGTCGCGCAGCGTATCGTCACGGGCCAGCGGGCGCGGCATCTCCCAGACGCCGAACAGGTTCACCCCGTAATTCCCCCACATCACATAGAGCCAGCCGGTTATCGGCATCACGAACATTGCCGTGTAGAACACCTGCTCGACCCGGTGGATGAAGCGTTGCTCACCGGTCGTCAGCGTCGGCGCCCAGGGTGGCAGCTCGCCCATCTGCCGGTTGATCAGCCGCGCGATTGCCACGGCCAAGGCCACCAGCCCCAGGGACTTGTGCCAGTTGTAGTAGGTATTCGTGTCGATTCCAGCGAAGCTGGAATTGAACCCGATGGCCGTCATGATGTTGCCGCCGACATATTGCAGCGCGAACAGGATGACGATCGACCAGTGAAAGACCTTGGTCAGGGTGCCGTAGCCTGCGGCGGAATTCGTCAGCGGCATTGTCGACCTCTTTTTCGACTTCGCGATACCATGGAAGACATCCGGGGGTCAGGCCAGACATTTTGCGCCCGGCGCGTCCGCGCCTTCGTTTCCATCCTGCCGTCGCAGGGGCATGTTGGACCGGGCGGCCGCCTCGAGACCCTCTTGCCGAGGGCCACTGCTTCTGAGGTCTGCGGAAACGCAACGACCCGGGGCATCCAACACGCCTTGCGACCCTCGCCCGCCCCTAGGTGGGAAGCGCCTCGGGCGCATATTGATCGGCGAAGTCGCCAGACGGCGGGATCGGTTTGATGACGTCGACCAGGACACCATTCGGATCGCGCGTTATGAAATGCCGTTGGCCAAAGACCTCGTCTGTCAGTGGCTTGAGGATCGGCAGACCCGCTTCCTTCGCGCGCCGAAACTCGGCATCGACATCCTCGACCTCGAAGTTGAGGATCAACCCGCTGGCCACTC
This sequence comes from Pseudomonadota bacterium, assembly GCA_039033775.1. Lineage (GTDB taxonomy): Bacteria > Pseudomonadota > Alphaproteobacteria > Rhodobacterales > Rhodobacteraceae > Jannaschia. Next base: position 23,255 of record JBCCCB010000018.1, on the reverse strand, counting down.
CCCGGCCTTCTTCCGGAACGGTCTCGTGATCCCCACGAAGGATCGCGACATTGACCTTCGGATCCTCGCTCGATTGCAAGTGGCAGTACCAATCTGCGTCGAAGCGGACGGCGAACCTGAAATGGTCGACGAAGAACGCCTTCGTGGTCGCCACATCGTCCGTCTGGATCACGGGATAGTACTGGGTGCATCGCATGTTGTGTCTCCTTCTTAGAAAACATACAGATTGCATGTAAATTTGACGATAAACATACATACTGTATGCATGCAATAGGAAATTGAGATGCGAACGAATGAATCCAGGACGGAAGCGACCCGGGCGGCGCTCGTGGGGGCCGCGAGGAAGCTGTTTGCTCAGAAGGGCTATGCCGAGACCTCGACCCCTGAGATCGTCAAGGCAGCAGGCGTCACACGCGGTGCGCTGTATCACCATTTCGAGGACAAGGAGGCGCTCTTCCGGACGGTCATCGTCGAGGAATACCAAGCGGTCGCTGAAGAGATCTCTCACGCGGCGACGGGAACGCCGGTCTCTGCGCTCGATGCGCTGCGGCAGGGCAGCCGCGGCTACATGGCGGCCATGCAGGACCCGGGCCGCGTGCGGATCATGCTCCGGGATGGCCCGGCCGTCTTGGGACAGACGCAGCTCGACAAGATCGATCGGGAAACATCCGCGAACACCTTGCGCCAAGGCCTTGAGGAAGCAATGCAGACCAAGCAGATCAAGACATTGCCCATCGAAGCGTTGACCATGCAGCTTTCAGCATTGTTCGACCGGGCCGCTCTTGCCGTCGCAGAAGGGAACGATCCGGAAGATCATCTCGAAGTCTTGGAAGCACTGATCCAAAGCTTGGCGCGGCAATGAAGATCAAGGTCGCTGGTCGGAACCATCTGATCGACATCCGGCTCCGCGCCCGGAGCGTGAGCACAGCAAAAGACCGTGTCGTCTTGCCCGGTGGCTAGGGTCCTGTCACCACAACCTCTCCGCCGATACCGGCCCCTACCGTCGACCTTCCCGCAGCCACGCCATCGTCGCCAGACCCGCGGCGAAGATCAGAAATAGCCAAGCGGGCACCAGGCTCAGCATCCGCACATCCGCCGTCAGATAGGCCTCGCGCGGGGTCCAGCCGATCCAGCCGCGACCGGCCGCCCGGCGGCCTTCCCGCACGGGGCGCAAGTCCGGTGCGCCGTCTTCGATGGCCAGAGCCCCGCCGTCGCGGGCGGCAATGGCCTCGGCCATGACCGCGTCCGACGCGATGGTTTCCTCGAACTCCCGTGGCGCGGCCGGCCCCAGTCCGATCACCGCATTCCGCTCGCCCTCGGTCAGACGGTAGAGCCCCTGCTCCGCCCCGTCGATCCGGCCCACGTAGCGGCCCGGGCTCTCCTCTTCCAAGGTCAGTTCGATCTCGGTCCCGTCCGGCGCCGAGACTGTCGCCGAGCCTGGTGCGTCACCCAGCGTACGGCGCGTCACCGTGATCTCCTGCCCCAAGGCGGTGGCGGTCAACGCCTCCTCCTCCAACTCGGGCTCTTGCATCAGCCAATGGGCCAGCCGCCGCAGCAATTCCGCCTGCGGCCCACCGCCCTCGTAGCCGCGATCCCAGAGCCAGACATGGTCGGAGCCCAGCAGCGCCACGCGCCCGGCATTCACGCGATCCAGCACCAGAAGCGGCTCGCCCTCGACCCCGTCCATGACGACCTGGGTCTCGTCCAAGGCGCGCATCTGAATCTGCCGGAACCACCGGCCCCAGGGCGCGCCGTCCATCCCGTATCCATCCGGCAAACCCTCGGTCACCGGATGCTTCACCCCGGTCTCGGAAACCTCGGGCAGATAGCCCTCCTCCAGCACGATGGCGGTGGGTTCGGCGGGCAGAATGTCCGACAGGGGCGAGCGGTAGATGCTGTCGGCCGTCGCGAAGTCGGGCCCGGCGGCGACCAGCAGCGCGCCGCCTTCTTCCACATAGGCCCGCACATTGTCGAGATAGATCGACGGCAGGATCCCGCGCCGCTGGTAGCGGTCGAAGATGATCAGATCGAATTCGTCGATCTTCTCGAAGAACAGCTCCCGCGTTGGGAAGGCGATCAGGGACAGCTCGGTGACCGGCACGCCGTCCTGCTTACCAGGCGGGCGCAGGATGGTGAAATGGACCAGATCGACCGCCGAATCCGCCTTCAGCAGGTTTCGCCATGTCCGCTGCCCCGGATGCGGCTCGCCCGAAACCAGCAGCACGCGCAGCCGGTCGCGCACACCATTGATCTGGATGACGGCGGCATTGTTGCGGGTCGTCAGCTCGCCCGGCGCTTCCGGCAAGCGGAACTCGATCACGTTCAACCCGCCATGGGGCAGCGTCACCGGCAATTCCAGGTCCTCGCCGATTGGAATGCGATAGGCTCGCGGCTCATCGCCGTCGATGCTCAGCTCGATATCGGCCAGGTTGCCCATCTCGGGCGGCACGTCGCCCTGATCCTCGATGCGCAGCGTGATCACGAATTCCTCGTCCAGGATTGCGAAGGCCGGCGCGTTCGACACGATCAGCCGCCGGTCCCAATCGCCCTGCCGCCCAGTGCGCAGCAAATGCAGCGGCGCAGGCAGGTTCGGCAGGCGGGCCATATCGTGGACCTGCCCGTCCGAGATCACCACGGCCCCTGCCACCCGGTCGCGCGGCACCTCAGCCAACAGCTCATTGAGCGCCGTCATCACCAGCGTGCCCTCGTCGCCTTCGGCATCGCCGACCCTGGTCACGCGCACGTCCAGATCGCCCGCCTCGGCCTCGCGTAGCAGATCGGCCAGCGCCGCCTCGGTCTGCGCCGCCCGGTCCGACACACGCTGCGACGCACTCTGATCCACGGCGACCAAGAGGATGTCCGACAGCGGCTCCCGCTCTTCGGTCTGCAAGGACGGATCGAGCAGAGCCACCGCCAAAGCCCCCACCGCCAAGGACCGCAGCCACCAGCCCGGCATCCGCCGGAAAGCGGCCGGCAGGCATGCCGCCAGGGCGATCCCGGCCAGGGCTGCAATCGCCCAGATGGGCAGGAGAGGATCGAGGACAACTTGGTTCATCTCAGTTCCCCAGCCGGTCGAGCAGCGCAGGCACATGCACCTGGTCGGATTTGTAGTTCCCCGACAGCACATGCATCACCAAGTTAACCCCGAAGCGATACGCGATCTCCCGCTGCTGTTCGCCCGCGAAGCCCCGGCCCACGGGCAGCATCGCCCGCCCGTTCTGGTCGACCGCCCAGGCCGCGGCCCAATCGTTCGCGCCGATCACCACGGGCGTAACGCCGTCATTGAGGTTGCGGAAGGGCATCCCCTCCACCTGCTCGACATTGATGCTGGCCTCGACCCAGACGTCCCGCGAATTGTACCGGCCCGGATAGTCCTGCAACAGATAAAAGCTGCGCGTCATCACATGGTCCGGTGGCAACGGCTCCAACGGCGGGATGTCCAGCGGCGCAGCCAGGTCGCGCAGGCGCAAAGCCTCGGGCGAGTTCGATCCGAAGCCGCCCAGATCGGCGTCCCGGGTGTCAAAGACGATCATCCCCCCGCCGCGCAGGTAGCGGTTCAGCTTGGCATAGGCGGCGTCCGACGGGATCGGTTGGCTGGCCACGACCGGCCAGTAGAGCAGCGGGAAGAAGGCCAGTTCGTCTGTTTCCAGATCGACACCCACCGGCTCGACCGGCTCGACGCTGGTCCGCTGGGTGAGCACGCCGGACAGGCCGCGCAGACCTGCTTCGGCCACGTCATCGACCCGCAGATCGCCCGTGACCACATGGGCCAGCGCCACCTCGGTCGGCACGAAGTCCTGCGCGTCGGCCGGAAGCGAGGCAAGCGCGAGAAGGCCAAGAACGGCGACCGAGCCTCCAAACCGCCGCAACCGCCCGCCCAGCCAGAGCGACGCGATCGCGTCCACGGTCAACAGGATCAGGGCCGCCGCCAAGAGATAAGGCATCAAATTCGTCTCCGCCGCCCGTGTCAGCCCCTCGATCACCGTCCCCGTGGGCCAACTCGCTGGTTCTAAGGTGGCGTCGCGGTCCAGCACGTTCAACGCCAGGGATTGCCCCGGACCTTCATAAAGCCCAGGCGGCAAGTCCGGGCCAGGGACCGGCGCGGCCAGTTCCTCGCCCGGCACGCCGGCCAGATCGCCCGCGTCCCGCGCGGTTCCGAACCCATCCAACACCACGCGGGGCACCCAGATCGTGCCTTCCAGCGCCTCCGGTTCCAGGGCCGTGGGCCGTGTCGACACGGCCAGCCGCTCCAGCATCTGCACGAACAGGCCCGAAATGGGCAGGCTCGACCATTCGGCATTTGCGGTCACATGGAACAGCACCACTTGCCCTTCGCCCACCGGTTTGCGCGTCACCAGCGGCGTGCCGTCGGCCAAAGCGGCAATGGTGCGGTCGGCCAAGGTCGGGTCCGGCTGCGCCACGATCTGGGATGAGATGGTAACCTCGTCCGCCACCTCCAACCCGAAGAATGGCGAGCCTTCGTCGAAGGGCCGCAGGGCCTTGGGCTCGCCCCAGGACAACGCACCGCCCACCGTTCGCCCGCCGGACCGCAAGCGGACCGGCATCAGCGCGTCTTCATCGGCCCGCGACACGTCCGACGCGGCCAGGGATGGCCCGGCAAAGCGCAGCAGCAGCCCGCCGCCCTCCACCCAGTTCAAGACCGCCTCGGTCTCGGTCGGCGACAACTGCGCCACATCGGCGAAGACCAGCACGTCCGGGTTCGCGGGCAGGATCGTCTCCAGGTCGCCCTCGACCAGATCGGCCGTCGGCTGCAACGCGTTGCGCAGATAATAGAGCGGCGACAGCAAATCCTGTGCTTCGTCCTCGGCCTGGGTCAGCAGCGCCACCTCACGCCGCGCCAGGCTGTCATCGGTCAGCGCTACGGCCCCGGCCGACCGTTCGCCCGCGATCTCGAACCGTTGCACCCGATTGCGCAACTCCGGCGGCAGCGACAGCTCGACCTCGGTCTCCGCCGCGCCCGCCTCGAAGGTGGCCGTCGTCACGCCCAACTCCGACAAAGCCCCGTTGGGACCTGGTCCGATGGCACGCAGGTCGATGGCCCGCTCACCTGTATCGCCAAGCCGCAAGGCGCGCAGCGAAATCAACCCATCTTCATAACGCGCCGGTGTCAGGCCCAGCACCGGACGCCCGCTCTCGATCACCCGCGCAGATACCGCGTCGCGTCCGGCCCGCGCGACCCCGTCCGACACCCAGACGACCTCGGCCCCATCCAGATCGAGCCCGTCCAACCCACTGTAATCCGGCTCCCACGCCCGAGGCGTCAGCGCGGGCAAGCGCTCGATCCAGGCCGCCGCCGATTGCCACGGCACCTCCACCGGCAAAGGCTCCGTCAGCGGCAGAACGGCGGCCAGCCGCCCATCCCGCGCCGCGTCGCGCAGCATCTCCTCGACCTTTTCGATCCGCGCGGGCCAATCCCGCGCGCTGGCCCAGGACGCGTCCATCACCACGAGCAGCGGCCCCGACCCGGTTCCCGCCTGGCGCGGATTCAGAACCGGTCCGGCAAAGCCCACAATCACCGCCGCCAAAGCCAGCATCCGCAGCGCCAGCAGCCACCAGGGCGTCGTCGCCGTCTGACTCTCGTCGTCCTTCAGCCCCAGCAGCAGCACGATGCCCGGAAACCGCCGCCGGATCGGCGCGGGCGGCACGGCGCGCAACAGCCACCACAGAATCGGTAGCATAAGAAGGGCCGCCAGCAACAAGGGGGCCGTAAACGCCAAACCACTCATCTGCGCCGCTCCAGCAAACCATATAACGTCAACAACGCCGCCTCGGCAGACCCATCCGTGTGATGCAACTGGAACCGCCAACCGGTCTTTGCGCACAGATCCTGCAATTCGGCCCGGCGGGACGCCAGGCGCGACAGGTAATCGTCCCGCAGGCGCCCAGCCTTCAGGGTCTCGAACCGCACGGCGCCGGACATGCTCTCGAACACCGTCCGTCCGTCATAGGGGAACGCCTCTTCCTCGGGGTCCAAGATTTGCACCAGAACCCCATGCACCCCCCGATCCGCCGCGCTGGTCAGCGCTTCCGTGACAGGCGCCATGTCGCCCAGGAAATCCGACAGGAATACCGCGCGCGACGCGAATGGCATCACCCTGGGCCGGACAGCGCCGTAATCGGGCACCTCGCCGCCTTCCATCAGCGCATCCGCCATGCGGATCAGCTGCGCCCGTCCACCGCGCGGCGGCTCGGCCAAGGTAGCCAGCCCCGTCCGCTCGCCGCCCTTCACGGCCAACACGGCCAGCGCCAAAGCCAGCGTCTGCGCCCGCCGCAGCTTGGACGGACGCCCGTCGCCCGCGAACCGCATGGAGGCCGCGTCGTCGACCCAGAGCATCAGGGTCTGCGCCGCCTGCCATTCCGTCTCGCGCACGAAATGCCCGTCGCCGCGCCCCGATTGCCGCCAGTCGATGGACCGCCGGGAATCGCCGGGCTGCGCCGGACGATACTGCCAGAAGCTATCGCCCGGCCCCGCCCGCTTGCGGCCGTGTTCGCCCAACAGGATCGTCGCCGCCAGTCGTTCGGCCGACATCAGCAACCCCGGCAGCGCTTGCGCCGATTCTTCGGACCGGGCGCGCAGGGTATCCGGCGTATGGAGCGCGTCGCTCAAGCGGCCTGCTCGATCTGAGTCACCCGCGCCGTCACCTCATCAATCACCTGATCCAGCGAAACCCCTTCCGCCCGCGCCGCGAAGCTCAGCGCCATGCGGTGGCTCAGCACCGGCCGCGCCAGACGCGCCACATCGCTCGGATCTGGCGCGAGTCGTCCTTCCAGAAGGGCCTGCGCCCGAACCAGCAACATCAAGGCTTGCGCCGCCCGCGGCCCGGGCCCCCAGGCCACATGCTTGCGCACGTTCTCCGGCGCTTCGGCCTCGTCCGGCCGACAGGCGCGCACCAGATCCAGGATCAACTCGACCACGCTTTCGCCCACCGGCATGCGCCGAACGACTTTCTGCGCCGCCATCAACTCCTCGGCATCGAAGACATGCCGCGCCTCGCCCTCGTCGGTGCCGGTCGTGGCCAAGACGATGGCCCGCTCGGTGTCGCGGTCGGGATAGTCCACGTCGATCTTCACCAGGAACCGGTCCAGCTGCGCCTCGGGCAACGGATAGGTCCCCTCCTGCTCGATCGGGTTTTGGGTGGCCAGAACATGGAACGGCGCCGGCAGCTTGTGGGTCTGCCCGGCCACGGTCACTTCCCGCTCCTGCATGGCTTGCAGCAGGGCAGATTGGGTCCGGGGCGACGCGCGGTTGATCTCATCCGCCATCAGAAGCTGCGCGAAGATCGGCCCCTCGATATAGCGGAACGACCGCGACCCGTCCGCCGTCGTCTCCAACACCTCGGCGCCCAAGATGTCCGACGGCATCAGGTCGGGCGTGAACTGGATCCGGTTGCCGGTCATGCCCATGACCGTCGACAGCGTCTCGACCAGCCGGGTCTTTCCAAGGCCCGGCAAGCCCATCAGCAGGGCATGCCCGCCCGACAGCATCGCCGCCAGGGCCAGTTCCACCACCTCGTCCTGGCCGATGATCCGCGTGCCGATGGCTGCCCGCGCATCCAACAGGCGCGCGCCCAGGGCTTCGATCTCGTCCAGTAACTCTTCGGCCATTTGCAACGCTCCAATCCGGCATATCTATTTGCAAGGTATGGCGGCCAAGGCGCGGGGCAAAGGGCAATGAGCGAACACGACAACGTGAAAACGTCGACTTCATCGCTTCTGTCGGCGGCAAAAGTCCAAGGAAAGCGCGGCGCGCCGCCGGTTCACCTCTGGAATCCGCCCTATTGCGGCGAAATCGACATTGTCATCAAACGTGATGGGACATGGTTTCATGAAGGCACCCCTATTGGGCGACCGGGCCTCGTGAAGCTGTTCTCGTCGATCCTGAAGCGCGAGGGCGACCGGCATTATCTGGTCACCCCGGTCGAGAAGGTGGGCATCCAGGTCGAGGACGCGCCATTTGTCGCGGTCGATTTCATCGCCGATCCCGGCGCGATCACCTTCGAGACCAATGTGGGCGACCGCGTCACGGCCGGGCCAGACCACCCTATCCGGATGGATCTGGCGGAGGATGGTGAGCCGTCGCCCTATGTCGAGGTGCGCCGGGGGCTGGAAGCCCTGATCGACCGAAAATCCTTCTACCGCCTGGCAGAGATCGGCGAGGAGGAGGGCGGCATGTTCGGCCTCCGCTCGGGCGGGACATTCTTTCCCCTGATCGAGGCGGCGGCCTTAAGGTGATTGGCCCATAAAATGCCGGATAGGCTTAGGAAGAACTGCTGCTGACATTGACTGTACGTTCGATAGTCCGGGGACAAGCCGGTCCGGCGTCGGGCCGCGGTTCGGCGATCCAACGTCGGTTCGGCAGCGCTTTATGTCGGCAAGGTCCGTAGAACCCTGGCACATCGCGCTGACATCAACCTGATCGCCAGGTCGGGGGGCGGCCCGGCGATGGACCGGCGGCTTCGCCCTTATTCCGGTCCAGACAAAGCCGCCGAGGTACATTCCGGATAAACGGCCCGGACCTGGATCGTGCCAGCGGTCGATATCCCTTACAGTCCCACCAATTCCAACGCCGTCTCCAGGTCCGCATAATCGTGCAACAATGCCTCGGGCCGCAGATCGGCCACCGCCCCGCCCCCCGGTGCGAATGTCACCAAGATACACGGCACCCCCGCCGCCCGCGCCGTCTCCCGGTCCGTCGTCGTGTCGCCGATCAGGACCGACCGCGCCGGCGTCCCTCCAACCCGCGCCACCGTCTCGGCCAGCGGCGCAGGGTCCGGCTTGCGAACCGGCAACGTATCCGCCCCCACCAATGCATCGAACAGATCGCGCGCGCCCAATGCAGCCATCAATTGCTCGGCCAGCCCCTCGGGCTTGTTGGTGCAGATACCGACCCCGTCCCCCCGGTCCCGCAGCCGCCGCACCGCGTCCAAGGCGCCGGGATAAAACACCGTGTGCTCGGCGATCCGCGCGCCATAGGCGGCCAGCAGGGGCTGATAGCCCGCATCGACCTCTGCCTCGTCCACATCGCCCAGCCGCGACAGACCCAGGCGCAGCATGGCCTTGCCGCCGCGCAACGCCGTCGCCCGGTCCTCCACCGCGTGCAGATCCAGGCGCACGTCGCGGCCCAGCGTCTCGAAGGCCCCGTTGGCGGCGGCCAGGAGGTCGCGGGACGTATCGCACAGCGTCCCGTCCAGGTCGAAGATGATACTGCGTTTCATCATGGGTCCTTCCACGGGCGGGCGCGTTGCGGGTTGCGGCATTGGTCGGGGCAGGTAGAACGAGCCGAGACGCAGGGAAAGGCCGAAGATGCCCACATCGCTGATCGTGCTGGCCGCCGGGCAGGGCAGCCGAATGAAATCCGACCGCCCGAAAGTGCTGCACGAGGTGGCCCATGCGCCGGTGTTGCACCACGCCCTGGCCTCGGGCCGAACGCTGGATCCGGTGCACACCGTGGTCGTGGTCGGCCATGGTGGCGAGGCGGTGGCAGCCGCCTTGGCCGGCTCTGACGTCACCATCGCCCAACAGACCGAACGCTTGGGCACCGCCCATGCCGTCGCCCAAGCCCGCGCCGCGCTGGACGGGGTCGAGGGCGACGCCATCATCCTCTATGGCGATACGCCGTTCATCCGCCCCGAGACGCTCCGGTCGATGCTGGCCGCCCGGCGCGACGGCGCCGATGTGGTGGTCCTTGGCTTTGAAGCCGCCAATCCGGGCCGTTATGGGCGCCTCGTCGCGATCGGCGACCGGTTGGAACGGATCGTTGAGGCTAAGGATGCGACGAATGAAGAATTCGCGATCACTCTCTGCAATTCCGGCGTCATCTGCGCCGAAGCCGAAACGCTCTTCGCCCTGATCGACGAGGTCGGCAACGACAACGCGGCGGGCGAATACTACCTGACCGACATCGTCGGCCTGGCCCGTGCCGCGCGCCTGTCGGCGCGGGTCGTGATCTGCGACGAAGCCGAGACGCTGGGCATCGACACCCGTGCGGACTTAGCCCAAGCCGAGACCATCTGGCAGGCCCGCCGGCGCGCCGAGCTTCTGGCCGACGGCGTCACCATGACGGCCCCAGACACCGTGTTCTTGGCCCATGACACGACCATCGGCCGCGACACAGTGTTGGAACCCCACGTGGTCTTCGGCCCCGGCGTCACCATCGAAAGCGGCGCCACGATCCGCGCCTTCAGCCACCTGGAAGGCTGTCACGTCTCGGAAGGCTGCGTCATCGGCCCCTATGCCCGCCTGCGCCCCGGCGCCGAACTGGATCGCGATGTGAAGGTCGGCAATTTCGTCGAGGTGAAGGCCGCCCAGATCCAGGAAGGCGCCAAGATCAACCATTTATCCTATGTGGGCGATGCCGACATAGGCTCCCGCGCCAATATTGGCGCGGGCACCATCACCTGCAATTACGACGGCGTCTTCAAACACAAGACCATTATCGGCGCCGAGGCCTTCATCGGCTCCAATACCGCCCTCGTCGCCCCGGTCACCGTGGGCGCCCAGGCGATGACCGGCTCGGGCTCCGTCATCACGACCGACGTTCCCGACGGCGCGCTCGCCCTAGGCCGGGCCAAACAGATCAACAAGGACGGCTTCGCGGCGCGCCTCATGGGCAAGCTCCGCGCCGCGAAGGAGAAGCATTGACATGTGTGGCATCATCGGAATCCTCGGCGATCACCAGGCCGCCCCCATCATGGTCGAAGCGCTCAAACGCCTGGAATATCGCGGCTACGACAGCGCGGGCATCGCCACGGTGAACGACGGCAAGCTGGACCGCCGCCGGGCCGTCGGCAAGCTGGTCAACCTGGCCGACCTGCTGGTCACCGACCCCCTGCCCGGCTTCGCCGGCATCGGCCACACCCGATGGGCCACCCATGGCGGCCCCACCACGGCCAATGCCCACCCCCACCGCGCCGGCCGCGTCGCCGTCGTCCATAACGGCATCATCGAGAATTACCGCGACCTGCGGGCCGAGTTGGACGGCCCCTGGGAAAGCGAGACCGATACCGAAACCGTCGCGCGCCTCTGCGAACATCACCTGACCCAAGGCCTCTCCCCGCAGGAGGCCGCCTTCGCCACCATCGACCGGTTGGAGGGGGCCTACGCGCTCTGCTTCCTCTTCGACGGCGAGCCGGATCTGATGATCGGTGCGCGCGCCGGCTCGCCCCTCGCCGTGGGGCACGGCAAGGGCGAGATGTTCCTCGGCTCCGATGCCATCGCGCTCGGCCCCCTGACCGACCGGTTGACCTATCTGGAAGAGGGCGACCGCGTCGTCGTCACCCGCGATGGCGCCCGGTTCTGGGATGCCGAGGGTCACCAGGTCGGGCGCGAGATCCGGCGCATCCGGGTGGATGCCGCCCAGGTCGAAAAGGCCGGGCACCGGCATTTCATGGCCAAGGAAATCCATGAACAGCCCCAGACGCTGAAAACCGTCCTCGACGCCTATCTCGACGGCGACCGCGTGGCCCCGCCGACCGACTACGACTTCGCGGCCACCGACCGGCTCCAGATGGTGGCCTGCGGCACGGCGCAGATCGCCTGTTCGGTGGCGAAATACTGGTTCGAGGGGCTCGCGCGGCTGCCTTGCGACGTGGATATCGCCTCGGAATACCGCTACCGCGAAGGGCCGGTGGGCGTTGATAACACGGCGCTTTTCGTCAGCCAGTCGGGCGAGACGGCGGATACGCTGGCCGCCCTGCGCTATGCCAAGGGCAAGGCGCGGGCGATCGTTTCGGTGGTGAATGTCGACACATCGTCCATCGCGCGGGAAAGCGATGTGGCCCTGCCGATCCTGGCGGGGGTCGAGGTGGGCGTGGCCTCCACCAAGGCCTTCGTAAACCAACTGGCGGTTCTGCTGTGCCTAGCCGTGCTGGCGGCGCGGCAACGCGGCGAAATCGACGCTGCGCGCGAGGCGGAGATCGTCGCCGACATGCGGCGCCTGCCGGGCATCCTGAGCCAGGCCCTGGCGACCGAGACGCGGTGCGAGGCACTGGCCGCGCGGCTGGCCGAGGCGTCCGACATCCTGTTCCTGGGCCGCGGTCCGATGTTCCCCATGGCCCATGAAGGCGCGCTGAAACTGAAGGAAATCAGCTATATCCACGCCGAAGCCTATGCCTCGGGCGAGCTGAAGCACGGCCCCATCGCCCTGGTGGACCGCACCTTGCCCGTGGTGGTCTTCGCACCCATGGACGGCATCTTCGACAAGACCGTCAGCAACATGCAGGAGGTCATGGCCCGCGAAGGCCAAGTCCTTCTGGTGACCGATGCGGCCGGCGCGGCACGGGCGTCGGAGGGGGTGTGGGAGGTGCTGGTCATGCCCAAGGTAGACGCGCTTCTGGCGCCGATCCTGTATGCGGTGCCCGCCCAATTGCTGGCCTACCACACGGCCGTCCATAAGGGGACGGATGTCGATCAGCCGCGCAATCTGGCGAAATCGGTGACCGTGGAATAGGGGGCACCCCCCGTGCACCCGGCGTACACCCCCCGTGCGAACGCGCGTTCGCAGGGGTTTGGTGACGCGCTCTTAATCGCTCCGTGCCTGCGCGCGGGGCTGACGTCGGAGCGAGATGGGGCAGCGGCGCGGCGGCGCGTCTATGGATCACCCCACCGCGCTGTCTGGAATAGCGCCGACGGCCCCGAAAGAAGCACGCGTTAAGGTTAACGCACACTTACCATCATCACTGGTCCGAAAATACGCATGGCTCGCCCGGCGCCCCGGGCGCGCGGTCCGGATGGAGCGCCGTCGGGCCGGCCCGGGTGCCCGCCGAACTGGCCACCGGGCGCACCGCTCGCCACCTGGGCGGCCGATCCCCCAGCGGATCGGCGGCGGCGGGCGCCGTGGCGGACCGTGCCGTCGCCCGGCGCGGCGCGCTCAGGCCCGCCGGATGATCGTGGGCAGGCCGAGCAGCTTGGAGAAGGAGAACCCACCCCTATCGCCGCGGGCATCCCGTTCGCGTCTGATCACCAATGGCAGGATCATATCCGCCATCCGGCCATGGCGCGGGATGGCCGAGCCCGTGTAGGGCTTGCGGCGGCTCAGCAATGGGATCGGAAAATTGGCCATGCGCGCATGGCGCGGGAAGATCGACCCGGTGAACGGCTCCCGGTCGCTGAGCAGCGGGATCGGGAAGTCGGCCATCCGCCGCCCGTGGGGCATCAGGACGTCCTTGTTCGACTTGCGGTTGATGAGCAGCGGAAACGGCCAGTTCGCCATCCGCATGTGACGGGGGAAGATCGACCCTGTATAGGGCGTGCGCCGACTGATCAGCGGGATCGGGAAATTGGCCATGCGCGCATGGCGCGGGAAGATCGACTTGTCATAGGGTTTCCGGTCGCTGAGAAGCGGAATGGGCCAGTCGGCCATCCGCTTGTGGCGCGGGAAACTCATCTCGGAATAGGGCTGGCGGTCGCTCAGCAATGGGATCGGCCAATCGGCCATCCGCGCATGGGGCGACGACAGCAGCGACCGGTTGAAGGGCCTGCGGCGGCTGATCAGCGGGATCGGCCAATCGGCCATGTGATAGTTGGTGCTGGATGGATCCCGGCGCCGCAGCAGGAAGTGCGGATGATCGGTCAGGATGCTGAGGCCCGGCTTTTCGACATCCTTGATGACGGCTTCTTGCGGCAGGTCGCCCAGATCGGCGGCCCCCATCTCGGCCATGACCTCGCGCGCGATCCCGGCGCCGCCCAGCGGCTTGTAGCGGGCCCGGACCATCAGGACCGCACCACCATCGGCCATGCGGGACTGGTATTCCCTGGCCGCCTCGGGCGGGACGTCGGCCGCAATCAGCCGGTCAGCCAAACCATCCGGATCGTCGTAGACGCGCAGGATGTTGAGCGGGAATCGCCGCTGGTTCACCAATTCCCGCCGGACGGAAACGGCTTGCTCGGCATTGTCGAAATAGCGCGTGATGACGGTTGTCATGGGACCTCCACCGGGTTGGATTGCGGGGCGCCCGCCGTCGCGCGGCCGCGCGCCGCAAGCGGGATGGCCACCAGAACGGCCAGGGCGAGAAAGGCGATCTCGATCATGAAGACGACATTATAGGGCGTCTCGGCCTGAAGTCGCGCGACGGCGGACAGGCCGACCAGCACGTCGCGCACCACGCCCGCCAGGGCGATGCCGATCCCGGCGCAGGTCGCCTGCACGGCGCCCCAGGCGCCCAGCGACAGGCCGATCCGCTCGGCCGGGGCGCTGCGGATCGTGGCGGTCAGGGTGGCGTGCCCAAAGAGACCGGCGCCCAGTCCCGTGGCCAGCGTTCCGGCCACGAAGAGCACCGGACCGACCAGGGCCGAGGACAGGATGATGGCCGCGAAGCCGGGAATGCCGATCAGCGCGCCCATGACCGACAGCCGCGCCGGGTCGCCGCCCGTGCCCAGCACGCGCGAGGCCAGCCCGAAGCCCAGCAGGGTTCCCGCGGCCAGGACGGCGGTCAGCTTGGTGGTTTCGGCGACGGAGAAGCCCAGGGCCTGGCCGCCATAGGGTTCCAGCAGAACATCGGCCATGCCGAAGCCGAAGGTCCCCAGGCCGATCACGGCCAGAAGGCGGATCGTGCCGGGCCGGGCGACCAGCGTGGCCCAGGCATCGCGGAACTGGACCCGGGGGGCGGTTTCCATGGCGCGGGCGCGGGTCCGGTCGCGGGATTCCTGTTTCCATAGGGCGAAGAGGTTCAGCGCGACGGTGACGACGGCGGTGCCCTGGATCACCTGGATCAGCCGGCCGGGCGTATAGGGATCCAGCAGGGCGCCATAGATCAGCGCGCTGGCGACCATGCCCCCCAGCAGCATGACATACATCAGGCCGACGACCTTGGGATGATCCTCGTCCTTGACCAGATCCGTGGCGAGTGCGAGGCCGACGGTCTGCACGATATGCAGCCCCGCGCCGACCAGCAGGAAGGCCAAAGCCGCCGAGGACAGGCCCAGCCAGCGCGGCGCATCCACGGCCTCGGCATAGCCGGACAGGACCAGCAGCGCGAAGGGCATGATGGCGAAGCCGCCGAATTGGTACAGCGTGCCCTTCCAGATGTAAGGCACCCGCCGCAGGCCCAGGGCCGACCGGTGGGTGTCGGATTTGAAGCCGATGAGCGCCCGAAAGGGAGCGAAGAGGAGCGGGAGGGCCAGCATCCCGGCGACCAGCGTGGCGGGGACGGCAAGTTCCACGATCATGACGCGGTTCAACGTGCCGACCAGCAGCACCAGCGCCATGCCGACCGTGACCTGGAAGAGCGACAGGCGCAGCAGGCGCGACAGCGGGACATCCTCGGTGGCGACGTCCGCGAAGGGCAGGTATCGCGGCGCGATCGAGGTCAGCTTGCGCAGGGCAAAGGCGCGATAGTCGAGCATATCTGTCTCACTCGGTCCGGGACCCGGCCTGCCCGTTCTGAGAAGGGCCGCCAGACGCCGGAGAAGGTCTGCCCGGGCGGGTGTCCGCCCGGGCCACGGGCTGCTTACTTGTAGACCAGTGTCGGTGGGGCCGACGCCGAAGCAAGCACCTCGTCAGGTTGCAGCACGGCCCGCGCCACGCTGCCATCGGGCAGGATGACGGTCACTTCACGTCCCGCGTCACTACCATCGACGACATAGGCGACATTGGCCGTTTCCACGTCCGGGGCGGTCAGCGCGGCGGCGGCGAGTTCATCGCCCCTGCCCAATTCCTGGCCGGACAGGAAGTCCGACACCCAGGACGTGTTGCTGAGCACGGCCACATGGACCGAAAACGAGCCGACAGCCACGGCGCCCAGGAAAACCGGGACCCCGACGGCGGGCGGCACGACAAGCCACATCTTTGCATTGTTCATGGCACTACCCCCTCAGCCGAGCCAAGGCGTCGTCGTCGCCACGAGAATATGCGCTAGAAGCGCGATGGCGCCGAACACTCGGGTGCCGTCGATGAGGTAGCTATGCACCTCCTCGGCCTCCTTCAGGTTCAGGCCGGTTGGCCAGACCTTGTCTGGATCGTCGGACATATCCGGATTCCTCCATAGTTTGTCATACGGAGCTGGGCAGACCCACACGGAGAAATGCGGCCCTGCTCGGGACTCCACGGCCATGCCCGGAGGGATGACCGACCCGTCAAGTGTGTCAAGCTAGATTGACAAAATCAATAGTAAGTTAAAGTTGACAGCAGCGGTCTGCAATCTAGGCGGCGACTGCCCATGTTTTCCGATGCTTGGCCCCTCCGATCCGAAGCGCGGCGGCCCGGATCGCCATCAAACCGGGCACGGCCGGGTCCCCTGGCGACCGGCGGGCGCCGCCGAATCCGCCGCCGCGTCGCGCATTTCCAGACGGCCAGGCCGCCCCTGCCTTGCCCCGCTTTGCCTTAACCCCTATCCCCCGCCCGACCTGACCCACCCCGGAGCGCCCGATGCCGCGTCTCGTGATGAAGTTCGGCGGGACCTCCGTCGCCAACCTGGACCGCATCCGGCGGGTGGCCAAGCGCGTGGGCGTCGAGGTGGCCAAAGGGTACGAGGTGATCGTCGTCGTCAGCGCCATGTCGGGCAAGACGAACGAGCTGGTGGGCTGGGTCAACGAGACCTCGCCGTTCTACGATGCGCGGGAATACGACGCCGTCGTCAGTTCGGGCGAGAACGTGACGGCGGGCCTGCTGGCGCTGGTGTTGCAGGAAAACGGGATCGAGGCGCGCAGCTGGCAGGGCTGGCAGGTGCCCGTGAAGACCAATTCGGCCCATTCCAGCGCCCGGATCGAGGATATCCCCACCGCCAATTTCGACGACCGCTTCGCCAAGGGCATGCAGGTGGCCGTCGTCGCGGGCTTCCAGGGCGTCAGCCCGGAGGGGCGGATCACCACGTTGGGCCGTGGCGGCAGCGACACGACGGCGGTCGCCTTCGCGGCGGCCTTCGGGGCGGACCGCTGCGACATCTATACCGACGTCGACGGCGTCTACACGACCGACCCCCGGATCGTGTCGAAGGCCCGCAAGCTGGACCTGATCGCCTTCGAGGAGATGCTGGAGCTGGCGTCCCTGGGCGCGAAGGTCCTGCAGACCCGGTCGGTCGAGCTGGCCATGCGCTATCAGGTGCGGCTGCGCGTGCTGTCCAGCTTCGAGGAAATGAGCGACAATGCCGGCACCCTGGTCTGTGCCGAGGAGGATATCGTGGAAAGCAACGTGGTGGCGGGGGTCGCGTTCCAGCGCGACGAGGCGAAGATGACCCTGGTCTCGGTCGCGGACCGGCCCGGCGTGTCGGCGGCGATCTTCGGGCCCTTGGCCGATGCCGGGATCAACGTGGACATGATCGTCCAGAACATCGCCGAGGACGGCCGCACCGACATGACCTTCAGCCTGCCCGTCGATCAGGTGGCGCGGGCCGAAGTGGCCGTGCGCGAGGCCATGGACCGGGGCGAGATCAACTTCCACGATCTGATCGCCGACGAGAACGTGTCGAAGGTGTCGGTGGTCGGCATCGGGATGCGCAGCCATGCGGGCGTGGCCGCCAAGATGTTCAAGGCGCTGTCGGACGAGGGCGTGAACATCAAGGTCATCACCACGTCCGAGATCAAGATCTCGGTCCTGATCGACCGCAAATACATGGAGCTGGCGGTGCAGGCGCTGCACGACGCCTTCGATCTGGAATCCGCCTGAGCCTTAACGCTTTCTCAACCCTTGGCCGGCTAGCCTCGGGGGATGAAGACGCTGCCTGAAATCTCGCCTGTCTGGGTGGCCTCCGTGCTTGCTTTGGCATTGACGCTGCTGGGCGCATGGTCCGACCGGTCGATGATCGCCGATATCGACATCCCGCGCGACGGCGCCCCCGCGACTCGGTCGCCCTGACGTCCCGCCTGGCCGGCAAGCCCGGCGGGCCCCACATGATCCGGATCGGACCTGGATCATCCGAGGACAAGCCGTTCCATCGACGGGCCGCCGCGCCGCGATCCGACCGTCGAGCCCCGGCGCGTCATGCCAGCCACATCCGCCAGAACGTCGAACATTGGATCATCGCCAACCGGACTGGCCGGACCCGGCGCGCCATGGGCTCAAGGCCCATTAGCGACGGGATGGGCCGGCGGTCTCGCCATCGGTCCGGTCCACGGCAAGGCTCGACGGCCCGCTCCCGATCCCGACGCGCGACCCCGTCGTGCCGCCGCCACCATGGGACCCCGATGGCAAAGCCAGGCCGATGCCGGGCCGCCCCGCGCGCCCTTTCTAGCTCCTTTCCAGGTCGTATCCGCCGCCCCGCCGACGCAAATCAATCGAACCGTCGCCCAAGACCCCACACATTTCGATCAAGATCCGCCGGTAAGCAAAGATCAGCACGAGCGAGCCCCGGGCTCTCTGATCCAAGGAATACGAAATGCAGACGCAATCTTTCTTCGCCGACGAATCCGGCGCCGTCACCGTCGACTGGGTCGTCCTGACCGCCGCCCTTGTAGGCCTGGGTCTGGCCGTCATGACTGTCGTGCGTGGCGGCGTCCAGAACGTATCCAACGACATCGACGGCACGCTTCGGTCCGAAGACATCATCCAGACCGCATTCGTGGCAGCGATGGCAATACCCGAGGCGTTTGGCAGTTATGACATCGCGGCGATCTATTCCCAGCAGGAATCGTTCCTCGACCAGGCTGGCGCCGCCGACAGGCAGGCCGCCTATCGCAACCACCTCACCGATGCGGAGAATTTCATCAACGCCGGCAACCAGAGCGCGGCGGAATTCTACATCAACCAGCTCATCGCCAACGAGCAGATGGCATCCAACCGCGACGATTACGATCTGCCCACGGTGGAAGGGGACGGTTATTCCAGCGCCGCCCAGGCCATGGAAGCCTACGACGCCCAATTCTCCGGCTGACATCCGCCCTGCTTGACACGTCTCTCTCCGGGGCGTAGCCAGCCCGCACATCCGGAAGCCTCGGTCTTCCGGTCCCCGCATGGGGATCGCCCTCCGTCAGCGCGTTGCGCCCACGGGGGCGTTTGTGCATTCGCCGGTCGGGTCCCATCTTGAGGGTCCCGCATCAGATGGAGAGACGCGATGTTCGAGAGCCTGTCAGACCGCCTGGGCGGCGTCTTCGACCGCCTCACCAAGCAAGGCGCCCTGTCCGAGGACGACGTCCGCACGGCGATGCGCGAGGTCCGCGTGGCCCTGCTGGAGGCCGACGTCTCGCTGCCGGTGGCCCGCGACTTCGTCAAGAAGGTCACCGCCAAGGCCACCGGCGCCGCCGTCACCAAGTCGATCACGCCGGGCCAGCAGGTCATCAAGATTGTCCATGACGAGCTCAAGCAGGTCCTCCAGGGCGAGGAGGGCATCCCGCCGCTGAAGATCGACAACCCGCCCGCGCCGATCCTGATGGTCGGCCTCCAGGGGGGCGGCAAGACCACCACCACCGCCAAGCTCGCCAAGCGCCTCAAGGAGCGGGATGGCAAGCGCGTCCTCATGGCCTCGCTCGACGTGAACCGCCCGGCAGCCATGGAGCAGCTTCAGATCCTGGGCGCCCAGATCGGCGTCGATACTCTGCCCATCGTCGCCGGTCAGCGTCCCGTGGACATCGCCAAGCGCGCCAAGTCCCAGGCGTCCTTGGGCGGCTACGACGTCTACATGCTCGACACGGCCGGCCGTCTGCAGATCGACCAGGTGCTGATGGACGAGGTGGCGCAGGTCCACGCCGCCGTCGAGCCCCGCGAAACCCTCCTGGTGGTCGACGGCCTCACCGGCCAGGTCGCCGTCGAGGTGGCCGAGGAATTCGACGCCAAGGTCGGTGTCACCGGCGTCGTTCTGACCCGCATGGATGGCGACGGTCGCGGCGGCGCGGCGCTGTCGATGCGCGCGGTGACCGGCAAGCCGATCCGCTATGTGGGTGTCGGCGAGAAGATGGACGCGCTGGAGACGTTCGAGCCCGACCGCATCGCCGGCCGCATCCTGGGCATGGGCGACATCGTGGCCCTGGTCGAGAAGGCCCAGGAGGTCATGGAGGTCGAGGCCCAGGAGCGCATGATGAAGCGCTTCCAGAAGGGGCTCTTCAACATGAACGACCTGAAAGGCCAGTTGCAGCAAATGCAGAAGATGGGCGGCATGGAAGGCGTCATGGGCATGATGCCCGGCATGGGCAAGATGGCCAAGCAGATGGACAAGGCGGGCTTCGACGATTCGATCCTCAAGCGCCAGATGGCCCTGATCGACTCGATGACCAAGAAGGAGCGGGCGAACCCCCAACTCCTGCAAGCCAGCCGCAAGAAGCGCATCGCCAAGGGCGCGGGGCTTGAGGTCAGCGAACTGAACCAGCTTCTGAAGATGCACCGCCAGATGGCGGACATGATGAAGAAGATGGGCAAGGGCGGGATGCTCAAGAAGGCCATGGGCATGATGACCGGCAAGGGCGGCGGCATGCCCGACCCGTCCGAGATGGACCAGGCGCAACTGGAAGCGGCCGCCCGCAAGATGGGCGCCATGAAGATGCCGGGGATGCCCGGCGGCATCACGCCCCCCGCCGGCATGGGCGGCTTCGGCAAGAAGCGATGACCGCGCCCGCTTTCCACGACCTGACCGCGATCGCCCCGCTCGAAACCGAGCGGCTGATCCTGCGCGTCCCCGAGGAGGGCGATTGGCCCGCCCATTTTGCCTTCGCCCAATCCCCTGCGGCCACGCGCTTTATGGGCGGGCCAACCGACCGCTGGCGGGCGTGGCGATCCTTCACCTCGACGCTGGGCCATTGGGTCCTGCGGGGCTACGGTTTCTGGCAGGTCTTGGAAAAGACCACCGGCACCCGTGTCGGCAAGGTGGGCATCATCAATCACGAGATGTGGCCCGAGCCCGAACTTGGCTGGCACCTCTACGAGGGTTCGACCGGCAAGGGCTACGCCACCGAGGCCGCCCTGGCCGCGCGCGACGACGCCACGGCCCGCCTGGGCCTCGGCCCGCTGATCAGCCAGATCGACCCCGACAACACGGCCTCCAAGGCCGTGGCCACCCGCCTCGGCGCCACGTTCGAGACGATGGCGACCCTTCTGGGCGAGACGGCCGAGGTCTGGCGCCATCCGGCGACCGCCCCATGACTGACCCCCGCTGCACCCAGGCCCCGACCGGTTCCGCCGCCCAGGCGGCCGCGCGCTTGGCCGACTTGGTGCCGGGCGCCAAGGGCAACCGCGTGCGCCTGCGCGCCCCCCGCCTGGCGGACCTGCCCGCCTGGACCGAGATCTTCGCGCAATGGCCCTCCGGCCCCTACACGGCCGAGACGGCTTACGAACAATTCTGCACCTATGTCGCCGGCTGGCTGCTGCATGGGCACGGCCTGTGGTCGGTGGACCGCCTGTCCGACGGCGAATTGCTCGGCTTCGTCCATCTGGGCCTGGAATGGGACGACGTGGAACCCGAACTGGGCTGGATGTTCCGGCCAGAGCATCGGGGCGAAGGCTACGCCACCGAAGCCGCCGCCCTGGCCCGCGCCCATGGCACCAGCCTTCTGGGGGCGGGCGGGTTCGTCTCCTACGTTGCCGCCGACAACGCGCCCTCGAACGCTCTGGCCCAGCGCCTCGGTGCCCAGCGCGACCCCGACGCCGAGGCCACCATCGGCGAGCCCGACCTCCATGTCTGGCGCCACGGGGTGCGGCCATGATCACCTGCACCGTCCGCTACGAGATCGACCCCGACAAGCTGCCCGAGTTCGAGATCTATGCTCGCTTCTGGCTGCATAAAATCCCGGCCATGGGCGGCACCCATCACGGCTATCACCTGCCCCATGAGGGGCCGAACGACATCGCCTATTGCCACTTCTCGTTCGACAGCCTCGCCGCCTACGAAGCCTACCGCGAAAAGATGCACGCCGACCCGGATTGCCAGCGCGCCTACGCCTTCGCCACCCGTACCAAATGCATCCGCCGCTACGACCGCTCCTTCACCCGCCCCGTCTTCGACGGCGCCAGCGTGGATGACCTGGACCTGTGACCGATTGCCTGCCCGATACCCCGGTCCTGACGACCGAGCGCCTGACCCTGCGCCCGCCCAAGGTCACGGATTGGCCGGCCTATGCCGCCTTCATGGAAACTGACGCCGCCCGGTTCTTCGCCGGGCACCGCAATCCCACCGCCGCCTGGCGCAGCTTCGGCGCGGTGATCTGGAACTGGCTGCATCGCGGCTTCGGCCCCTGGGCCGTGACCGAAGACGGCGAGGGAAGCATCGCCCTGGTCGGCCCCAAGTGGCCCGAAGGCTGGCCCGCGCCGGAAATCACCTGGATCGCCTACGCCCCCGCCGTGGGCCGGGGCATCGCCGCCGAAGCCGCCCGCGCCGCCCGCCGCGACGCCTATGAACGACTCGGCTGGACCGAGGCGGTTAGCTACATCGAAGACGCCAATACCCGCTCCATCGCGCTGGCCCAGCGGCTCGGCTGCCACCTGGACGCCGAGGCCCCCACCCCCGGCGGTCCGGTCCGCGCCTGGCGCCACCCAGGTCCAGAAGGTGGCGCGGCATGATCCTCACCACCGAACGCCTGACCCTGCGCCCCCTCGCCTCCCGAGACGAAGCGCCGGTGACCGCCTTCTACATGGCCGAGCGCAGCGCCATGGCCGGGGGCCATTTGCCCTTGCGCGGCGCCTGGCGCGCCTTCGCCGCCATGCTGGGCCATTGGCAGGCCCGCGGCTTCGGCCTCTGGGCCGTCACCCGGACCGGCGACGACACCGCCATCGGCATGGTCGGCCCCTATTTCCCCGGCGGCTGGCCCGAGCCCGAGATCGGCTGGACCCTGTTCGACGGCGCCGAGGGCCACGGCTACGCCACCGAGGCCGCAAAGGCGGCCCTGGCAGACGCCCGCACCCGCCTGGGCTGGACCCAGATCGTCCACTACATCGACCCGGGCAACGCCCGCTCGATCCGGCTGGCCGAACGTCTCGGCGCGACGCTCGACCCCGCCGCCGCCCGCCCCGAAGGCAGCAGCGCGCTGGTCTACCGCCAACCGCAGGGGACGCCATGACCGCCATCCCCACCCTGACCACGGATCGCCTGATCCTCCGCGCGCCCGAGGCACGGGACCACCCGGCCTATGCCGCCTTCTACGCGTCCGAGCGGTCGCACATCATCGGCGGCCCCCTGGACGAAACCGCGGCCTGGAAGGTCCTGACCAACGATCGCGGCCACTGGCCCCTGCGCGGCTTCGGCTGGTGGGCCCTGGACGACGGGACCGGCTGCATCGGCTCCTGCGGCTTCCACCTGCCCGCCGGGCGGCCCGACGTGGAATTGGGCTGGTCCCTCTTCTCGGCCACCGGCCAGGGCTACGCGACCGAGGCCGCGCAGGCT
>JBCCCB010000017.1:0-27656 GCA_039033775.1 Pseudomonadota bacterium | reverse complement strand
GTCTTCGCCTTCCTGCAATTCACCACCTTCGGCATGGTCGTCCGCGCCGGCATGGCCGACCGCGAGACGGTAACCCTGCTGGGCATCGACATCGACAAGCGGTTCACCATCATGTTCGGGATCGCGGCGGCCGTCGCGGGGCTGGCGGGGGTGATGTACACCCCCATCAACTCACCGAATTATCACATGGGCATGGACTTCCTGGTCCTGTCGTTCGTCGTGGTCGTCGTCGGCGGCATGGGCTCGCTGCCCGGCGCCGTCCTGGCGGGCTTCCTGCTGGGCATCATCGAGGCCTTCGCCTCCATGGCGCAGGTCTTGGATATCCTGCCCGGCATCAACCAGATCATCATCTACCTGGTGGCCATCGTCGTGCTGCTGACCCGTCCCCGTGGCCTGATGGGCCGCAAGGGCGTGATGGAGGACTAAGGACATGACCGACCAAACCACCGACACCATCGCGCCGACGCCCACCACCCCCGCCAAGACGGGGGGCGGCACCCTGGGCCTGACCAAGAAGGATTTCGGGCTCTTCGTCCTCGTCATCCTGCTGACCATGCTGGCGCCGTTCCTCTTGAACCCCTTCCCCGAAGGCTCGGCCATGGCGCAATTCAACGCCGGCTATCCCGACCTGATGCAGCGCTTCGTGATCTTCGGGATCTTCGCCATCGGGTTCAACATCCTGTTCGGCCTGACGGGCTATCTCAGCTTCGGCCACGCCGCCTTCCTGGGCGTGGGCTCCTATGCCGGCATCTGGGCCATGAAGCTGCTGACGCTCAACGTCATCCCGTCCATCCTGGCCTCCATGCTGGTCGCGGGCCTCTTCGCCACGCTGGTCGGCTTCATCTCGCTCCGGCGGTCGGGCATCTACTTCTCGATCCTGACGCTGGCCTTCGCGATGATGTCCTTCGCCCTGGCCTATTCGGTTCTGACCCCGATCACCGGCGGCGAGACCGGGATGCAGCTCCAATATTTCGACCCCCGCATCCTGGATGCGGCGTTGGAGCCGGGCCAGACGCCCCGCGCCAACCTCTTCGGCCTCGACATGGCGACGAGCTACGAACTCGCCATGGGCGGCTGGGTCTTCACCTTCAACGCGGGCTATTACATCGCGGCCTTCTGCATGCTGATCGCTTTCTACCTGTCGATCCGCATCTTCCGCTCGCCCTTCGGCCTGATGCTGCGCGCGGTGAAGTCGAACCAGAACCGCCTGAACTATACCGGCATCTCGCCCAAGCCCTACACCCTGGCAGCCTTCGTCATCTCGGGCATGTATGCGGGCCTGGCCGGTGGACTGCTGGTCGCCATGGACACCCAGGTCGGCGCGGAACGCATGTTCTGGACCGCCTCGGGCGAGGTCGTCCTGATGACCATCCTGGGCGGCGCGGGCACCCTGATCGGTCCGGTCCTCGGCGCGGGCTTCATCAAATACATGGAGAACATCGTCTCCACCATCAACGAATCCACGCTGAACGCCTGGTTCGCCTTCATGCCCGATTGGGCCGGGGACATCGTCGTCGCCATGATCTACCCGTTCGTCGGCAAGGGCTGGCACCTGACCCTCGGCCTTCTGTTCATGGCCGTCGTCATCTTCCTGCCCGGCGGCCTGGTCCAGGGCGGCACCAAGATCGCCACGATCTT
Organism: Pseudomonadota bacterium; assembly: GCA_039033775.1. Taxonomy (GTDB): domain Bacteria; phylum Pseudomonadota; class Alphaproteobacteria; order Rhodobacterales; family Rhodobacteraceae; genus Jannaschia. The sequence goes on along the minus strand of JBCCCB010000017.1, from coordinate 26,018 downwards.
CCGCCGGGATCGCAAGTCGTCGGGGCCTGAAAAGGCCGCCGCCGATCAACGCCAAGCCGGGGAGTGAACCGCCATGGGCATCCTTGAAGTCAAGAACGTCGGCAAGCGGTTCGGAGGTCTTCAGGCGCTGAGCGACGTGAACCTCAGCGTGGCCGAACAGACCGTCCACGCCATCATCGGCCCCAACGGCGCGGGCAAGTCCACGCTGCTGAACTGCCTCGTCGGCAAGCTGATCCCCGATACCGGATCGGTCAGCTTCGAAGGCCAAAGCGTGCTGGGCCGCAAGCCCCACGAGATCAATCAGATGGGCATCTCCCGCGTCTTCCAGACGCCCGAGATCTTCGGCGACCTGACCGTCATGGAAAACATGATGATCCCCTGCCTCGCCAAGCGCGACGGGTCGTTCTCGCTCCACGGCTACCGGTCCATGATGAAGGACGGCGAGATCGTGGACCGGGCGGAACACATGCTCGAAGACATGAACATGGCCGACAAGCGCGACATGCACGCCGCCTCCATGTCCCGCGGCGACAAGCGCCGTCTGGAAATCGGCATGTGCCTGGCCCAGGAACCGCGCCTCCTGCTGCTGGACGAGCCCACGGCGGGCATGGCCCGCGCCGACACCAACAACACGATCGACCTCTTGAAGGAGATCAAGCAGAACCGCCCGATCACCATCTGCATCATCGAACACGACATGCACGTCGTCTTCTCACTCGCCGAACGCATCACCGTCCTCGCCCAAGGCACCCCCCTGGTCGAAGACACGCCCGAGAACATCAAAGGCCACCCGAAGGTGCGCGAGGCGTATCTGGGCGAGTCGTCCGGCCACTGACGTAGGATGGGGTTTCACCCCATCTCTCGCCTGAAAATTTATGTACAAATTGGGAAACGCCTCTCGGAAAGTTACCCCAAAATGTGAAGAACCGGAGAAATCCCCATGAACGTCAAGCCAGACTTCACCCGCGAGGGAAACAAGGCCGCCACCGCGCCCGCCTATTTCTCGGTCCACGATATCCACGCCTATTACGGCGAAAGCTACATCGTCCAAGGCATCAGCTTCAACGTCCACGAAGGCGAGATCCTCGCCCTTCTCGGCCGCAACGGCGCGGGCACGACCTCCACCTTGCGCACCTGCGCCCGGGTCGGCGATCCGGAGTTGCGGAAGGGCGAAATTTGGCTGGACCATCAACCACTTCACCTGATGAAAGCCAATGAGGCGGCCCAAACCGGCCTGGGCCTCGTCCCCGAAGATCGCCGCATCATTCCGGGCCTGACGGTCGAGGAGAACCTCAAGCTCGCCCAGATCGCCCCGCCCATCGGCTGGTCGCTGGAACGACTTTATGAGCTTTTCCCGAGGCTTGGCGAACGCCGCAAGCAGGAAGGCGTGACGCTTTCCGGGGGCGAGCAGCAGATGCTCTCCATCGCCCGCGCCCTGGCCCGCGACGTGAAGGTCTTGCTGCTCGACGAACCCTATGAAGGCCTCGCCCCCGTCATCGTCGACGAGATCGAGAAGACCTTGATAGAAATCAAGAAACTCGGCATGACCACGATCCTCGTCGAACAGAATGCCATCCGCGCTTTGGAATTGGCCGACCGTTCGGTTATCCTCGACACCGGCGGCGTCGTCTTCGACGGCACCGCGGCCGAGGTCTTGGGCGACGAGAGCCTTCGCGCCGAATATCTTGCCATTTGAGCGACTTAGCTGAGGGGCGGCGGATCCTGCGCAAGATCGCCGAAGACGATCTCGGTGCCTCGGGGAGAGGTCCGCGCTGGCCCCGCCGGACGCGGTCGACGACCTGACCGAAAACCGCACCACTCGATAACCGGCTTCCCTACATCGCCGGGTGTTAACCGAACGTTTCAAAAACCGTGGCGAGCCTGTCCTCGCCACGGTATCTTCATGGGTGGGGGCCTCTTTGGATGCTGAAAAGGAGCCTTGAGACATGTCCTTCCTACCGACCCTGTCGCCGCCGGCGACCGCACCGACGGCGGCAGCCCGTGCCAACCTGATGGCACAGACGGCCGTGCAGCCGGCGTTGCGCCCGGCCGAAGGCGCGCCCGCGAAACCCGGGGCCGTTGCCGAAACCACCGCCGCGAAATCCCAGATCCCGCCGGTTCAGCCCGTGATCGCCGTGACCGGAGCCTCCGCCGCCCGGCCCGGCCATGACGGCCGCGCCACCCCGGAGACCGCAGATGACGACAAGGCGTCGGCCGATGCGCGTGAAGCGGAAGCCGCCCGCCGCGCCGCTTCGGAAGCGTTGCAGGAAGCACTGGCCCGCATTCCCGTCCCCGTTGAATCCATCCCGAAGCTGTCTGGCGATCTGGAGATGATCCGTTCGATCGGCGCCCCGCAGACCGAACTGGACCGACGCGCCTGAGGCAGAGCGACGCAGCGGGCATCTTCCCCTCCCCTGCCACCTGCGCTAATGGCGTCGGACGAGGCAGCGAGGACAAAGATGACCGGCAAACATGACAGCGACGTCGCCTTCATCAAGGCGCTGGCGGAACTTCTGCGGGACAACGACCTGAGCGAACTGGAAGTCCGCAGGGAATACGGCGACGATGACAGTCTCGATGTCCGCGTTGCGCGCCAGGCAAATGTCGTCACCGCGGCTCCGGCGGCCGCGCCGGTCCATGTCCATCCCGGCAGCCCCGCGCCGGCGGCCCCGCCCCCGTCGGCATCGGCAGATGGGAAGCCGGCCGAAGACCCGGCCCAGGACCCTGGCGCCGTGACGTCGCCCATGGTCGGCACCGCGTACCTATCGCCCGAGCCAGGCGCCACCGCCTTCATTTCGGTCGGCGATGCCGTGACCGAGGGGCAGACCCTTCTGATCGTCGAAGCCATGAAGACGATGAACCAGATCCCCAGCCCCCGTGCGGGCAAGGTGAAACGCATCCTGGTGGAGGATGGGGCCCCAGTCGAATATGGCGCGCCGCTGGTGATCCTCGGCTGAGGGGGCCAGGCAATGTTCAAAAAGATCCTGATCGCGAACCGGGGCGAAATCGCGCTCCGCGTCGTGCGCGCCGCCCGCGAGATGGGCGTGGCCACCGTCGCCGTGCATTCCACCGCCGACGCGGATGCCATGCATGTGCGCATGGCCGACGAAAGCATCTGCATCGGCCCCGCACCGGGCACGCAAAGCTATCTGTCGATCCCGGCCATCATTTCCGCCTGCGAGATCACGGGGGCGGAGGCAATCCATCCCGGCTATGGCTTTTTGAGCGAAAACGCCGCCTTCGTGCAGGTTCTTGAAGATCATAACATCACCTTCATCGGCCCCACGGCGGAGCATATCCGCATCATGGGCGACAAGATCACCGCCAAGGACACGATGAAGGCCCTGGGCGTGCCCTGTGTCCCCGGCTCCGATGGCGGCGTTCCGACGTTGGAGGACGCGCGCGCCGTGGCCGAGCAGATCGGCTATCCGGTCATCATCAAGGCCACCGCGGGCGGCGGCGGGCGCGGCATGAAACTGGCGAAGACCGAGGTCGAGCTTGAAAGCGCGTTCCGGACGGCCCGGGCCGAGGCGAAATCCGCATTCGGCAACGACGAGGTCTATCTGGAAAAATATCTCGGTACGCCCCGGCATATCGAAGTGCAGGTCTTCGGCGACGGCAGGGGCCGTGCAGTCCATCTGGGTGAGCGGGATTGTTCGCTGCAACGCCGCCACCAGAAGGTTTTCGAGGAAGCCCCCGGCCCATCCATCACGCCCGAACAGCGCGCCCGGATCGGCCAGACCTGCGCCGAGGCGGTGGCCAAGATCAACTATGCGGGCGCCGGGACCATCGAATTCCTGTATGAGAACGGCGAGTTCTACTTCATCGAGATGAACACCCGCCTACAGGTCGAACATCCCGTGACCGAAGCCATTTTCGGCGTCGATCTGGTGCGCGAACAAATCCGCGTGGCGGCAGGGCTGCCGATGTCGTTCCAGCAAGACGAGTTGCAGATCAACGGCCATGCCATCGAGGTGCGGCTGAACGCCGAGAAGCTACCGAACTTCTCACCCTCGCCCGGCCGGATCACGCAGTATCATGCACCCGGTGGCCTGGGCGTGCGCATCGATTCCGCGCTGTATGACGGCTATCGGATCCCGCCCTACTACGATTCGCTGATCGGCAAGCTGATCGTCCACGGTCGAGACCGGCCCGAAGCGCTGGCCCGGCTGAGACGGTCCCTGGGCGAGTTGATCATCGACGGGATCGACACGACCATTCCCCTGTTTCGCGACTTAGTGGACGATCCGGACGTGCAATCGGGTAACTACACGATCCACTGGCTGGAATCCTGGCTGGACCGCACCCTGCCCTAGCTAAGCGACGCAGATCCGGTTGTCGGTGGCAGGTTGGGATTGCGGCCGGCGGCCCACCTGCCCCCCGCGCCCTGTCGACAATCGCGCCCGCGCCCTTTGGTCTGGGCTTGGGTGATCTGGCCTGGTCCACTAAACTGATTCCATGCCGCGCGACGCACCTGAAATCACATCGGAACTCCTCCTGATGGCCTATGCCTCGGGCGTTTTTCCCATGGCTGAATCGCGGGACGATCCGGACATCTTCTGGGTCGATCCGGACCGGCGGGGCGTTTTGCCGTTGGATGGGTTTCGCCTGTCGCGCAGTCTGGCCAAGACGATCCGAAAAGGCCGGTTCAGGATCACTCTGAACGCCGATTTCAACGGCGTGCTGGAGGGCTGCGCCAACCGCGAGGAGACCTGGATCAACCCCGCCATCGCCGCCCTCTACCAGGCGCTTCACCAGACGAAACACGCCCATTCGCTGGAGGTCTGGGATAGCGACGACCTGGCGGGCGGCATTTATGGGGTCACGTTGGGGGCGGCGTTCTTCGGCGAAAGCATGTTTTCAAACCAGCGCGACGCATCGAAGGTGGCGTTGGCCCATCTTGTGGCCCTGCTGCGCGCGCGCGGCTTCCTGCTGTTCGATACCCAGTTCCTGACCGACCACTTGGCCAGCCTGGGCGCGGTCGAGATCCCGCGTCTGCACTATCACGCCCAATTGCGACACGCCTTGGCGCAGCCAGCGCAGCTGGCCGGGCCGGTGCCCAATCACTCCGAGGTGATGCACCTGAGAAGCCAGACGTCGTAGCGTGGATGTTCCAGCGCGTTCAGCGCGGGGGATGAGGCCACCATCCAGCCGGCGAACAATTCCTCGATGGCGCGGGCATCCACGACTTGGAGCAAGCCGAACGCATCGCCGGACGGGTTGCCCGACGGATAACGACATTCATGCAGCGTCACCTGGAGCGGCCCGTAGGCCATGGTCTGGCCCGAGGCCATTTCCACGTCGATCACCTCGCCCGAGACCCGGTCCAGAGTGCGCAGCACGGCGCCTTGGCCGATGGAGGTCTGAACGGCCTGGCCCAGCGCGGCCGAGGCCACGAGGCACAGGGCCAGCGCGAGGCGGATCATTCGGGGCTCCAGGCCTCGTAATCGGTCTCAGGCTTCACATCCGCCCGGCGGATCGATCCGGGCCGTAAAAATGCGCCATCGGACCCTGTGAGGTTGGGATGATGGGGTTTTTCCCAGGCCTTGCGGACCACCGGATCCTCGGTCGGGGGCTTTTCGAATGTGTGGTGCAGCCAGCCGTACCATTCGGGTCCGACACGCGTGGCGTCGTTGTCGCCATCATAAATCACCCAGCGGCGGGTATCGTCGGCGTTGCGGTAGTAGACATTGCCCTGATCGTCCTCGCCCACGCGGATGCCGTGGCGCGCGGTGAATATCTGAGTACCCAGGGACTGTCCGTCCCACCAGGTCACGAGGCGCTTGATCAATCCGGCCATGGGTCGTCCTCCGCGGCTGCGGTTTCGTCCTATAGACCCGGCCCGCGGGGTCAAGGGCGCGTGGCGGATGGCCGGCCCGACATCCCCCGGCCGCCCATGACGGGGGAAGGTCGATCCCGACCAATCCCCGCTGGCCCCCGGACGGCTCGGGCCGCATAATATGCGCAATCCAGGAGGACTCAGACCATGACAGAGACCCGCCAATACGGCTTCGACACCTTGCAGATCCATGCGGGCGCCCGCCCCGACCCGGCCACGGGCGCACGGCAGACGCCGATCTATCAATCCACGGCCTTCGTCTTCCGCGACGCGGACCATGCCGCCGCGCTCTTCAACCTGCAGGAGGTGGGCTTCATCTATTCCCGCCTCACCAACCCCACCGTCGCCGTTCTGCAAGAACGGATCGCCACCCTGGAAGGCGGCGTGGGCGCGGTCTGCTGCTCGTCCGGGCACGCCGCTCAGATCATGGCGCTGTTCCCGCTGATGCAGCCGGGCTGCAACATCGTCGCCTCGACCCGCCTTTATGGCGGGACGGTCACGCAGTTCAGCCAGACGATCAAGCGCTTCGGCTGGTCGGCCAAATTCGTCGATTTCGACGATCCGAAGGCCGTGGCCGACGCCATCGACGACGACACCCGCGCCGTCTTCGGCGAGGTGATCGCCAATCCGGGCGGCTGGATCATGGATATCGACGCCATCGCCAAGGTCGCCGACGCGGCCGGCGTGCCGCTGATCATCGACAACACGACAGCCACGCCGTACTTGGTCCGCCCCATCGAGCATGGCGCCACCCTGGCCGTCCATTCGACCACCAAGTACCTGACGGGCAACGGCACAGTGACCGGCGGCTGCGTGGTCGATTCGGGCAAGTTCGACTGGTCCGCGTCGGGCAAGTTCCCGTCCCTCAGCGAGGCCGAGCCCGCCTATCACGGCCTCAGGTTCCACGAGACCTTCGGCAACCTGGCCTTCACCTTCCACGGCATCGCCGTGGGCCTGCGCGATCTGGGCATGACCATGAACCCCCAGGCCGCCCATTACACCCTGATGGGCTGCGAGACCCTGTCGCTGCGCATGGACCGCCACGTGGCCAATGCCGAGAAGGTCGCCGCCTGGCTGGAGGCCCATCCCGCCGTGGCCCACGTGACCTATGCCGGGCTGCCCTCGTCGCCCTATAACGCGCTGGCCAAAAAGGTCTGCCCCAAGGGCGCGGGCGGCCTGTTCACCTTCGCGCTGAAGGGCGGCTACGACGCCTGCGTCAAGTTCATCGACAGCGTCGAGATCTTTTCCCACGTGGCCAACCTGGGCGACACGCGCTCGCTCTGCATCCACTCCGCCTCGACGACCCATCGCCAGCTTTCGCCCGAACAGCAGGAGGCGGCGGGCGCCGGGCCGGACGTGGTCCGCATCTCCATCGGGATTGAAGACGCCGACGACCTGATCGCCGATCTGGACCAGGCGCTGGCCAAGGCCGCCCCCAGCATGGCAGCGGAATGACGTCGTTCCGCGCCGCAAGACCCCTTGCGGCGCGGCGACGACCCGGCCCATCTGCCTGAGCACGGTTGTGAAGCTGCCGTCACGGTGCGCCGCGATCGCCATTTGGCCAGCGCAGCCGGACGCCATCTGACGCGAGACCGGCAAAGACCGATTTGCGCCCAGCAATCGACCGCCCTAGACTGCACCGGACGCGCAGCCCCCTACCGGATCCCGTCAACCATATGTAAAGCCTTCGGTATGACACCGCAGATCGCCCTGGACCTCTCTCTCGACGGCATCGCCGTATTGTCGCGCGTGCCCGACGATCACCCCGATGCGGGAAAGTGGTGGCGCGAAGGAACAGTGCGGCTGGACGCCCCCGATCTGGCTGGTGCGCTGGCCCGATTGCGCAAATTGGCCGAGGCGCGCGCGGGCGCCGACTTCACCTCGATCCTTATCCTGCCAGACAGCCAGTTGCTGTACACGTCGCTGGAACGTGACGACCGGCGCCCGAAGGAGACGATCCGGTCTTTGCTGCGCGGGCGGACCCCCTACGATGTCGACGACCTGACCTTCGATTTCATCCAGCGCGGCGACCGGCTGCTGGTCGCGGTGGTGGCGTTGGAGACCTTGCTCGAAGCCGAGACCTTCGCGGCGGATCATGGCTTCCGGCCCATCGCGGTGATCGCGAACCCGGACCGGGCGATCTATCCCGGACTGCCGGATTTGGGCGCCACCGGAATCGCGATGGAATTGACCGGCGGCGTTCCGGTCGACCTCGCCCTAAATGACGGGCTGCAAGTCCTTGCGGCGCCCCCATTGCCAAAGGCGCCCGAGCCGCCCGCCGCCGAACCGACCGTGCCGGAGACCGACGCCGACCAACCGAAGCCGGTCGCGGACGCGGCAGAACAAGCCACGGACGGTCCGGCCGAGACCAGACCGGCGGCTACGGTCCCGACCGCCGAGGAACCAGCGGACAAGTCGCCCGAGGCAACGTCCGTTCTCTCCGAAACGCCGGCGCTGGCCGGGCCCGGTCCCGTCTCGCCTCCGGACGCGGCGGCCGAGAAAGCGCCGACACCGCGTGCGGACCCTACCTTTTCGACCCGTCGACGCGGAGATCCCGCGCCAGGCCTGAGCGCCGAGCGTATCGCGCCCTTGCACCGAAAGCCGCGCCTGACCGCCGCCCCGCCGCCGCCGCCCCGCGCCACGGCCGCAGACGAGCCTGTCGTCGCCACGCCAACGCCCACGCCATCGCCCAAACCTCCGTCGCCGCCGCCCGCGACGGCATCGTCGGATCCTGCCAACGACGCGGACGGTATCGACCGCCCGGAAACCCAAAAGCCACAACACCCAAGCCCCGCCACGCCCCCGAAGGTGGCACCGGATGCCGCCGCAGCGGCGCCGCCATCGGCGCCAGAGCCAGGCGTTCAGGACCGGGCCGAACGCGCGGCGCGCCTGTCGCCCCTTCTGGCGATCAAGGACGCCGATACGCCCGGCAGCGACAGCACCTCGAAGCCGAAACTAGCCGGCCCCCCCAAGGTGGCGCCCCATAGCCGGATCGCCGACCTGATCGCCAAGCGGTCCGCCGAACCCGACCCCCTGGCGGAGGCCGCCCGTCAGGAAGAGGCTCAGGCCCTGTCGCTTCCGGGGCTTGCCCGCGAGGTCGCCGCCAAGCCGGCCGGACCGCGGCTCGGGACGGGATTGGTTCTGACGCTGGTCCTGCTGGCCGGGCTTATGGGGTTGGGCATCTGGTCGATGTTGGGCTCCGGCTCGGATGCGACCCTCGATCAGGTGGCGACCACGGCCCCGACCGAGCGGCCCACGTCCACCACCGAAGCCGAGGCCCTGCTCCGCCAACCCGACATGATCGTCGCGCCGGAGCCGGAAACCGAGATCGCCGACGCAGCCGAGGCCGGGCGCGACACGCCATCGGCGGTCGAACCCGACATCGCGGCGGCAGCTCCCTTGCCCGAGACACCCGCCCAGCCGGTTCCAGATACCGATGAGTCGGATCTGGCCGCGCTGTTGCCATCCGCCAGCGACACGCAAGACGCCCCCGGCGGCGCGCCAATCGAGAGCTTGGTGACGCCGCCTCTGCCGTTGCCCGGCGCCACGCCAGAAGAAATCGCCGAGGCCGACGGCGAGCGCGTGGAGGAGAGCGGGAGTGACCCGTTGGTCGCGGAAAACGCGCCCGAAGAGGCCCCGCTGGAGCAATTCAGTGCACGCGGCGCGGACGATCCGGCCCCCACCCAGCCCAGTGCGCCGACGGAACCGGCCGATCCCGCCATCGTCATCGCCGAGACCGACCCGGCCGTGACCAGTCCCGAGACGACGGCGCTGCCCAGCGCCATCCCACCGGGCGATGCGTTCGCCCGGCTGACCGCCCCTGCGCCGACACCGGCCGAAGCCGAGACCGCGCCGGTGGACACTGCCGCCCTGGATGCTGACGTCGCGCCGGCCGAAGCACCGGTCGCGGACGAGATCACGGATCCCGCGACCGCCCCAAGCAGCGAGGCCACGGCAGCCGAGGCCGAGATCGAGCTTGTTGCCGCGACGACTGACGGTGCCTTGGCACCGGGCGGATACAGCGTCATTCTCGGACGCCCCGACCTGATGCCAACACGACGCCCGATCGAAGTGGCGCCCATTGACGCGGCCTTCTCACCGGAGGAAGTGGCCCGCCGTGAGGTCCTGTCGCGCGTGCGGCCTGTCCGTCGCCCGACCGATCTGATCCCGACGCCGGACGCGGAGGCATCGCCACCGGATGCGGGTATCGAGGCGGAGCCGGAGGCGGACGCGGCACCGATCGTTGACGACGGCTTCGATGCCGAAACCCGTGCGATCCTGTCCCGCACCCGCCCGCAGCCGCGACCGCCAGAGGTGGAAGCCGCAGCCCAGCAGACCGCCCAGCGGATCGCCGAAGCGGATGCGGAAGCCGCGCGTATCGCCGCAGAGGCGGCAGAGGCCGTGGAAGCCGCGCGGCGAGCCGCGGAAGCCGAAGCCGAAGCGGCCGTGCAAGCCGCCAGCCAAGCGGCAGCCGCATCGTTGGCATCGACCGCGCAAGCCGCGGCGGCGCAGACTGGCCCCGTATCTCCGCTGGCAATCGCCCAAGCCGAGCGGCCGCGATTGCGGCCCCAGGCGGTGGAACGCGAGGCCGCGCGCGTGGTCGAGCGCCGACGCGAACAGGCTAGCGCAGCCCCTGCCCCGGCCGCACCCGCCGCGCGCCAGGCCGATAGCGGTCGCCAGCAGGTCCGGTCGGCCGGAGGCGACGTGGCCCGCGCCGCGACCGAACGGAATGTGATTCGCTTGAACCAGGTCAATCTGATCGGCGTCTACGGACGCCCGTCGGCCCGCCGGGCCTTGGTCCGGTTGTCAAACGGCCGTTACGTCAAGGTCGAGGTGGGCGACCGTCTGGACCGGGGACGGGTCACGGCCATCGGCGAAAGCGAACTCAGCTATCAGCGTGGCAATCGCAACATCGTCTTGCGTCTGCCCCGCGCCTGATCCGCACGCAATCGGCCCAAATTTACCGCATGGGGTCGTGACACCCCGACGCGGCCAGCATCGCCCTAAATCCCGAGTGCGCCGCGCGTCTCAGGGGTCCACCCTAGCAATGGCGCCTGATCAGGGCGTGTGATCACAGGCCGTTTGATGAGGGCCGGATGCGCCACCATCAGAGTGACCGGATCGCTGGCGCGATCTTCGTCCGACAGCCCTCGCCAGGTGGTGGACCGCGTATTCATAAGGCTTTCGCAGAGCATCCCCCGCCAGGCCGCGATCTCGTCGGCTGTCGGCGGGTCGGCCCGCAGATCGCGCAGTTGGGCCATCTGCCCCGCAGCCGCCAAGTCCTTCAGCGCCCGGCGACAGGTGTCGCAGGTCTTCAGCCCATTCACTGTGATCACGTCCTGTCCTTTCTGACGTGCTGTGGCACGTTCTTGACCTTCTCCAGCTCGGATATAGCTCAAAAATGTGCCGGTTCGTCATAGGGATAATCGCGACTGCCGGTCACCATGCCGTCGCGATGTTGCGGGCGGAACGATCACTAAGGAGACACGGTCATGGCCACTGGCACCGTGAAATGGTTCAATACAACGAAAGGCTACGGGTTCATCGCCCCAGACGATGGCGGGAAGGACATTTTCGTCCATATCTCCGCCGTCGAACGGGCGGGGCTCACCGGGCTGCGCGATAATCAGAAAGTCGAGTTCGAGATGCGAGAAGGTCGGGACGGCCGCTCTTCGGCATCGGAACTCGTGGCGCTGGACTGAGCCACCGGCAGACGACCGCGCCCAGGCGTGGAACCTCGGACGCCCGCGGAAGTGGGCGTCTCTTGTTTTTCCGGACGGATATCGGTCGCGCCGGCAGGACGGTCGCCCCCTACTCCGCCCACTCCCACGGCCGGGTGTAGTTTCCCATGACGGCGACCACGTCCCGTTCCGCCACATCGCCGGTCTTTTCGAGCCGCGCGACCAGGCCACGCTTCTTGTCCTCGGTCACGGCGACGACCTTGGCATTCAGTTCGGCATTGGCCAGGGCTTCGTTATAGACGCGGGTGATCGCCATCTTGCGGAGGTCGGGCTTGAAGACCTTCCCCACGGCCGTCTTCGGCAATTCCGCCAGAATTTCGATATGCTTGGGACGTGCCGCGCGCTCGTGCACATGGGTCTCGCAATGCGTCCGCAGATCTTCGGGCGTCACTTTCGCGCCCGCCACCAGTTCCACATAGGCGCATGGCAATTCGCCTGCGAAGGCATCCGGTTGCCCGATGGCGCCCGCCATGGCCACCGCTTCGTGTCCCGCCAGGGCTTCCTCGATCTCGGCTGGATCGATGTTGTGACCGCCCCGGATGATCAGGTCCTTGGCACGGCCCGTGATCCACAGATAGCCGTCGGCATCCATGCGGCCCAGATCGCCTGTCCGCAGATAGCGGTCCTCGTGGAACAGGTCGTGGTTCTTGTCGGCCTCGGTATAGGTCGAGCCGTCGAAGACGCCGGGCGACGCGACGCAGATCTCGCCGACCTCGTCGACGTCGCATTCCACCCGGCCGCCGCCCTTGTCCATCAAGATTTTCACCTTGGTATGCATGAAGGGAATGCCGACCGAGCCGATCTTCTTCTCGCCATCCACGGGATTGCAACTGACCAGGCAGGTGGCCTCGGTCAGGCCGTACCCTTCGACCACCGTCACGCCGGTCTCCCGCTCGAAGCGCTTGAACAACTCGATCGGCAACGGGGCCGAGCCCGAAAACGCCGTCTTGATGGACGAGACATCGGCATCGACCGGCCGCTGCATCATGGCCGACATGGCCGTGGGTACGGTGATCAGGAACGTGACCTTCCAGCGCTCGATCAGCTTCCAGATGTTGTCGAACACGCCCTCGCCCCGGTAGCCCTGGGGTGTAGGGAAGATCACGTGGGCCCCCGAGGCGACTGCCGCCATCAGGATCACGTGGCAGGCGAAGACGTGGAACAGCGGCAGCGGGCAAAGGATCACGTCATGTTCGGTGAAGAGCAGCCGATGACCGATCCAGCCATTGTAGATCATGCCGGAATATTTGTGCTGGGCCACCTTGGGCATGCCCGTCGTGCCGCCTGTATGGAAGTAGGCGGCCACCCGGTCGCTGTCGCCATCGGCGAATGTCAGTTTGTCGCCGGGATGCTTGGCCATCTCGCCCGCCCAGCCCAGCACCCTGGCGTGGTGCGAGACCGGGTTCTTGGGCCGGACCAGCGGGACGATCAGCTTCTTCAGGCCGGTCAGGTAGCCATGCAGGTCGACCTCCAGCACGGTTTCCACATTGGGGGCCAGACGGACGGCATCGGCCACCTTCTGAGCGACATCGGTCTTCGGAAACGCCCGCAGGGTGACGACGACCTTGGCCTTGGTCTCGCGCAGGATGGCCGCGATCTGCTCGGCATCGAGTAGCGGGTTGATCGGGTTCGCGATGCCCGCGACCGCCCCGCCCAAAAGAACCACAGCCGTCTCGATCGTGTTGGGCAGGACATAGGCGACCGTATCGGTTTCCTCGACCCCCAACGCGCGCAGCATATTGGCCGCCCGCGTCACGTCGCCATGCATCTGCCGCCAGGTCAGCGTGACCGCCGGATCCTTCTGCCCCGAGAACAGCTGGTAGGAGAGCGCCGGCCGGTCGCCATGGGCGTCCTTCGTCTGGGTCAGCAATTGGTGGAGAGTCTGGGCGGGCTGCGCCGCCTCCCATGGCTCGGCAACCTCGATATCGAGGATATCCTGCTTGCTGGCGAAAGACGCCATGTCCGTTCCCTCCCTGCTGCCGCCGAGAGCTCCCTCCCTCGATCAAGTTCGAGATTGATGGCGGACAGGCGCAAGAAGGGCAAGCGCGACGCTGCGGAGCAAGGGGAAAGGCCCGTAGCCGTGTCATTGCCGCACGCTGGACGGTGCGCCGTGGGGCAGACCGCGTGACGCTATTCGGCAGCCAGACCGTCTGTGAATTGCAGCCGCGCCAGCCGCGCGTAGAGTCCCCCTTGGGCCACCAGCGCATCATGCGTGCCTTGAGCCGCGATCCGGCCGTCCTGCAGGACAACGATCCGATCCGCCTGTTTCACCGTGGCCAATCGGTGGGCGACGATGATGGTGGTCCGCCCCTCGGCCAGGCGCGCGACGGCATCCTGCACGGCCCGCTCGCTTTCGGCGTCCAGCGCGCTGGTCGCTTCGTCCAGCAGCAGGACCGGCGCGTCCCGCAGGATGGCGCGGGCAATCGCTATGCGCTGCTTCTGGCCGCCCGACAGCATCACGCCCCGCTCGCCCACATAGGTGTCGTAGCCGTCGGGCAGCGCCGTCAGGAAGTCGTGGGCCGCCGCCGCCTTGGCGGCTGCCTCGACCTGGGCATCGGTGGCATCGGGCGCCCCGAAGCGGATATTGTCGCGGGCCGAGGCCGCGAAGATCACCGGATCCTGGGGCACGAGCGCGATCCGCGACCGGAAGTCGGCCCGCGCCATGTCGCGTAGGTCGACCCCGCCCAGCGTGATCCGCCCCTCGTCGGGGTCGTAAAACCGTTGCAGCAACTGGACGATCGTCGACTTGCCAGCCCCGGACGGGCCGACCAAGGCCACGGTTTCACCCGGGGCGACCTCCAGCGTCACGTCGTCCAGCGCCTTGGTCTCCGGTCTGGCCGGATACCGGAACGACACGCCCTCGAATGCCACGGTCTCGCTTGTCGGCAAGGCGACCGGCGATACCGGATCGAGGACGGCGTCCTCGGCATTTAGAAGCTCCACGAGACGCTCCGTCGCGCCCGCCGCACGCTGCAATTCGCCGATGATCTCCGACAAGGCCGCAACGGCCCCGGCCACCATGATCGCGTAGATCAGGAACTGGATCAGCTCGCCGATGGTCATCACATCGGCGCGCACATCCCGGGCCCCGATCCAGAGCACGCCGACGATTCCCGAAAAGGTCAGCAGGATCACGATGATCGTCATGATCGCCCGCACCCGGATCCGCGTCCGCGCGGATCGGAAGCTCTCCTCGGTGACGTCCGAGAACCGGCCCGACGCATCGCCTTCGAACGTGTAGGCCTGCACTGTCTGGGCGCTCAGCAACCATTCCGACGCCTTGCCCGAGGATTGTGCGATCCAATCCTGGTTCTCGCGCGACAATTGCCGCAACCGGCGGCCCAGCACGATGATCGGCACGATCACCGCCGGCACGATCAACAGAACCAACAGCGACAGCTTCGGCGCGGTCCAGACCATCAACGCCATGCCACCCATGAAGATCAGCACGTTTCGCAGCGCGACCGAGACCGACGACCCGATCACCGACAACAGCAATGTCGTGTCGGTGGTGATCCGGCTCAGCACCTCGCCGGTCAGGATGTTGTCGTAGAAATCGGGCGACATGCGGATCATCCGGTCGAACACCGCCTTGCGGATATCGGCGACGACCCGTTCGCCCAGCCGGGTGACCAGATAGTACCGCAGCCCCGTTCCGATGGCCAAAGCCGTGGCAATCCCAAGCGCCGCCATGAAGTATTGATCCAGCAGCGCTGCATCGCCGGTCTGGAACCCATCCACGACGCGGCGGACCGCCAGCGGCAAGACCAGCGAGATGCAGGCCGTGATGACCAGGGCCGCAACGGCGGCGGCCACCATCCCCTTATGGGGTGCGAAAAACGGCAGCAGCGCCCGCAAGCTGCCGATCTTCTTGGATCGGGCGCGATCCGCTTCCTTGGCGATGTCGGCCATTGTCCCTCCGGTCGTCGGCCTAGGGGTAGCGGGGGGATTTTCCGGGCGCAAGTTGGTGGCCGACGCCGTCGATCCGACCAGGCTGATTTTCAGCGGGATCGTCTGCACCAACCTGGCGGCCCTGATGCCGCCGACCTTCCCGATCTGGGTCCGCTCGGCCACCGGCGGCATCGGCGCGGTCGTCGCGCTGCCGTTCATCCGGTTGACGTTGCAGGTCTGATAGGATGGAGCGGGCGACGGGAATCGAACCCGTATCATCAGCTTGGAAGGCTGAGGTCTTACCATTACACAACGCCCGCGCGCCGGTGACAGGGATGTAGCGCCGACCACCCCCGCCACGCAAGGGGCACGAGCGGCAGCCCGCCCTATGCCGCATTGCCCGACATATCTGGGCCGCTAACTTTCAACCCCCATATGGACCTTCGAGAAATGCCCGCCCGCCCGTCCAAACGGCTGACTGCCGTGATCGCCCTCGCGGCAATCCTGGCCGTACCGTTCGTCCTGCTGTCCGTCGCCCAGGGCATCGACGGTCTGCGCGGCGCACCGCGCGAACCGACGCGCTTTTTCCACCCCGGCGCCCCGCTCTCGAACCTGAGCATCTTCACCCATATGATGGCCGGGGGAATCATCACCGCGCTTGCCCTGGTGCAGGCCGTCCCCCATATCCGCGTCCGCTGGCCCAAGCTGCATCGCATCTCTGGTCGGATCACCGTCGCGGGCGCGCTGCTGACGGCCCTGGGCGGCCTGACCTATATCGCCGTCCAAGGCACCATTGGCGGCCGGGGGATGAGCGTCGGGTTCGCGCTCTATGGCCTGCTGCTGGCCGGGGCCGCCGGGATGACCTACCGCACCGCCCGGGCCCGGAACCGGCCCGCCCACCGCCGCTGGGGCTTGCGACTGGTCTGGCTGGCCATCGGGTCCTGGCTCTACCGGGTGCAATACGGCCTATGGTACGCCCTGACCGGAGGAGCGGGGTCAACCGAGGCGTTCGACGGTCCTTTCGACCAGGTCATGTTCGTGGGCTTCTTCCTGCCCCACCTGCTGCTCCTGGAAATCTACCTCCGCCGCGATGTTGAACCCGTCCCGCGACACGGCTAGACCGCGCGGAACAAACCCGCCGGAGGCCACATGTCCATAGATCGCGACACCGCGCGCAAGGTCGCCCATCTGGCCCGCATCGCCGTCCCCGAGGATCGGCTGGACGCGCTGGCGGGCGAATTCAACGCCATTTTGGGTTTCATCGAACAGCTGCAAGAAGTCGATGTTGAGGGCGTAGACCCCATGGTCTCCGTCACGCCGATGCGCCTGAAGCGACGCGAGGACATCGTGACCGACGGCAATCAGCAGAAAGCCGTGCTGGCCAATGCGCCCGAAGCCCGCGAAGGCTTCTTCGCCGTTCCGAAGGTGGTGGAATGAGCCTGACAGACCTGACCATCGCCGAGGCCCGCGACGCCCTGCGCGCGGGCGAGACGACCGCCCTCGCCCTGACCGAGGCGCATCTGGAGGCCGTGGAAAGCGCGGGGGCGCTGAACGCCTTCGTTCATCACACGCCCGAGATTGCGCGCGCCCAGGCCAAGCACGCGGATGAGCGCATCCGGCGCGGCGACGCGCCCGCCATGTGCGGCATCCCGATCGGGGTGAAGGATCTGTTCTGCACCAAGGGCGTGGCATCCCAGGCTGGGTCCAAGATCCTCGACGGGTTCAAGCCCGAATACGAAAGCACCATCACCGACAAGCTCTTCACCCAGGGCGCGGTCATGCTGGGCAAGCTCAACATGGACGAATTCGCCATGGGGTCCTCGAACGAGACCTCCACCTACGGCAACGTCGTCAATCCTTGGCGCGCCGGGAACTCCGACGCGGCGCTGACCCCCGGCGGCTCCTCCGGCGGGTCCGCCGCCGCCGTGGCCGCGCGCCTCTGCCTGGGCGCGCTCGGCACCGATACCGGCGGCTCAATCCGCCAACCGGCCGCCTTCACCGGCATCACCGGGATCAAGCCGACCTATGGCCGCTGCTCCCGCTGGGGGATCGTGGCCTTCGCCTCGTCGCTGGACCAGGCCGGCCCCATGACCCGCACCGTGCGCGACGCGGCGATCTTCCTGGAGGCCATGGCGGGCCACGACCCGAAGGACTCGACTTCCGCCGATCTGGCCGTTCCGGATTTCGAGGCCATGCTGACGGGCGAAATCAAAGGTCGGGTCATCGGCATTCCGAAGGAATACCGCATGGACGGCATGCCGGAGGAGATCGACACGCTCTGGCAAAGCGGCATCGACATGCTGCGGGACGCGGACGCCGAGATCCGCGATATCACCCTGCCCCACACCAAATACGCCCTGCCCGCCTATTACGTCATCGCGCCCGCTGAGGCGTCCAGCAACCTCGCGCGCTATGACGGCGTCCGCTTTGGCCACCGCGCCAGCCTGAGCCAGGGCGACGGCATCACCGAGATGTACGAAAAGACCCGCGCCGAGGGCTTCGGCGACGAAGTCCAGCGCCGGGTGATGGTCGGCACCTACGTCCTGTCGGCGGGGTTCTACGACGCCTATTACAATCGCGCCCGCAAGGTCCGCGCGCTGATCAAGAAGGATTTCGACGACGTCTTCTCGGGCGGCGTCGACGCCATCCTGACGCCCGCCACGCCGTCCAGCGCCTTCGAGCTGGGCTCGATGGGGGATGCCGACCCGATCCAGATGTACCTTAACGACGTCTTCACGGTGACTGTGAACCTGGCGGGCCTGCCCGGCATCGCCGTGCCTGCCGGGCAAGACCGGCGCGGTCTGCCCATGGGTCTGCAGCTGATCGGCAAGCCCTGGGAAGAAGGCGCGTTACTGAATGTTGCAAGCGCGTTGGAAGAACGGGCCGGCTTCGTGGCGCGTCCGGAGAAATGGTGGTAAACGCTTCGGTAAAAGACCAAGAGGCAGCCATGCATCGGACCCGTCTGACACGTCCCGCTTTCCTCGCCACCGCGCTGCTGGCGGTGGCCGCCTGCGATCCGCAGGTGCCCGATAGCGGCCCGCGCGGCGCGGGCTTCGACAGCCCGGCCGAGGTCGCCGCCCGGCGCGAGGCCGCCTTGCAGCGTCCCACGCGCACCCCGTCCCAAACGATCCTGCCGCCCGAGACGCCGCCGGGACCGCTGCCCGCGACCGCCACCAGCGAGGCCGAGGACATCGCCGCCCAGACCCGCGCTGCATTGGGCCGGCCGGCATCCGATGAACCGGCCCTGCCCGCGCCGCTGCCGACGCAGACGCAGACGCAGACGGCGGCCGCCGATCTCGACCGAGACAACCCGGAAATCAGCCGCGAGCAAGACTTTCAGATCGTCTCGCAACAGCGTGACATCGAAGCCGATGCCGAGCGTCTGCGGGCCGCGCGCCAGCAATACCAACTCGTCACCCCGACCGAACTCCAGCGGCCCAGCGACAATGGACCCAACATCATCGCTTACGCCCTGAACCAGGCCCAGCCCGTGGGTGCGGCGGGCACCTATGACCGCAACCCGCTGGCCACCAATCGCCGAGCCGAGACGCGCTGCCGCAACTACCGCACGGCCGATATCGCCCAAGAAGACTTCCTGGCCTCGGGCGGCCCCGAACGCGACCGCCTGGGCCTGGACCCGGATGGCGACGGCAATGCCTGTGCCTGGAATCCGGAGACCTACGTGACCCTCGTGCGCGGTCAGTGAAGGTCGAAGAGCGGCCCAGCCCGAATTTCGGCCCCAGACGCAGCGGTTATTCCACGCCTGACCTGGTGATGATCCACTATACCGCGATGACGGGCGGGCCCGAGCCCGCGTTGAAGCGCCTTTGCCTGCCGGAGGCCGAGGTATCGGCCCACTACCTGGTCGCGGAAGACGGCCGCGTCTTTAGACTGGTCGCAGAAGACAATCGGGCGTGGCACGCGGGCGCGGGCCGCTGGGGCGCGTGCACGGACGTCAACTCCGCCTCCATCGGTATCGAGCTGTCGAACACGGGCGCCGCGCCTTTCGCGGCCGCCCAGATGGACGCGTTGGAGGACCTGCTGTCGGACATACTCGCCCGCCACGCCATCCCGCCATGCCGGGTCATCGGCCATTCCGACGCTGCGCCGGGCCGCAAGATCGACCCGGGCCCCCGCTTCGACTGGCGGCGCCTTGCCTTAAAGGGTCTGGCTGTGTGGCCCGAGCCGGTTGACGAGCGATCCGATCCGATCCGCTTCCGCCGACTGGCGGAAACCGCAGGCTATACGGCCGAGATCGACGACGACACCTTGCTGGCCGCGCTCCGCCTGCGCTTCAGGCCCAGCGCGCGCGGCCCGTTGGATCCCCGGGATATGGGACTTGTCGCCACGCTTGCCGAACGCTTCCCCGTTGACGCCATGCGGGCCGAGGCCTAACCGGCCCCGGCGGGGGGCCGGGCGGCCGCGGCAGCGATGTCGAGGAAAGTCCGGACTCCACGGAGCGACGGTGCCGGGTAACGCCCGGGCGGGGTGACCCGACGGACAGCGCCACAGAGAACAGACCGCTCTGGCCCGCCAGAGTAAGGGTGAAACGGTGGGGTAAGAGCCCACCGGGGGGACGGCAACGTCGCCCGCATGGCAAGCCCCACCGGGAGCAATGCCGAATAGGGATCGCATCATGGGGCCGCTTCGCCCCGGCGGTCCGGGTTGGCAGCTTCAGGCCGCGGAGCGATCCGCGGTCGAGAGGAATGGTCGCCCAAGGGGAAACCCTGGACAGAATCCGGCTTACAGGCCCCCCGCACACAACTCCCAGTGGAAAGAGGCTTGAAACTCCGGCCGCACCATCCATCCTGACCCGGGGAAGATGCTCTGAGTCGTGGGGATGACATGTCGAAAATCGAAACGGTCGAGGCGGAGACTGCCAGCTCCCTCGTCGTACCAAACGTACCGGGAACGGCGCGTCTGGACCCAGCCGGGCGGATGCGCCAATTGGACCCGGCTTTCCTGATGCATCTGGGCTTTTCGCCCGACGATGACCTTGTTGGACTGCCTTTTTCCTGTCTGTGGCTGCATGAGGCCCGCGACGGGGTCGAGACGGCGCTGCGCGCCGCGCGCGCCGGGATCGCCATGCGGCGGGACCTCGCACTGGACTACCTATTGGGCGATGGCGCCGGACGCTGTACCGCCATCATGCAGCAGGACGGCGACGGCATCCGGGTGACGCTGCGGTCCGCCGCCTGAGGCGGAACCAGGCGGCATCGCGACGACGATTTTCCGAAAAGTAGGCCCGGACGATCATGATCGGCAGGATCACGCCGATGGCTGGAACAGGTCGGCCTGAGCCGGAGACCGGCCTTCATGGGCCAATAGGAACCGCTTGATCGGCAGCCCGCCGCCGAATCCGGTCAAAGACCCGTCAGCACCCACGATCCTGTGGCACGGCAGAACGATGGGCAATGGGTTGGCCCCGTTCGCCGCGCCAACGGCCCGCGTGGCCCTGGGTCGGCCGATCCGCCGCGCGATGTCGGAATAGCTCGCCGTCTCGCCGAACCCGATGTCCGGCAAGGTCAGCCAGACGCTGCGCTGGAACGTCGTCCCGCCCGGCGACAAGGCCAGGTCGAACGCCGTCAATTCCCCCGCGAAATAGGCCCGCAGCTGCGCGAGCGCTTCGGTCAACGGCGCCGCGTCCTCGGCCCAATCTGCCCCTGGCCGGACCGTCCGATCGCCGGTCGGGAAGGACACACGCGCAAGGCCGAGATCATCGGCCGCCAGAAGAAGCGCGCCGATCGGCGTGTTGAGATAGGTGTATCGGAAGGACTCGGCCATGGGTCGGGCATAGCGCCCCCGCATGGTGGTTGACAGCCCCGGCCCAGCGGCTAGAAGGCGGCTTCCCGGATTTCTCGGGCACGGCGCGGCAGCATGCCCTGCGGACCATGGGTCCGGCGCCCGCCCGGCCGACGCAGGAGACACCGATGGCGAAGCCCACCACGATCAAGATCCGGCTGAATTCCTCCGCCGGCACCGGCCATTTCTATGTGACCAAGAAGAACGCCCGCACCATGACCGAGAAGATGGTCGTGCGGAAATACGATCCCGTCGCGCGCAAGCACGTTGAATACAAGGAAGGCAAGATCAAGTAAGGCCAACCGGCCGTGATCACGCCCGACAGGTTTTCGAGGGGCCGCGTGACATGCGCGGCCCCTTTTAGTTTTTGTCCGGATTGCCCCATGCCCGTCCTGCGCCCCACCACCCGTGCCGATATCCCCGCCGTCGACGCCTTGCTGGCCGAAGCTTATCCCCGCCTGCTGGCCGCCGATTATCCGCCCTCCGTGCTGGTGACCGCCCTGCCCAGGATCAGCCGGGCGCAGCCGGGCCTGGTGACGTCGGGGACCTATTGGCTGGCCGAAGAGGATGGCGTCCTGCTGGCTGCCGGGGGCTGGACCGCCCAAGCCCCCGCGGGCGGCGTGACGCCGGGGCGGGGCCATATCCGGCACGTGGTCTCGAATCCCGCCCGCTTGCGCGAAGGTCATGCCCGCGCCGTGTTGGAGGCAGCCATGGGCCAGGCCCGCGTCGCGGGCATAACGGCCTTCGACTGCATCTCGACCCGCACGGCTGTGCCGTTCTACCGGGCCTTGGGCTTTCGCGTCGCAAAAGAGATCGACGTGACCTTGGCCCCCGGGATCACCTTCCCCGCCGTCCAGATGACGCGCGGACTGGCCCAGACGCGCAGGGCCGGCTAGGGGCGCGGCATGGCAGAACGAACGACCGCCGACCAGATGCAAGGGGGGCTCTGACCCGTGGCCACGACGGATACCCCCGTTTCGGCCCCGACTCTGGCCAACTGGATCTCGATCATGGCCCTCGGCTTGATCTGGGGCGGTACCTTCATGGTGGTCAGCATCGCCTTGCGGGGCTACGGCCCGGTGACCGTCGCCTGCGCCCGAACCACGTTGGGCGCGATGGCCCTGCTGTTGCTGGTGGCGGTGCTTCGGCGTCCTTTCCCGTCCGTGACCGGGCCGCTTATGGGCTTCGTAATCGCCATCGGCATTCTGACCTCCGCCCTGCCCTTCATGCTGCTGTCCTGGGGCCAACAGCACGTTCCCTCGGCCTTCGCGGGACTGTCCATGGCCGTCTTGCCGCTCTTCGTGCTGCCTCTCGCCCATTGGTTGGTGCCCGGCGACAGGCTGACCTTTCGCAAGGCGGGCGGCTTCGGCCTGGGGCTGATCGGTGCCATCGTCCTGCTGGGCCCCGGCATCGCGGCGGCGGGCGGCGGCGATCTGGAGGCGCTCGGGCGGCTCACCTGCCTGACGGCACCGCTATGCTATGCGTTCGGGTCCATCGCCACACGGCGCTGTCCGCCCATCGACGGCATGTGGCTGTCGGCCCTGTCGCTGGTGGTCGGCGCCGTTCTCCTGATCCCGGCCATGCTGCTGACCGAGGGCCTTCCCGCCGCGTCCGCCCCCCTTCCCATGGCGGCCATCGTCTTCCTGGGGCTGGTCCCAACGGGCTTCGCCGCGCTGCTTCGGGTCCAGGTCATCCGCTCCGCGGGGCCCAGCTTCATGACACTGGTGAACTACCAGGTCCCCGTCTGGTCCATGATCTTCGGCTGGGCCGTACTGTCGGAGGATTTGCCCGGCAGGTTCTTCGCCGCGCTCGCCCTGATCGCCCTGGGACTGGCCGTCAGCCAGTCGGGCCGGCGGCGCGCCTGAGGCTGCCAGCCCGCTTGACACCCCCCGGCCTTCGCCCGACACCGGATCGGATGCTGGACCCGCGCCCCGTAGGATACGTGATCGGCCTTTTGCTGATGGCCTTGGGCGCCTCGATGGCGGTTCCCATGGCGGCCGATCTGGCGGCCGGGAACGGCCACTGGCCGGCCTTCCTGGAAGGCGGTCTGCTCACCGTTCTGATCGGCATGTGCATGGCGCTCGCCACGTCAAACGCCGTGCGGGACCGGCTGTCGCTGCAGCAGACCTTCCTCTTGACCACGGGCGTCTGGCTGGCGCTGCCGATCTTCGCCGCGCTGCCCTTTATCTTGGGCGCGACCGAGGCGACCTATACCGACGCCTTCTTCGAGGCGATGTCAGGCCTGACCACCACCGGCGCCACCGTTTTCACGCGCCTCGACAACCTGCCCCAGGGGCTTCTGCTCTGGCGTGCCATGCTGCAATGGTTCGGTGGCATCGGCGTCATCGTCGTCGCCATGGTCTTCTTGCCCGAGCTTCGGGTGGGCGGCATGCAGATCTTCCGCTCCGAGGGGTTCGACACGATGGGCAAGGTCCTGCCCCGCGCCGCCGAAATCTCGTCCACCATCTCGTCGATCTACGTCAGCATCACTGCACTCTGCGCCATGGCCTATGGCGCGCTGGGCATGTCGGCCTTCGACGCGGTCACCCATGCCATGACCACCGTGTCGACCGGCGGCTTCGCCAATTACGATGCCAGCTTCGGCGCGTTTTCGGGCGCCCATGAATACGTGGCCACGATCTTCATGCTGGCCGCCGCTCTGCCCTTCGTGCGGTATGTGCAACTCCTGAATGGCGAGGCGGAGCCGTTGTGGCAGGATCCGCAGATCCGGGCGTTCCTGGGCACATTCGCCATCATCGGCCTGCTCGCCATCGCCGCTCTGGTGCTGCGATCGGATCACACGCTTGAACAGGCGATCCGACAATCGCTCTTCAACGTGGCGTCGATCCTGACCGGCACAGGCTATTCGAGCACCGATTACATGGCCTGGGGCGGCTTCGCGGTGGCCCTGTTCTTCTTTATCGGTCTGATCGGCGGGTGCGCGGGCTCAACCTCCTGCTCGATCAAGGTGTTCCGTTACCAGATCCTCTTCGCCGCCGTGAAAGCGCAGATCCGCCGCATCCACTCGCCCAACGGGATCTTCCGGCCCCGCTATGACGGTCGGAAAGTCAGCCAAGACGTTTTGTCGTCGGTCATGGCGTTCTTCGTCCTGTTCGTGGTGACGGTCGGCGTGTTCTCGGTCGCCCTGGCCATGACCGGGCTGGACTTGGTGACGTCAGTGTCGGGCTCGGCTGCGGCCGTCGCCAATATCGGACCGGGGCTCGGACCGATCATCGGGCCTGCGGGAACATACGAACCCTTGAACGACGTGGCCAAATGGCTGCTCTCGGCGGCGATGCTGATCGGCCGGTTGGAACTGGTGGTGGTGTTCGTGCTGTTCACCCGGCGGTTCTGGACCGCCTGAGCGGCCCAGCGGGGTCGCGCCTCGGTGCACGCAGACAATCAATGGGCAATCCAGGACCAACCGACCTTCGATGTCTCGCGCCTGGACCCGCTGCTATCCGTCGGACCTGTACCAACCTTGGACGGCGTCAAAGTCACCCCCGAAGCCCCAATCCGCGGCCCATATCGGCCTCAGCGGCCTCGGATGCGCGGGTCCAAAGCATCCCGCAGCCCATCGCCCACATAGTTTATCGACAGCACCACCAGCGAGATCGCGAGCCCCGGCCAGAAGGCCAACCCCGGATTCAGTTCCAGGAATGGCACCCCGTCATTGAGCAGTCGGCCCCAGGTCGGGAAGTCCGGTGGGAAGCCCAGGCCCAGGAAAGACAGCGCGCTTTCGGTGATGATCGCCGTCGCGATCCCCAGCGTGGCCGACACCATGATCGGCGACAGGACGTTGGGCATCACATGCCGCGTGATGATCCGGCGCGGCGGCGTGCCCGTGGCCCGCGCCGCCAAGACGAATTCCCGCTCCTTCAGGGCCAGCACGTCGCCGCGCACGATCCGCGCGGTCTGCATCCAGGACGTGATCCCGATGGCCGAGACGATCAGGATGAAAATCCCCGTCTCGATCCCGAACGCCGCCGTCAGCGGCTCCCGGAAGAGCAGCACCATCACCAGCAGAAGCGGCAATAGCGGCAGTGCCAGGAACAAGTCGGTGAAGCGCATCAAGAGCCCGTCCAACCGCCTGAAGTATCCGGCCAGCACCCCGATCAGGGTCCCTAGGATCAGCGACAACGCCATGGCCGCCATGCCCACGGCCAAGCTGACCTGCCCGCCCTGGATCATCCGGGCGAACATGTCCCGCCCCAGCCGGTCCGTGCCCAGGGGATGCGCCCAAGACATCCCTTCGTTGCGCGACCGCATGTCGGTCTTCTCTCCCAATTCCATGTCCCAGAAAAACGGTCCCAGAACCACCAGCGCGACGATGGCCAGGAAGATCGCCGCCCCGAACATCGCCCCCTTATGTGTGCGGAACTGGTCCCAGACATCCCACCATTGGCTCCGGGCCTCGGTGTCCTTCAGGACCGGCTCGGTCGCCGCCACGGGGGCCGAGGCGGCGGTGATCACAGCGTCGGTCCCGGACGCAGTGACGGGATCGCGGGCGTCAGTCATAGCGGATCCTCGGGTCGAGCAGGCCGTAGAGAACGTCGGCGATCAGATTGAACAGCACGATCAGCACCGCGAAGATGAAGGTCAGGGTCTGCACCATGGGCAAGTCGTTGGCCTGGATCGCGGTGATCAGGAGCTGGCCGATGCCGTTCACCTTGAAGACCTGCTCGGTGATGATGGCGCCGCCGAAGATCGACGGGACGCCAAGCGCGATGACGGTGACGACCGGG
>JBCCCB010000016.1:0-27857 GCA_039033775.1 Pseudomonadota bacterium | reverse complement strand
CGGATCAGGGAGTCTACATCCTTCCCTAACGTGACGATGCGGAGGATGCAGCCATGAAAGTCCTGGTGCCCGTGAAGCGGGTGATCGACTACAATGTGAAGGTGCGCGTGAAGGCCGATGGGTCTGGCGTGGACTTGGCAAATGTGAAGATGTCCATGAACCCGTTCGACGAGATCGCCGTGGAAGAGGCGATCCGACTGAAAGAAGCGGGCGTGGCCGAGGAAGTCGTGGCGGTGTCCATCGGTGTGAAGCAGTCGCAGGAAACCCTGCGCACGGCCCTGGCCATGGGCGCGGATCGCGCAATCCTGATCATCGCGACCGATGATGTGCATCAGGATATCGAACCGCTGGCCGTCGCCAAGCTGTTGAAAGCGGTCATCGACGAGGAACAACCCGGCCTGGTCCTGGCGGGCAAGCAGGCGATCGACAACGACATGAACGCGACCGGACAGATGCTGGCCGCGCTGCTGGGCTGGTCCCAGGCGACCTTCGCCTCGGACGTGAAGATCGACGGCGACAGCGCCGTCGTCACGCGCGAGGTCGATGGCGGGCTGCAGACGATCAAGGTCAAGATGCCGGCCATCGTGACGGTGGATCTGCGCCTGAACGAGCCGCGCTATGCGTCGCTGCCCAACATCATGAAGGCGAAGAAGAAGCCGTTGGATGAGAAGAGTGCCGCCGATTACGGCGTCGACGTCACGCCGCGGCTGGAGATCGTCAAGACCGCCGAACCGGAGAGCCGTAAGGCGGGCGAGATGGTGCCGGACGTGGATACGCTAGTCTCGAAACTCAAGGAAGCGGGGGCCGTGTAATGTCTGTTCTTCTGATTGGCGAAGTGACGAATGGCGAATTGAACGTCGACGCGACGTCCAAGGCCCTGACCGCGGCGACGCAATTGGGCGACGTGACCGTGCTCTGCGCGGGCGCCTCGGCTGCGGCGGCCGGCGAGGCCGCGGCCAAGCTGGACGGTGTGGCCAAGGTGCTGGTGGCCGAGGATCCGTCGCTGGGCCATCGCCTGGCCGAGCCGACGGCGGCGCTGATCGCTGGGATGGCGGGTGACTATTCCCACATTCTGGCGCCGTCGACCACGGATGCGAAAAACGTCATGCCCCGCGTCGCGGCCCTGCTGGACGTGATGATCCTGTCGGACGTGACCGGCGTGGTGGATGCGGATACGTTCGAGCGGCCAATCTATGCGGGTAACGCCGTGCAATCGGTGAAGTCGTCGGACGCCAAGAAGGTGATGACGATCCGGACATCGACGTTCGATGCCGCAGGCGATGGGGGTTCGGCCTCTATCGAGACCATTACGGCCGCAGACAATCCGGGCCTGAGCGAATGGGTCGAGGACAAGGTCGCCGAAAGCGATCGGCCCGAGCTAACATCGGCCGGCGTCGTCGTGTCAGGCGGCCGGGGTGTGGGGTCCGAGGAGGATTTCGCCCTGATCGAGAAACTGGCCGACAAGCTGGGTGCTGCGGTCGGCGCGTCCCGGGCGGCGGTGGATTCTGGCTATGCGCCCAATGATTGGCAAGTCGGTCAGACCGGCAAGGTCGTGGCGCCGGACCTGTATATTGCCGTTGGGATCTCGGGCGCGATCCAGCACTTGGCGGGGATGAAGGATTCCAAGGTCATTGTCGCGATCAACAAGGACGAGGAAGCGCCGATCTTCCAGGTCGCCGATTACGGCCTGGTTGGCGATCTGTTCAACGTCGTGCCGGAACTGACCGAGAAGCTTTGACGGATTGCGTCCGGGGAAGACAAGGGGCCGCGTCGGGTGTCCGATGCGGCCCTCTTTCGTGGTGCAGGGCACCGATACCCGCCCAGGTCAGGCCGCCGCCAGACCGTTGCGCCGCCGCAACGCGCGCGACAGGGTTCCGGCGATCCGATCATGGGCCACCGGCGGCAGCATCAGGCGGGCCTGGGCTTCCTCCGTTTCGGCGAAGACCATCTGCCCGAAGGACTCATCGGTGATGTCGTCGGTCACGTCGCAATGGGCGACCTTGTCGATTTGCCCCTCCAGGGCTTGCATCATGTCCACCGTCACGAAGAGCGGTTCGGGGCCGAGCGGTCCCAGATCCCGGTTTTCGATCCAAAGCAGCGTCTTGTGGCCGGATATCCGGCTGAGCAATAGGCGCATGCGGGTGACCCAGGCCGCGCAAAGCTCGGTTTCGAGCGTGCGGAAAGCGTCCGGGGCCCGGGTCTTGAGCGCGTGCAACATATGCCGGGTAAAGGTGAAATCGCTGAAATCCACCTCGGGGAACAACTTTTCCATCTGCCGGGAATGGCGCAGAAAGCGGTCGTTCCGGCGCGGATGGACGGAATAGAAGCGGTTCGAGATGTTACCCGCCCCCATGGCCTGGATAACCACGCATTCGGCGCCAGACACGACTTCCATCAAGGCTTCGTCGCGCAGGAAGAGGTCGGTGCTGGCATTCATGACGCCCAGATTGACGACCTGACGGCCCGTCCGTTCCGCCAGCTGGTCGCAGAACGGATCTTCGACGAATTTCCCATAGACCTCGGACCCGCCCAGAACAACGGTATAGGGCCCGTCCAGGGACACCCGCGGCCCCCGGAAGACGGTGCGCGACCGACCATACCGGCAAGGGTAGTATTCCAGTCCGGGTTCGTGACCCTCGTAGCCCATGACATGCCTCACGCGCCGATTCGCGGCGTTCGAGTCACCGTCTCAGGTCCCGCTTACCGAAATGTTGAACCGCCAATTCGCCGATAATTGACACGACCTGGGCGCCTTGTGCGCCGGGGGCGCGCTGCTATGGTCGCCGCGACCGCCGGACGAGGATCAGGACCATGGAGATCGAGAGCATCGGCATCGTCGGGGCGGGCCAGATGGGCAACGGAATCGCCCATGTCTGCGCTTTGGCCGGATACGACGTGGTCCTGAACGACGTGGGCGAAGACGCGCTGACCCGCGCAATGGACATCATCCGAGGCAATATGGACCGTCAGGTCAGCCGCGAGAAGATCAGCGCCGCAGACCGCGACGCGGCCATGGCCCGCATCTCCACGACGCTGACCCTGTCGGAGCTGGGGCCCT
Organism: Pseudomonadota bacterium; assembly: GCA_039033775.1. Classification (GTDB taxonomy): domain Bacteria; phylum Pseudomonadota; class Alphaproteobacteria; order Rhodobacterales; family Rhodobacteraceae; genus Jannaschia. The sequence continues at coordinate 24,799 of JBCCCB010000016.1, read as the reverse complement.
GCGACCTGGTGATCGAGGCCGCGACCGAGCGCGAGACGATCAAGCAGGCGATCTTCGAGGACCTGCTGCCGCACCTGAAGCCCACGACCATTCTGACCTCGAACACGTCCTCGATCTCGATCACGCGTCTGGCCAGCCGCACCGACCGGCCCGAGAAATTCATGGGGTTCCACTTCATGAACCCCGTGCCGGTCATGAAGCTGGTCGAGCTGATCCGCGGCATCGCCACTGACGAAGAGACCTACAAGGCCTGCCTGGCCGTGGTGGAGCGGTTGAACAAGCAGGCCGCGACCGCCGAGGATTTCCCGGCCTTCATCGTCAACCGCATCCTGATGCCGATGATCAACGAGGCGGTCTACACGCTCTATGAAGGGGTGGGCACGGTGACATCCATCGACACATCGATGAAGCTGGGCGCGAACCATCCGATGGGCCCGCTGGAATTGGCGGATTTCATCGGCTTGGACACCTGTCTGGCCATCATGAACGTGCTGCATGACGGTCTGGCGGACACCAAGTACCGGCCCTGCCCGCTGCTGACAAAGTATGTCGAAGCCGGCTGGCTGGGCCGGAAGACCGAGCGGGGCTTCTATGATTATCGCGGCGAGGGCGATCCGGTGCCCACGCGCTAGCCGTCCAGCGTCCGCTCGCGCAACCAGGCCATGAAATCGGTCGCGTTGTCCGATAGCGGGCGCCATTCGTCGGGCGAGATCGGGGGCCGGATTTGCGGGGCCTGCGGGCGGTTCAGGGCATGGACGACTTCGTGCAGCAAAAGACCCTGCCGCAGGGTCGGAGAGATCAGGTTGGCGATCTGATAGGCGCGCGAATTGCGGCCTTGGAAAAAGACCGGCACCACCGTGGCGCCCGACCGGCGGATCATCTTGGCGGTGAAGGGGTTCCACTCCTTTTCCACAGCGGGGCCGAACCATGTCTCGGACGAGGCCACGGCGCCGGAGGGGAACAGCACGATCATGCCCCCCTGGTCCAGATGGGCCATGGCGGAGCGGCGCATCTCAAGGTTTCGTTCCCGCGCGTCGGTTTCATGGGGGAACGGGACCGGGATCATGAAGTCCGCCACTTCCGGCACGCCGGTCAACAGGCTGCGGGTCAGGATCTTGTAGTCCGTCCGGACGCGCCCGATCATGTCCGCCAGGACCATCCCGTCGACCAGCCCATGGGGGTGGTTGGCCACGACCACGGCCGGCCCTGTGGCGGGGATGCGGGCGATCTGATCGGCCGGCGTCTGGATGTCGATCCCCATGACGCGCAGCGCATGGGGGAAGAAGTCCGGCCCGACCTCGACCCCTTCTCGCTCGAACTTGCGGATCAGGTACAGCAGCCGGGCTTTGCCCGTCATCCATTCCAGCACACGGATCGTCGCGGCGCGCCGGGGGTCGGTGAAGGTCCCGGCATAGGACAGCTTGGTGCGGTCATAGGGCTTGTAGTTGGGATCGACGGTCGAGGATTCCGCCGGCTCGGCGCGGCGGGACGCTCGGATAATGGACACGTCGCTCACATCCCTTCCCCGAACTTATCAGCCACCAGACCGGTCAGGGCCTCGAGCAGCGCGTCGGCCTGCGGCCCCGAGGTCTCGACTTCGATCGACGTCCCCCGGGCGGCCGCCAGCATCAAAAGGCCCATGATCGAATCCCCCTCGGCCGCCAGGCCGTTCCGGTGCACGCGGGCCGTCGCCTCGTGGGCTTCGACCACCTCGACGAACTTCGCGGATGCGCGCGCGTGCAGGCCCTTCTCGTTCACGATGTCCAGATGGCGCGTCGGCATATCATCCCTTCGGCAACCGCTGTTCGTTCAGGCGGCGGGCCCTTGTGCGACGTCCATGTAGCGCGTTCCGGCCGCCTTCGCCAAGGCCACGGCTTCTTGAACCGGTTTCGCGCGAGACCGGGCCAGTTTGATCAGGGCCGGTAGATTGGCGCCGTAGAAGATCACCCGGTCGCGCGGGGTGCACGCATACATCGACAGGTTCGACGGCGACCCCCCGAAGATGTCAGTCACGACCACCACGCCGTCGCCCGCATCCACGGCGTCGGCGGCGGCGCAGATTTCCTGTTCCTTCGAGGCCCTGTCATCGCTGGCACCCACGGCCACGCTGCGCACACCGTCCTGGGGGCCGATGACATGCTCGACCGCCTTGCGGTATTCGTCCGCCAAGCCCCCATGGGCTACGATGACTATGCCGATCATGCGGCGCTTCCCCTGTGGGCGGCCGTATCCCCTCGGCCTTCCCGTCGCGCCGCGGCGCGACGGTCCAGTTCTCTGTGTCGACTAGACACTTGCCATCCCGCCTCCGCAAGAGTTTGCGCCAGCATTTCAGCGACCGTAACGGAACGGTGTCTGCCGCCAGTGCAGCCGAACCCGATGGACAGATGGGCCCGGCCTTCCTTTTGGTAGGCGGGCAACAATGACAGGATCAGGTCACTGATCCGGTCATAGAATGGGGCGAAGGCGGGGTCGGCGGTCACGTGGGCTTGCACCGCGCCGTCCCGGCCGGTCTTGGAGCGGAGCGCGGGCACCCAATGGGGATTGGCCAGGAAACGCACGTCGAAGACGATATCGAGCCCTTGGGGCACGCCGCGCTTGTAGCTGAAGGATTGGATTGACAGGGCCAGGCTGCGCGCCGTGGGTCCGAACCAGCGCAGGATCTCGGCCTTGAGATCGTGGACCGTCAGCGTCGTGGTGTCGATCACCACATCGGCCCGATCTTCCAATGGAGCGAGCAGATCCAGCTCTCGGTCCACCCCCGTGGCGGCGTCCTCGGAAGGGGCCATGGGATGGCGGCGGCGGGTTTCCGAGAAGCGGGCGACCAACGTGTCGGCGGCGCAATCCAGGTAGCAGAGTCGGAGCGATACCTGCGGATCCGTCCGCAGCGTCGACACAAGGTCCAGCACGCCGTCGACGCTGAAATCCCGATTGCGGACATCGAGCCCCAGGGCCAGCGGCCGGTCGCTGCCGGCCAGTAGGCGCGGCAGCAGGGATATGGGCAGATTGTCGATGACTTCCCAGCCGGCATCCTCGAGCGCGTGGATCGCAGTCGTCCTCCCTGCGCCCGATGGGCCGGTTATGAGAAGCAGATCGACGGGATCGGCCATGGGTGTGTCCAACTCATGCTGTCGGAGAAATATCACGTAATGCGGCGGCGCGGCATTTGTAAGGCGACGTGGTGCCGCCTCTCAAAGCCGTGAGGCCCGAACATTGCGTCATATCGCCGCCAATCCCCACCGCAGCAGCAAGATCAGCTTCGCGGCGAGGTCGGGGGTAAGGGGGTGGCGATGGATCGGGATGTTTCGATCCAGAAGCCTTACGTGTTCTGGATCGGGCAATCGGGTGACCGAGGGGCCGATCTGAAAGCAGGCGGTTACGGGCGCCGAGGCGATTGCCGCCGCCCGACATAGTCCCAATCCCCGCAGCTCCAGCAGGGCCTGTGTCTCTGCGGGAGCCCGGGCGACAAGAGTTCCCTTCTCGATGGCCAGACGCGTTTGATCGTCGCTGATCAACGTGGCGCCGAGACAGATCATCTGCGCGGCAAGACCGCTCTTGCCAGCGCCGGAGGAGCCCGTGAGCAAGAGCGCGCGGCCGTCCAATGCAACGGTCGTGGCATGCAGCGACAGGGTGCCGTCGCGGTGGGTGACCGGGTCGATGTCGGGGGTGGGCACACCCGCGGGCATGTCGTCAGACCGGAAGGCCCACGACGAAGCGTGCCCCCAAGGGCTCGGAGGTGATGTCCATTTCCGTCGGCCGGATATTCTCGGCCCAGATCACGCCGCCATGGGCTTCGACGATCTGCTTGGAAATGGCAAGTCCCAGCCCGGAATGATTGCCGAACTGCTTTTCGGGCCGTTCGGAATAGAAGCGGTTGAAGACCTTCGTCAGCGCCGCTTCCGGGATGCCGGGGCCGGTATCCTCGACCACGACCAGCACGCGGTTGTCGCGGCGGCGCATCCAGACGCGAACGGCATCGCCTTCCTCGCAGAAGGACATGGCGTTGGTGATCAGGTTTACGAAAACCTGCGCCAGGCGGCCTTCAAGCCCCATGATGACCATGGGTTCCCTGGGCAGGTCGGTGACGAAATCGATGCCTTGAGCCTCCGCCTCCTGGCCGTGATAGACGGTCAGGTTCGAAACCATCTTGACCAGGTCGAAGGGTTCTTCCTCTTCCTTCACCAATTCGCTGTCGAGCCGCGACGCATTGGAGATGTCGGAGACCAACCGGTCCAGTCGCCGGACGTCGTGTTCGATAACGTCCAACAGACGCCCCCGTTGATCGTCGGTCTTGGCCAGGCGCATGGTGCCGACCGCCGACCGCAGCGAGGCCAGCGGATTCTTGATTTCATGGGCCACATCGGCCGCGAATTGTTCGTTGCTGTCGATCCGGTCATAGAGCGCCGACACCATGCCGCGCAGCGCGCCGGACAACCGCCCGATTTCGTCCGGCCGGGCCGTCAGATCGGGGATGCGCACCCGGTGCGGCGACATCTTGCGCGCATGCTTGTCCCGTCCAAGCTCGGCGGCGGCCGACAAATCCGACAACGGGTTGGCGATGGTCGAAGCCAAAACCAGGCTGAGCCCGATTGAGACCAGCAGGGCGACCACGAACATCTGCAAAAGCTGCTCTCGCTCGACTCGGATCAGTTCGTCGATCTCTCCCGCGCGCGTCGTCACCGCGATGGTGCCGGTGAACCCACCCGCCCCGTCGATCGGTGTCGTCACCGTATAGAGCTGGCCCGCCTCCCCTTCGTAGCCGCGGATGGCGGTGACGCCAGGCTCCATATTCTCGACCAGCGTCCGGGCCACATCGACCGCGTCCGGCACATCCTGCTGGCTGCTCGACACCAGGGCCGACAGCCCTTCCCAGATGGCATTCAATGTCCCGGTCAGCACGCTTGGCCGCCGTACGACATCCTCCAGGCCATCCACGGGGCTGTCCGGACCGCGGCCGATGGCCTGACCGACGATCTGGCCCGCACTATCGAAGACATGGACCTCGACACCCGGCGGCAACTCGATCCCGTTCAGAACGTTGGCCACGTCCACGCCGTCGCCCGCCGCCAAGTTGACCGGCACATTGTCGGGCAGCGACGCGGAAAACACGTCGGCGATCAGCCTTGCCTCGGTCACCAGGCCTTCCTCACGCTGGCTGAGCAGGCTGTCGCGGGATGGGTTCATAAACAGAACCCCCGCGACCAGAAGGAGGATCGCCAGGAGGTTGAACAGGATGATCTTGCGGGCAAGCGGTGAGCGGTCGAGCGAAAAGAGGCCACGCCGGCGGCGGGCCTCGGACAATTCGGCCTCGACGGTCCCGTCGGGACCGTCCCAGTCTTCCCCCAACACAACGTCACCGTCCGCGCGGCGAAAGCGGGACAACAAGCCCTGTCGCTTAGGCGCCGAAGCGGTCCGGTTCACGTCGTCCTGTGGGACATCCATGTCCGTCACAGACGCCATGCCCCCAGCTATTCCTCGTTATAGCGGTAACCGATGCCGTAGAGGGTCTCAATGGCCGAGAAATCCGAATCCGCGGACCGCATCTTCTTGCGGAGCCGCTTGATGTGGCTGTCGATGGTACGATCGTCCACATAGACTTGATCGTCATAGGCCACATCCATGAGCTGATCGCGGGACTTCACGAAGCCGGGTCGCTGGGCCAAGGCTTGCAGGAGCAGGAATTCGGTCACCGTCAGCGTGACGTCCCGGCCCTTCCACTTCACCGCATGGCGGAGCGGATCCATCGTCAGTTCGCCCCGGACCATCACCTGAGTGTCTTCGGGGGTTTCCGTCTCGTCGGAGGCAATGGCTTCCTGCCGGCGCAGAATGGCGCGGATACGCTCGACCAGCAAACGCTGACTGAAAGGTTTGCGGACATAGTCGTCGGCGCCCATGCGCAGGCCCAGAACCTCGTCGATCTCATCGTCCTTGGACGTCAGGAAGATCACCGGAACCGAGGATTTCTGCCGCACGCGCTGCAGCAGATCCATGCCGTCCATGCGCGGCATCTTGATGTCGAACACGCCCAGATCGGGCATTTCGCGGCTGAACGCGTCCAGCGCGCTTTGCCCATCGTTGTAGGTTTTCACCTCGAAGCCTTCCGCCTCGAGAGTCATAGAAACCGACGTCAGGATATTCCTGTCGTCGTCGACTAGCGCGATACGCGACATGCCAATGTCCTCTGGTTGCCTGTGGTTACTGCCGTTCTTTTTTTCCAGACTCTCCGAAAGTGACCGACAGAATCAACTGATTTCGCGACTTGGGTGATTCGCTCGGCCGAGTGTGGCCCCCGTGCAATTAAGGCAAGGTTAAAGGTGTGTTCCCCATCGGCCACATGTTTGCGCTCGCGGTCCTACATGATGGCGCTAACTGGGTCGTGCGTCCGGACCGCCGGAAATGGTACATCTATGGGTCATGGGGCCTGCGGCAGATCTCGAAATTTTTATATCTTAGACCTTTTCCCCGCGAGCCCGACAACGGTGGAGGACCGACAAATGAGTCAGCGCGTGAACCCCGAGCGGACGCTCGAGGCCCAAGGCATCACTGGACTTGGCAACGTCCACTACAACCTGTTGGAACCGGCGATCATTCAGGAAGCGCTGGCCCGGAATGAAGGAACGCTGGGTTTGGGCGGCGCCTTCCTGGTGACGACAGGCAAGTTCACCGGCCGGTCCCCCAAGGACAAGCACGTGGTCCGCAGCGCCGCGACCGAAAACACGATCTGGTGGGACAACAACGCCCCTATGGCGCCGGGCGCGTTCGACACGCTGCGCGCCGACATGCTGGAGCACATGAAGGGGCGGGACTATTTCGTCCAAGATCTCTTCGGAGGGGCCGACCCAAGCCATCGTCTGGATGTCCGTGTCGTCACGGAACTGGCCTGGCACAGCTTGTTCATCCGCCACATGCTGCGCCGCCCCGACGACAAGGCCTTAGCCACCTTCGATCCCGAATACACGATCATCAACTGCCCCAGCTTCAAGGCCGACCCCGCCCGTCACGGCTGCCGCAGCGAGGTGGTGATCGCGCTGAACCTGGAGGCGAAGGAGATCCTGATCGCGGGGACGGAATATGCCGGTGAGAACAAGAAATCCGTCTTCACGCTGCTGAACTACATCCTGCCCGAGAAGGGTGTGATGCCGATGCATTGCTCCGCCAACCATGCCATCGGCAAGCCCACCGACGCGGCCGTCTTCTTCGGCCTGTCCGGGACCGGCAAGACGACCCTATCCGCGGCGCCCGACCGCACGCTGATCGGCGATGACGAGCATGGCTGGTCCGATACCGGCATCTTCAACTTCGAAGGCGGCTGCTACGCCAAGACCATCAACCTGAGCCGCGAGGCGGAGCCGGAGATCTACGATACCACGGCCAAGTTCGGCACGGTGATCGAGAACATGGTCTTCGATCCCGACACGCTGGAGCTGGATTTCGAGGATGACAGCATCACCGCCAACATGCGCTGCGCCTATCCGCTGGACTATATCTCCAACGCCTCGGCCACGGCGCTTGGCGGGCACCCGAAGAACGTCGTCATGCTAACCTGCGACGCGTTCGGCGTATTGCCCCCCATCGCGCGGCTCACCCCGGCCCAGGCCATGTACCACTTCCTGTCGGGTTTCACCTCCAAGGTGGCCGGCACCGAGCGCGGGGTGACAGAGCCCGAGCCCACCTTCTCCACCTGTTTCGGCGCGCCCTTCATGCCGCGCCGGCCCGAGGTCTACGGCAAGCTGCTGCAAAAGAAGATCGCGCAATATGGCTCGGAATGCTGGCTGGTGAACACCGGTTGGACCGGCGGCGCCTATGGCACAGGCTCGCGGATGCCCATCAAAGCGACGCGCGCCTTGCTGACGGCCGCGCTGACGGGGCAGCTGTCCAAAGGCCAGTTCCGCACCGACCCGAATTTCGGCTTTGAGGTTCCCTGCTCCGCCGATGGCGTGGCGGATGTCCTCCTGGACCCGCGGCGGACTTGGGCGGACAAGGACGCCTACGATGCCCAGGCCAAGAAGCTGGTGGACATGTTCGCCGAGAACTTCGCACAATACGTCGATCACATCGACGAGGACGTGAGGGCATGCGCCATCGGCTGAAAAGCCTTGTCATTCTGACCCTTTGCGCGGCGGCTCCGGCGGCCGCGCAAGTGCGTTTGGTGGAGGCCGGAATCGTTTGCCCGCGCGAGCCGTCCGGCGAGACCCTGCCCGCGCCCGGCACCGAAGCCGGCGTTATCAGGCAGATCGACCGCGATATCGGCTTCGACATCAACGCACGCCAGGTGCCTGCCTTGGATTTTCTGTCTTTCGGGTTCCGCACGACCGTGAAGGACGGGGTCGACGCCCAAGACGTAACCATCGTCGTGACTCATCCTCCGATGGGCGAGCGCGCGGTGACACGCCAGGAATGGGCCGACATCCTCTGGCCGGGCGATACCAACCTGAACCTGTTCACCTTCGAGGAAGACTACGAGAAGGTCCTGGGGCCCTGGGCCTTCTCCATCGAGATCGACGGAGAACCTGTGGTCACCGTTCCCTTTACCGTCGTCCCCGCCGAAGCCAGCGGCCCGGTGCAGGACGTCTGCTTCCAATTCATGTCCTGAGATCGCGCCTAGCCCACGATCCCCTTCCGGATCAGATTGATCCCCGCCACCACCAACACGATCAGCGTCGCTTTCCGGAATAACTCCTGATCCATCCGATCCTGGATGCGGAACCCGATCGTCATCCCGATCAGCGCGGCCGGCAGCAGGGCCGCGGAAAACCAGATCGTCTCGCCGTTCAGGATGCCGGACCTCAGATGCGCCGACACCAGCACGATGGATCCCAGGCCGTAGATCACGCCCTGCACCACCATTTGCCGTGCCTTGGGCGTGTTGATGGCCATCAGGTACAACACCGTCGTCGGTCCCCAAGTCCCCGCCAAACCGCCGAGAATCCCCGAGATCAGACCGATCCCCCATTCCGCCGCGATGTGCCGGTGGGGTGGAATGGTCAGTCGGATCCCGCTGAGTTGCAGAAGCGACAAGGCAACGACGGGCACGCCCAGAATGAAGTAGAACGCGTTGGCGGGAATCGAAGCGACGGCCTGCGCGGCCCCGAAGATCGCCACGCCCAGCACCAGCAGATACCGCCAATGCCGCATCACAGCATTCCGAATGGCCACACCGCCATGCCGGATCGCCTGCCAGCCATTGGTCGCCAGAACCGACATCAGGATGCCGGCCAGCGCGAGCTTCGGGTCCAGAAAGCTCGACAGCCCGGAAATCATCACCAGCGGCAGCGCGAATCCAACTGCGCCCTTCACGATTCCAGCGAAACAGGCAATAGCCAAAGCCAGGCCCCAGGCAAGCGGAGTGAGCATTTCCATCCCCCTGCCCTACGCCGCCTGCGGCATCATCGCCAGCAAAAGGGTGAAGTTACAATCTCTCCTTGCCGACCCCTGTTCTGGAAATTATATTTCGCTGCAACTGCAAACAGACTTTTTACCGGACAGGACACTCCCGATGCCCCATGATGGACAGGCCATGCCGCTCGACCCCGCCACCGATTCCCCGATCCTGAGCGATCTGCTGTCACTCACCGCGGCAGCATCGGAGGCCTTGGACGGCGTTCTGGATGTCGCCCGCACGAGCGTCGCCGCCCGCGTCACCGTCGAGGGCCGGATCGACGCGAACCTGTTGGAGGCCGAGCAGACGGCCACCCATGGCCTCGCTTGGCTCGCCACTTACGCACAGGCGCTGCGCCAGATGCAGGGCTGGGCCAAGCGGCTGGCGAGCGAGGGCCATTTCGGCGAAATGGAACAGCTGATCCATCAGATCGCCTTCGGTGAGTATCTCTGGCAAGTCTATGGCGGCCTGCCCATGAGCCAGGGCGAGATCGTGCGTCTTCAGGATATGGGCCTGACCCAGGATGACCAGCGCGGCCTCATGGTCCCCGCCGTCATGACCCTGTGCAACGCCGGCAACAGCCAGGCGGCCCGCACCCGCCTCGTGGCATTGATGCGCGACGGGACGGCGAACGCTACGTTCGGTCTGTCGGGCCTGGACGAAGAGTTGGAGATGATCCGCGACCAGTTCCGCCGCTGGTCCATGGACCGTGTGGCGCCGCATGCGCATGGCTGGCATCTGAAGGACGAGTTGATCCCAATGGAGGTCATCGAGGAGATGGCCGAACTGGGCGTCTTCGGTCTGACCATCCCCGAGGAATTCGGCGGCCTTGGCATGCCAAAGGCCGCCATGTGCGTCGTCTCCGAGGAACTGTCGCGCGGCTATATCGGCGTCGGATCCCTTGGGACCCGGTCCGAGATCGCGGCCGAACTGATCCTCTGCGGCGGCACGGACGAGCAGAAGGCCAAATGGCTGCCCAAGCTGGCCTCGGGCGAGACGCTGCCCACCGCCGTCTTCACCGAGCCGAACACGGGCTCCGATCTGGGCTCGCTGCGCACCAAGGGCGTGCAGGACGCGGCGGGGGATTGGGTTCTGACCGGCAACAAGACCTGGATCACCCATGCGGCCCGGACCCATGTGATGACGGTGCTGGCCCGAACGGTTCCAGAGACGGACGATTACAAGGGCCTGTCCATGTTCCTGGCGGAGAAGACGCCGGGCACGGATGCGCAGCCCTGGCAGGATCCCGGGATTTCCGGCGGTGAGATCGAGGTGCTCGGCTATCGCGGCATGAAGGAATACACGCTCAACTTCGACGATTTCAAAGTGAAGGGCGAGAACCTGCTTGGCCAGGTCGAAGGTCAAGGCTTCAAGCAACTGATGCAGACCTTCGAGAGCGCGCGCATCCAGACCGCCGCCCGCGCCATCGGCGTGGCCCAGGCTGCCTTGGACGCGGGTCTGGCCTATGCCGAAGACCGCAAGCAATTCGGCAAAGCGCTGGTCGAATTTCCCCGCGTCGCCAACAAGTTGGCAATGATGGCGGTCGACATCATGGTCACGCGGCAGCTCACCTACTTCTCGGCCCACGAAAAAGACGCCGAACGGCGCTGTGACCTGGAGGCCGGGATGGCCAAATTGTTGGGCGCGCGCACCGCTTGGGCCGCCGCCGACAATGGCCTTCAGATCCACGGTGGCAACGGCTTCGCGCTGGAATACCCGATCTCGCGGCTGCTTTGCGATGCGCGGATCCTGAATATCTTCGAAGGCGCCGCCGAAATCCAGGCCCAGGTCATCGCGCGCCGCCTGCTCGCCTAGACTTTCAGCGGGGGCGGGCCCATTTGTCCGCCCCGCCCGTCCAAGCTAGACGGGGCCCATGTTCTGCATCATCGCCTTCGGATTGCCGCTCGGCTTTTGCCCCGATGAAACGATCTCCGGCTATGCTGATCCAGACGCGACCTACGTTCTGGAGGAGATCGCGGGCGATCCGGTCCAGGCGCGCGCAACGATCCGGTTCCCAGAGCCGGGGCTCGTGCGCGGTGATGGCCCGTGCAACAGCTTCAACGCGGCGCAGACCATCGATTATCCCTGGATCAGGATCGAGCAGATCGTTTCGACCCGCCGCGCCTGTCCGGATCTGGATGTCGAAATGGCCTTTTTCGCGGCATTGCAAAAGGCCACCTTGGCCGAGGTGGCGGGCGACCTGGTTCTGCTGTCGCGTGGGAGCGAGGTCCTGCTGTCCTTCCGGGCCGAGTAACCGGGAAACGCGGCGCCACCAGCTATGCGCGGCGCAGTTCGTCAAGCAAACGATGGCGGGCCGGTGGGATCGGCTTGTCCCCGAGACTGGGCGCCAGACGCTCGTGGAGGAAGTGGCCGATCAGGTCGAGGCTCGCCTGCACGCCCGGCAAATCTGCCGGGTGTCCAAGCAACATCGGCGGCAATGGCAGAAGCCGCGCGGCCCAGTCCCCGGCCCCGGCCACGCTGACGGCCCGGCCGGTGCGCGGGCTGACATAGGCCAGGTCGTCGGTGGTTCCCGTTGCCGCACAGGCGGACAGGTCGAGACCGAAGCCGCTGATCTCCAGCAACCCCATCTCCCACGCGACGTAGTCGGGCAACCAGCCGTCGCCGCTGGCGATGGCATCGCAAAGCGTCTCGGTCCGGGCGGCAAATCGGGGATGGGGATCCCGTTCCGGCAACGCGAAGGCGGCAAGGGCGGTCACCGAACTAAGCGCGGATAGGCGCAAGGGATCCCCCAAGATCGCCGCGGCGCGGGAGGTGCGCAACTCGACGGTCCACGTCCCGAGATGACTTTCCAAGCGCGCCTTCCAGACGGCATCCAACTGGTTGCCCGGCTGCAACATGGGCGCCTTCCGCCGGGACGTCCCACCATGGACGACGCCCAGATGACGGCCATGGTCGCGGGTCAGCAGTTCCAAGATCACCGCCGTCTCGCCATGGGGGCGCGCGGCGAGGACGAGACCCGCATCGCGCCATTCGATCATTCCAGCCCCTCCTCACCCAAGAGGTGGCGGCCCTGGCGGTCTTCGACTTCCAGCACCCACAAGTCGGGATCGAAGCCGCGTTGCCGGGCGATGGCGGCGTCGCACTCCGGCTCGGCGCCTTCGGTCAGGGGGGTCCAGATGCGGTCGCCGGTCATCAGATCGAAGCTGCGTTGGAAGACCTGGGCCTGGCCGTCAAGCGTGTTGAGCTTGACCAGGACGGCGCCGGCCGTGTCGTCGCCATGGGCGGTGACGAAGCATGGGATATCGAAGAATTCCAGTCGCTTGCGGTAGGCCGCGACCCAGAAGGCGGCCGTCAGGCGCGGCGTCACGCTTGGATGCGAGGAGCCAGCCCCTCGCGCTCCCCGGGATATTTGCGAAAGAAAGAAGGGGACGGCCTGTTGCCCCCCATCTGCGGTGTCGCGGGGGCGGCTCTCATGGGGCCCCGTCCCGGAAGTCGAGGCCCATGGCATCGAAGCGTTCGGCCTCATCCAGCCAGTTCGGGCGGACTTTCACCTGCAGGAACAGGTGGACGCGATGGCCGAGGAAATCCTCCAACTCGGTCCGGGCGGCCTTGCCGACGGCCTTCACCGTCTCGCCCTTATTGCCCAGCACGATGCCCTTATGGCCGTCGCGCTGCACATAAATCACCTGGTCGATCCGGGCCGAGCCATCATCTCGGGTTTCCCACCCCTCGGTCTCGACGGTCAACTGATAGGGCAGTTCCTGATGCAGGCGCAGGGTCAGCTTTTCGCGCGTCGTCTCGGCGGCGATCATGCGCAGGGGCAGGTCGGCGATCTGATCTTCCGGGTAAAGATGCGGGCCTTCCGGCATGCGGCCGGCCAAATCGGCCTTCAGGTCGTCGACGCCGTGCCCCTTCTCGGCCGAGATCAGGAAGGTGGCGGCGAAGGGGTAGCGGGTGTTCATCCGCTCGGTCAGGGCCAGCAGCTTGGGGGCCTCGGTGCGGTCGATCTTGTTGATCGCCAGCAGGACCGGCTGCTTGGGCGCGCGGTCTTCCAAGGCGACCAGGATCGCCTCGACCCCGTCGGTCAGGCCGCGATGGGCCTCGATCAGCAGGACGATGGCATCGGCATCGGCCGCGCCCGACCAGGCGGCGGCGACCATGGCGCGGTCGAGCCGGCGCCGGGGGCGGAACAGGCCGGGCGTGTCCACGAAGACGATCTGGGCCGGGCCGTGCATGGCCACGCCGCGAATGCGGGCGCGGGTGGTCTGGACCTTATGGGTCACGATCGAGACCTTGGCCCCCACCATCCTGTTCAGCAGTGTGGACTTGCCCGCATTGGGTTCGCCGATAAGGGCCGCAAAGCCTGCGCGGGTCTGTGTGTTTGTCATAGTGGGGCATGTAAGCCGTTCGCCCCGGAATGGGAACGGGCTGGCGATGGCGGGATGCACCGACGAAAAGGCCAGTCCCTGTCAAACCATGCCACATGGGTGGGTCTGGTACCCTACGCCCCGCTACTCTGCCTGCACCTTGGCCAGCAGCGCCTTGGCGGCGGCTTGTTCGGCGCCGCGCTTGGCGGTCGCCTCGCCCTCTGCCGCACGACCGTCGGGCAAGGTGGCGGTGATGCGGAAGACCGGCGCGTGGTCGGGGCCGGTGCGGGCGCTGACCTCGTAGCGCGGCGGCGCCATGCCACGGGCCTGCGCCCATTCCTGAAGCGTGGTCTTGGGATCGCGGGCATCGGTCTCGACGCTGTGGATACGCGCGTCCCACAGCCGCAAGATCAGGGCGCGGGCCGCATCGAGCCCCGCATCCAGATAGACGGCGGCGATCAGGGCCTCCATGGCGTCGCCCAGCAAGGCCTGCTTGCGGCGACCGCCGGTGACCTGTTCGGATTTGCCCAGCTTCAGGACGCCCCCCAGGTCGACGGACCCGGCAACCTCGGCACAGGTTTCCTTGCGAACCAGCGCATTGAAACGTGGGGCGAGCTGTCCCTCCGAAGCCGTGGCATCTTCGGCCATCAGCGCCTCGGCCATGACCAGGCCCAGCACGCGGTCGCCCAGGAACTCCAGCCGCTGGTTATGGGGCCGCGTATCGCTACCGATCGAGCTGTGGGTCATGGCTCGCACCAGCAGGTCGGGCTGGGCGAAGCGATGGCCGATGCGATCCTGGAAGGCGGCGAGGTCGCGGGAGAGTTTCATGGGCCCGGCGCGGCGTCGATCACTCGATCTTCTCGAAGAACCGGTCCAGACGCCAGGTCCAGAAATACAGCATCCGCGACCCGGCGGACGAGAAAATGACCCGGTCCGCCCGGCCGATCAGGTTCTCGAACGGCACGAAGCCCACGCCCCCGATGGAGCGGGGCACGCGGCTGTCGCGGGAATTGTCGCGGTTGTCGCCCATGAAGAAATAGCTCCCCTCGGGCACGGTATAGACCGGCGTGGTATCGGTACTGGCCGGACCGATGTTGAGGATCGCATGGGGTTCGCCGTCGCCCGGAAGGGCTTCGATGAACCGTTCCTTGGTGCAATCGCCGCCCAGGCCCACGGGGTCGTTGGCGCAACGCGGCGTGAGCTGCTGCGGACCTTGGGGCGCCTTGATCTCGACGAAGGGGTCGGTGGCTTCCTGCGGGACCGGCGTGCCGTTCAGAACCAGGACGCCGTCGCGCATCTGCACTGTGTCACCGGGCAGGCCGACCACGCGCTTGATGAAATCGGTGCCGTTCACCGGATGGCGGAAGACGATGACGTCGCCGCGGTCCGGCTCGGAGCCGAGGATGCGGCCCGAGAATGGGCACATGGAAAATGGGCAGGAATGGCGACTGTAGCCGTAAGCCATCTTGTTGACGAAGAGGAAGTCGCCGATCAGTAGCGTGTCTTTCATCGATCCCGAGGGGATCCAGAACGGCTGGAAGAACAAGGTGCGGAAAACGCCCGCGATCACCAGCGCCCAGAAGATCGTCTTGATCGTCTCCAGGATGCCTTCTTTCTTCTCGGCCTTGGCTGCCATGTCACGCGCCCCTTTACCCGTCACGGGTCCCTGCCCCCCTGTCCCGGTGCTGTCAACCGGGCGGGGGACGGGGCGGCGCGAAACCACTGCTGCGAAGACCTTTGACGGTCGTCCGTCTCGGGATTGTCATGGCAAGGGTCTTGCAGATGATCGCTCTGCACGCCGGCAAACCGGGCGGTCTCGTGAACGCAAATCACGTCGGCGCCAGGTCCGCCCCCCGTTTGGCCCAGGCGGCCATCTCATCATCCGCGATCGTCAACGACACGCGCCAACGTTCCGACTTGCGGAGGATGTAGACATGCTCCCATTCGGCGACGACGGCACCGTCACGGTCGAGCATGCGATAGGCAATCCGCGCCTGAACAACGTCCGGAAACAGCTCATCCACCGACAGGACGTCGCCCTCGAGCCGCACGACGCCTTGTTGGCGATAGAAGTCCATCAGGGTTACGCAATGCGCGCGAAACGCCTCCCGCTCCATGGAAAAGTTCCCGATCGGCGATGGAAATAGCCCGACGGGATCCCAGAGCTCGCTCAGCGCGTCCGCGTCTTCGTCGGCAAACGCCCTCACATAGGAGGCAAAAAAGACCTCGATCTCTTCTACGACACTTTGAGGGAGACGATCTGGCATGGGCGTTTCAAGCCGCATCCGTATCGGACTGAACCGTTGCCTGAGCCAGCTGCATCTTCACGATGTCCGTAAAGGTCAGGGTGGGATTGGCTTCGGCCAGCATACCGATCTTCATCCAGAAAGCCGCCTGGGCGTTGATGGATCGGCACATCACGCCGCTGGCGTGCCGAATATCTTCGTGAAGTGTGTCGTCTATCTTGACCAATCCCATGGCGCGTCCCCAGAAATATATGGATCGTAAATAGTTCATTTATACCTTGATCAACATCACGGCGCAGCGGCGTGTTCGATGGGTCGCCCGGACGGTTGGTTCTAACCGTAGGGCCGCGCCTCGATCACCACCATCGCGTGGGCCCAAGGATGATCGTCGGTCAAGGACACATGGATGATCGCCTCATGGCCTTCCGGGGTCATCCGGTCCAGCCGCTCGGCCGCCCAGCCTGTGACGTGCATGACGGGCTGGCCGGTATGCAGATTGGTGACCGACATGTCCTTCCAGGCGATGCCCATGCGCAAACCGGTGCCGAGCGCCTTGGAGCACGCCTCTTTGGCCGCCCATCGCTTGGCATAGGTGCCGGCCACATCCTTGCGGTTTTCGGCCTTGCGCCGCTCTCGCTCGGTGAAGACGCGATTGCGGAAGCGGTCGCCGAACCGGTCCAGGACGCCCTGGATGCGGTCGATATTGGCCAGGTCGGTGCCGATCCCAAGGATCATGCGCGGCGGGCGAGCGACAGGGCCGCGTCGCGCAGCAGCGCGAGGCCGGCTAGAGCGAAGAGAGCCGAGGCCGCGCCCTCGATCCACCGGCGGGCCCGGTCATAGGCCCGGCGCATGGGCGGGCGCGAGAACGCCGCGGCGTAGAGCGCGTAGATCAAGATCGTCACCACCATGGCCGCCGGGACCAGGACCCAGGCCAGGCCCGGCATATCGGCGGGGGTGCCGACGGCAATGGTCGCGGTCCAGGCGAAGACGGCCTTGGGGTTCGAGAGGTTCAGGAGGAGCCCGGCGCGGAACCCCGAGGCCACCGCCCGCGGCGCGTCGGCCGGCGTCAGGGCCGAGCGACCCGCGCCCCAGGCGAGCCACAAGAGGTAGGCTCCACCGAGGACCTTGAACGCCAGGAGCGCCGAGGGCGCCGCCGCCAACACCGCCCCGAATCCCGCCGCGGCCAGAACACCCCAAAGTCCCAGCGCCAGCGACAACCCTGCCGTCAGCGTCAGAGCGGCGCGGAAACCCCGGGCCATGGCAGTGGAGACCACGGCGACGACGGCCGGGCCGGGCGAGGCGCAAACGATCGCGAAAGTGGCGAGACCGATCAGAAGGGTGGCCATGAGCAGCTCCGGCAGGGACAATG
The DNA here is from genome assembly GCA_039033775.1 of Pseudomonadota bacterium. Classification (GTDB taxonomy): domain Bacteria; phylum Pseudomonadota; class Alphaproteobacteria; order Rhodobacterales; family Rhodobacteraceae; genus Jannaschia. Next base: position 7,480 of record JBCCCB010000016.1, on the reverse strand, counting down.
TCGGACCTTCGCGCCTTTCACGCGTGAAGGGAAGCGGACGCCAATGTCAGGCCGCATCATAGTCGAAATCCGCGGCGACCAGCGCCTGCCATCTGCGCTGCCGATGGGCGTAGAAGGATTTGGCGAAGGCCGCGACCACGGGCGTCCGCCATCTGGCGTCGATCTCCACCCGGTCGGTATAGAGGGTGCCTTCGCCCTCGGGCGCGACTACGAGGTGGTGGTCCCAACGCCGGATCGAGGCGCTATGCCCGTTATCGCGCAAGACGCGTTCCGATCCGGATGTTGCCGGGCGGGAGATGTCGATGACTTGCCGTCCCAGAGGAAGACCACCCAGCAGCCACATGGAGACGACATGCGGACCCTCCGGCCAGATGTCGGGCCACACGCTCGGGTCGACGGCGCGAAAGCGGATCAAGGGGGCCGCGACAAACCGCAGGAGGGCGGGGCGCTGCACCTCTTGCCAGACGCGATCGGGCGGGGCGGCAAGGTAGGTCGTCTGTTCCACCATGCGAACCATCTCAGGCCATGGCGCCCCGCGCCAAATCCATGACCCGCCGCATCTCGGCGATGGCGCCGGGCAGGCCGCGGAACATGGCCTCGCCCATCAGAAAGTGGCCGATGTTAAGTTCGACCACCTGGGGCAATGCGGCGATGGGAGCGACGTTATCGTAGGTCAGGCCGTGTCCGGCATGGACCTCCAGCCCGAGGTCATGGGCCTGGGCGGCGGCGGCGGCCAGGCGCTCCAGCTCCTCGGCGGCCGCATCGGTCCGGCCGTCGGCGAAGGCGTCGGCATAGGCGCCGGTATGGAGTTCAACGACGGCCGCGCCGACGCGAGCCGACGCCTCGATCTGCCGCTGATCGGCGGCCACGAAGAGCGAGACGCGCGCGCCCATCTCGGCAAGCGGCGCGATATACCCCGTTAGGCGGTTGGCATCGCCCGCAACCTCAAGGCCACCCTCGGTCGTCCGTTCCTCGCGCTTTTCGGGCACGAGACACACGGCATGGGGCCGAATGCGCATGGCGATGGCGGCCATCTCGTTTGTGGCCGCCATCTCGAAATTCAACGGGATCGAGATCGCCTGGGCGATCCGCGCCATGTCGTTGTCGCGGATATGGCGGCGATCTTCACGCAGATGCGCCGTGATGCCATCCGCCCCGGCGGATTGCGCCAGGATGGCGGCGCGGACCGGATCGGGATTGTCCCCGCCCCGCGCGTTCCGCAAGGTCGCCACGTGGTCGATATTGATGCCCAGCCGCAAACTGCCCATTCGCGTTCCCTATTCTTTCTTGAACGACGTCCCTCAGGTCCGGGGCCGCTAGCCCCCCGACCGCTCCACCTGATCCTTCGCGGCTTTTTTGGCCGCCGCTTTCTCGGCCGCCTTGCGGCGGATTTCTTCGAGCTTGCGGGCGACCGCACCCCGCCGCCGCCGTTGATAGGCTTCGATCAACGGCAGCGAGATCGTGTAGGCCGCGATACCCGTGAACACGCCCGGAATGATACCGCCGATGAGCCACGGGAAGAAGACGTCGTGCCAAAAGACATAGGTGGCGGTCCAGTCGACGGGGCTGCCGGTCAGCGCGAACCAGATGTTCCAGAACACGTCCTGGCCAGCGTTCCAGAACTTGTCGAATGTGTTTTCGTTCATGGTGGCCGCAGGCACGGTGCCCAACATCCAATGGCCCAGGTTCAGCGACACCACCCCGATCGGGACATAGGTCAGGGGATTGCCGAAGAAGGTCCCCAGCAGCGCCGCCATCACATTGCCCCGCAGCAGCACCGCGATGGCGGCCGCGACGACGAAATGCATGCCGTAGAAGGGGGTGAAAGTCGTGAACACGCCCGCCATGATCCCACGGCTGATCTTGCGCGGCGTATCGGGCAAGCGCCGCAGGCGATGCTTGACATAAAGCGCCGCCCGCGCCCAACCGCCACGCGGCCAGAGCGCCTGGGCAAGCACCTTCCAGATCGGCAAACGGTCTCGACGTTTGAACACGTCCGGCTCCTACTCGGCCGGCACGGGGCGCGGCTCGGCCCGCGAATTGGCCTCCCGATGGCGGGCGACCTGGGCCACATCGTTATCGCTCTGCGTGGCCAAGAATATGGCATGCAGATGTTCGGCATCGCGCACTTCGACGTCGACCAGAAGACGGAAGAAGTCCGGCTTCCGGTCTACGAAGCGCAGGTCCGAGATGTTGGCATTCTGATCGCCGATCAATGTGCAAATTCGTCCCAGAACGCCTGTTTCGTTCGAAATCGTCATATCGAGCGTCACGGCGTTCCGAGCGGCATGGTGGCCGGGCGACCAATGCAGGTCGACCCAGCGGTCGGTCTGGTCCTCGAACTCGACCATGCGGGGGCAGTCTATGGCATGGACGGTCACACCCCGACCCCGGTTGGTTATGCCGACGATGCGTTCGCCGGGCACGGGCTGGCAGCACGGCGCGCGGTCGTAATGGGCGCGTGGATCCAGTCCGACGATGGCCTTGCCCTCGGGGACGTCCGGGTCGGGCGGCGCATTTGCCTGTTCGGGATAGAGCGCGGCAACCACCTCCCGGGCGCTGACCTCGCTGGCGCCGATGGCGGCCAGCAGGTCTTCGCCATCGTCATGGCCCAGCATCCGGGCCGCCGTTCCCAGCGCCTTCTCGGTCGCACGGTGGCCCACATGGGCGAAGGCGGCCCGCGCCAATTCGCGGCCCAGGCGCACATGCCCCTGGCGCCGTTCCGCCTTCAGCGCCCGGCGGATGGCGGACTTGGCGCGGCCGGTGATGGCGATGTCGATCCAAGTTGCCTGGGGGCTCTGACCCTCGGCCGTCACCACCTCGACCGACTGTCCGTTGCGCAGGCGCGTCCAAAGCGGCACGCGCATCCCGTCGACCTTAGCGCCGACGACACGGTGGCCGATGCGGGTGTGGATGGCATAGGCGAAGTCGATGGGCGTGGCGTGTTTGGGCAGCTTCACAACGTCGCCCTTGGGCGTGAAGCAGAACACCTGGTCGGTGTACATCTCCAGCTTCACCGCCTCCATGAACTCCGCATGGTCGGCGGCCTCCTCGAAACGATCGGTGATCTGGCGCAGCCATTCAGTCGGATCCACGGCGAAACGGTTCTCGGCGCGCACCCCGTCGCGGTAGGACCAGTGGGCGGCAACGCCGCTTTCGGCGACCTCGTGCATCTCGTGCGTGCGGATCTGGACTTCGACCCGTTTGCCGTCGCGCCCCGAGACGGTGGTGTGGATCGAGCGGTAGCCGTTCGACTTGGGCTGGCTCACGTAATCCTTGAACCGGCCCATCACCGCCTTCCAGCGGCGATGGATGGCGCCCAGCGCGCGGTAGCAATCCTGCTCGCCTTCGGTGAGAATCCGGAAGCCATAGATATCCGACAGGCGGCTGAACCCGATCTCCTTGGTTTCCATCTTCCGCCAGATCGAGAAAGGCCGCTTGGCACGCCCTTGCACAGTGGCCAACACCCCGGCCTTGGCCAATTCGACTTCGATGTCGTGGGTGATATTGCGGATGACCTCGCCCGAATCCTTCTGGAGCGACGCGAAGCGCCGCAGGATGGATTGCCGCGCATCGTGATTGAGGACCGAGAACGCCAAGTCCTCAAGCTCCTCCCGCATCCATTGCATGCCCATCCGGCCGGCCAGCGGGGCGTAGATGTCCATGGTCTCGTTCGCCTTCTGCACCTGCTTGTGCGGCGCCATGTGTCGAATGGTGCGCATGTTGTGCAGCCGGTCGGTCAGCTTGACCAGGATCACGCGCATGTCCTTGGACATGGCCATGAAGAGCTTGCGGAAGTTCTCCGCCTGCTTGGTTTCGGACGAGGTCAGCTCCAGGTTGGTCAGCTTGGTGACGCCGTCCACCAGTTCGGCGATTTCTTCGCCGAAGCGGTCCTCGATATCCTGATAGGACGCCCGCGTATCCTCGATCGTGTCGTGCAGAAGCGCCGTTATGATGGTCGCGTCGTCCAGCCGCTGCTCGGTCAGCAGACAAGCCACTTGGACGGGATGCGTGAAATAGGGCTCGCCCGAGCGGCGGGTCTGCCCCTCATGCATGCTCTGGCCGTAGGCATAGGCCGCGCGGATCAGATCGGCATCCGTCCGGGGATTGTAGGCGCGCACCAGGGCGATCAGGTCGTCGACCTCGATCATGTCGCGCGCGCCTCCCTTCTGGGTGTCAGCCCTGGCCTTGCGCCTCCATCAGCGCGCGCAGGAGCTTTTCCTCAGACATGTCGTCCTGGGCCGGGGCGTCCTTCTCGACACCCATCAGCAGCGCCATGGAATCTTCTTCCGGCTCGTCGACCTCGATCTGGGTCTGGTTCGACTCGATCAGTCGCTCCTTCAAGTCGTCCGCTTGCTGCGTCTCCTCGGCGATCTCGCGCAGGGCGACGACCGGGTTCTTATCGTTGTCGCGGTCCACGGTCAGGGGCGATCCGGTTGCGATCTCGCGGGCGCGGTGCGCCGCCAGCATCACCAGATCGAACCGGTTGGGAACTTTGTCGACGCAGTCTTCGACCGTTACGCGGGCCATGGGCGTACCTCCGCCAGGAAACATCGGGAAAGCCGGACATACGCTGCCCGGAAAGGCTTGACAACCCTGGTGAGGTATCAGGTGGGCATCGCCAAGCGCCTGATTTGGCGGCGCGCCTCGCCGGGCAATGCGTTCCGCATGGCCCGCGCGGACCGACCCGTCAAAGGGTGACGCCAATCCGGCGCCACATCGCAGAGCGGGACCAAAACGAAGGCACGGTCGGCCAGCCGGGGGTGCGGCAGGATCAACCGATCCGGCGTGGCCGCCGCCTGATCGCCAGGCGACATGTCGACCCAGGCCCGCTGACCCGAAGGCGATGGCCGGACGGCGCATCCCGTCGCCAACAAGTCCAGATCGAGAATTCTCGCGCTCCAGCGCACATTGCGTGTGCGCCCAGCGGCAGTCTCCAGCCGATGCAGGCGCTCCAGCATTGCCTCCGGCGCGGCGGTGGACCACACTGCGACTACGGCATTCACGTAATCAGGTCCCGATGCCGGTGGCCAAGCGGGCGTTGCATAAAGGCCCGACAGGGTTGCTTGCCGTCCAAGGGCCCCCAAACGAGCGGCCGCAGCGGCGACCTTCCGCGCGTTCGCCCGTCTCGAAAAACCGAGATTTGCACCGAGCGCAATCAAATGCAGTCTCATTTCCGTAGGGTCCGTACTTGCAGCCACCGGCCCTGCCTATAAATAACGTGCACGGGTATTTGTAACTTGTCCTGGACGTTTTCCACTCAACTTTCCTCCGGACTGCCCGTCGAAAGGATAAAAAAATGTTCTACCGCGATGAGCGTCTCGCGCTCTTCATCGACGGGTCGAACCTGTACGCCGCTGGCAAGGCGCTTTCGTTCGACATCGACTACAAATTGCTGCGTCAGGAATTTGCCCGGCGTGGCAAGATGTTGCGGGCTTTCTATTACACCGCCCTGCTGGAGACCGAGGATTACTCGCCCATCAGGCCGCTGGTGGATTGGCTGCAATATAACGGCTTCACAATGGTCACGAAGGCGGCGAAGGAATTCGTCGACAGCCAGGGCCGTCGGAAAATCAAAGGCAATATGGACATCGAACTGACCGTCGATGCCCTCGAAACCGCCGAGCATGTGGATCATATCGTTCTCTTTTCCGGCGACGGAGATTTCCGGCCCCTGGTCGAGGCATTGCAGCGAAAAGGCGTTCGGGTCTCGGTTTGTTCCACAATCCGCAGCCAGCCGCCGATGATCGCCGATGACCTGCGCCGTCAGGCCGACAACTTTATCGAATTGGACGATCTGCGCGACGTGATCGGCCGCCCTCCGCGTGACGTGCCCAAAGCCGTGAACGAATGATCGGGTCCGCCGGGTGACGGACGTCACCGTGGTGGCCGCTCCCGAAAGCCCGGCATCCGCCATCCGAAGCGGATCGATCCGGCGCGCAGGATAAACGTCACCAGAGCGCAGGCGCCCAGGGCCGGAAGGCCGGGTCCCGTCACCTCGCGCGTCAGCACGGCCGCACAAGCCCCGGCCAAGGCGGCGGTGGCATAAAGCTCTCCGGCCCGCAGGAGCAAGGGCACCTCTCCCACGACCACGTCGCGCATCATCCCGCCCAGGCAGCCGGTCACGACCCCCATCACGATCTGCACCCAGAGCCCAAGCCCCATCATGGTTGCGGCCCCGACCCCGGCCGCCGCGGCGATCGACAAGGCCACGGCGTCCAGCCAGACGATCCAGGCCAGGCGCGAAGCCACCAGATGATGGGTGAAGAAGACGAGGATCGCGGCCGTCGCCGCCAGCGCCGCGGGCGCGGGATCGGCGATCCAGAACACGGGCTCCCGCCCGATCAGCAGGTCGCGCACCGTGCCGCCGCCGACGGCCGTGAGGCAGGCCAGGAAGACGAACCCCACCGGATCGAGCTGCGCCCGCGCCGCCGTCAGCGCACCGGTGATGGCGAAGACGAGGACGGCGGCGAGGTCGAGGAAGACGGCGAGGGTCAAGCCTCGTCCTCTTCTGACGTGCCGTAGACATCCAGGTTCAGCGCCAGGCGTCTTTCTCCAAGCGCCTGCAGAAGCGGCGGCGGCAGAAAGACACCTTCATTGCCGCTATTCATCTGCCACCCGCAAAACACGTCGCCCTGATATCGGGACGCCAAGCTTTGCCAGATGGCGACGTCATCCGCGACCTTCCGGAGCAACTCCCAGATCTGAGCTTCGAGATCCCCAGGGCCACGCCATCCCGTGCTCAGCCGCCAAGACCCCGTCTTCCAGACGGCCGGACGACCCATAGCATCGAGTATCCGCTTCCCGGTACGTCGTGAAAAGCGTTCTTCGTCTTTTTTATGGCTTCCCGTCGGCGAGCAACCAAGGATGTCGGTGATTTCCTCGGGATCCAGATCGTCCCCGAACAGACGGAGTGAAGCCGTGCTGTTGCCAGGCCCCGCCATCACCCCTTCCCCGGCTTGAACGGCGCCATCCCCGCCCGGGCCAACTCGTCCGCCCGCTCGTTCTCGGGATGGCCCGCATGGCCCTTCACCCATTCCCAAGTCACGTCATGCCGCGCCGCCGCCGCGTCCAGTCGCCGCCAGAGATCCTCGTTCTTCACCGGCTTGCGGGTCGACGTCTTCCATCCATTCCGCTTCCAGCCATGCATCCAGGCCGTGATCCCGCCCTTCACATAGGCCGAATCCGTCACCACGGTCAGTTTGGACGGCCGCGCTAGAGCCTCCAGCGCCGCAATCGCGGCCATCAACTCCATGCGATTGTTCGTCGTGTCGGCCTCGCCGCCCTTCAATTCCCGCTCCTTGACGACTGCCGCGCCCTCGCGGGCGATCAGCAACGCGCCCCAGCCCCCCGGCCCGGGATTCCCGGAACAGGCGCCGTCGGTATAGGCGAAGAGATCAGGCATCGGGTTTGCGGCTCAGATGGACGAGGAACGCGGCGGCGGCCCCGTCCAAGCCGACGGTCTCTCCGGTCCGCAGGG
>JBCCCB010000015.1:0-29270 GCA_039033775.1 Pseudomonadota bacterium | reverse complement strand
CGTGCTCGATTGGTCCATCGTGAGCATAGGCATTTTCGGCATTGTAAGTGTAATCGCCGCAGGCGTGCTGAGCTGGCTCGGTGGACAGCTGGACAATGTTTACGGGCCCAAGCCAGTGATCATTTCTGCGATTTTGGGCCTGCTTTTGGTTTGCATGGTCATCGTTGGAATGGACCGCACGCAGCTCTTTGGGCTTGCCCTGGGTGGCCCTTTTGGAATCCCTGCGGCCCCAGGCCCGCGCGGCGGCGTCGCTGCTGCTGGGCGAGGCGGCGGCCCGGCGGGCCTTGGCCCGGTATCAGGAGGAGAGCCGGGGCCGCATGCTGGAGACGGCCCAGGCGGCCTTCGCGCGTCTCACCAACGGCGCCTGGACCAGGCTGGAAACCGGCCAGGGCGAAAAGGGCGAGGCGCTGTTTGCCATCGGCCACGGCGGCAGGATCCGGGTCGATGCCCTGTCCACGGGCACGCGCGGCCAAGTCTATCTGGCCCTGCGCCTGGCCGGGCACGCCTTGTTCGCAGAAGACGCGGGCCCGCTGCCCTTCGTGCTGGACGACATCGCCGAGACGTTCGACGATTCGCGGGCCCGGGCCACCCTGGCGATGCTGGGCGAACTGGGCGAGCAGGGTCAGGCGATCCTCATGACCCATCACCGACATCTGGTCGAGATGGCTCGCGAGACGCTGCCGGACGTGCGCGTGGTCGACCTGCCGCCACGGATCCCCTTCGCGGCCCCATAGCGGAAGCGATAGACAACCTGCGCGTTGGGGAGCCGATCCGAGAACCGACCTGGACTGGCTCCGAACGGCCAGGCCCGCCGAGACGTCAGCCGCCCGCCTTGGCCCGCAGCTTGGCCATCAGCTGCTCTAACGCCTCTTGGTTGCGGGCATTGGTCAGGCGGCCCGATTCCTCGAACGCCGTGTCGTTGGTGCCCACCAGCACCTCGGGACCCGGCAGGACATCGGCCTGGAACGGCAGCAGGCACAGCCGCAGGACCCATTGCGCCCGCTCGCCCCCGGCGCGACCGGCCGTGCAGGACAGGATTGCCACCGGCTTGTCCTGCCAGGGATTGTCGTCCACCCGGCTGACCCAATCGAGCGCGTTCTTCAGCACGCCGGAGATCGCCTTGTTGTATTCCGGCGTGGCGATGATCACCGCCGGCGCGGCCTGGATTTGACCGGCCAACTTGGTGACGGCGGCGGGAATCCCCTCGGCCGTTTCCAGATCGCCATCGTAGAGCGGCAGCCGCAGATCGCCTTCTTCCAATCCGCCATAGAGCCGTCCGGCCTCGCGCAACAACATACGGTTTGTCGAAGCGGCGCGCAGCGAGCCGCAGAGGCCAAGAGCGGTGGACATGGAATAAGCCTTCCGGGGTCTGGGGACGACGGGATGGGGAAGGCATAACGGCGGGCTGTGTTCGGGACCAGCGCTTTGGCGCGGCCTGGTTCGGGCTGGGTGCTTCGGAGCAAGGAATGCCCGCGAAGGTGCGCGCCTTGACCGTCTTGACCGCCGATTGGGCAGGGTCCGGTCTGGTCGACCTGCGACAATTGCCAGCCGGTGCGGCTCACTCGGGACGGCCGCCAGGGTGACTGACACCGATCCGCGGGGGCTGGGTGACCGATCCGGGGCTAAGGCGCGGGATGGTCGCGTCACGGGAGGCCGACATAACGCCGCCGCGCCTGGAGCAGTCAGGCGCGGCGGGTCGGGCCGGAACAGTACCAAACGCGTTCCGGCCGAAACGCGGTGGGATCAGCCGCGGGCGGTGGCCGGCTGGGGTTGGACCTCGGCGGCCTCGGCCGCGGCGCGGCGGGCCTTGCGGGACCAGGGCAGGACGATTTCGGCGTCGCGTGCGGTCTCGAATGTGCGGTCCATCCAGGTGTGACGGGACATGGCGATCTCCTCTTTGCGCCGAAGATGACGGCGTGCCATGGCCCCGTCAGGACCGATGCGGGGCCATTGCGGGACGACAAAGTGGCGAATGCGGGACGGGGTTAACCGGGCCTTACCGGTTGCCGGATTCGCCCGTTCGGAGGGGACGGATCGCGACCGACCCGCCGCCGCTACAGCCGGATCGCCGACAGAAGCCGGCCGTAATCGGCCTCTCCGGCATGGGTGGTGCGGCGATAGGAATAGAAGCGGCCGGGATCGGCATAGGTGCAATGGCCGATCCATTCGGCCTGCACCCCCGCGCCGCGCAGCCGGTGCAATCCGTATCCCGGCAGGTCGAACATGTAGCGGTCGCCTTCGCCGTTGGCGAAATAGCGGGCCGCGCCGTCGTCTTCGGCCAGAAACGCGTCCAGCAGTTCGGGGCCGACCTCATAGTTCCGCTGGCTGATCGACGGCCCGATGACGGCGCGGATCGTGTCTCGGTCGGCGCCCAGCTCGACCATGGCGTCCACCGTCGCCTCCAACACGCCGGCCAAGGCGCCCTTCCAGCCCGCATGGGCGGCGCCGACCACGCCCGGCGCGGCGAACAGCACGGGCTGGCAATCGGCCGTCAGCACCGTCAGGACCTGGCCGGGCTGGTCCGTGACCAAGCCGTCGGCGCGGGGGCGCGGATCGGCCAGCGGGCCGTCGACCACGACCACATCCGCCGAATGGACCTGATGCACGCCATGGAGTGGCCCGCCCATGGCTTCGGCCACGCGGGCCCGGTTGGTGGCCACCGCCTCGGTCTGGTCCGACGATCCGGTGCCGCAATTGAGCCCCGCGAACACCCCGGACGATGCGCCGCCCTTGCGGGTGAAGAAGCCGTGACGGACCCCGTCCAGCAGGTCGGATGTCAGGATTTCGAGGGTCATGGCAGGGCCTCGGACGGCATCGGGTCGAACCCGGGGGGCAAGGGGGCGTCCGGCGGGGTGAGCGCCATGGCCTTGAACAGGTCACCCATCTCGGCCGGATGCGTCAAGCGCCGATGGGCGGCGACATGGCGGTCCAGCGCCGCGCCGGTCAGGCCTTGGGCAAGCGCCTGCGCCCGAGCCGTGATCCCGAGCCGTTCGAGAAGCACGCCTTGGCGGATCATGGCCGATGGGCAGGCCGGATCGGCGGCGCGGGCCACGGCCTCGAAATCCACATGGGCGGTCAGATCGGCCTGGCCGGGATCCGCCAGCGGGTCCGCCACCGTCCCTGCGCGGATCGCTTGCAGCGTGTCGCCCTGGGCGCGCCAATGGCCGTAATCGACGAAGATCGCGGCGCCGCCCCGCGTCACCCGGCGGCCGACAGAGCGGACCAGGCCGGTCAGGGCGGGGCACCGCTCGACCAGGGTGCCGTCGGGCACGTCGCGGCCGTCCAGTTCCGGGACCGGCACCGGCGGGCCAAGGGCGAAGGCCAGCGCGCCGTCGGCTTCGGCGATCAGACGTTCGCGCCAGCCGGCCCCGTCGCGGATCCATTGGCGGATCGGCAGGGCGTCCAAGAATTCGTTGGCCAGCAGGAAGAGCGGGCCGTCGGGCAGACCCTCGGCCGTGTCGTGCCAGGTGATGTCGGTGCCTGCCAAGGTCTCGGCCTGGCGCGCGCGCAAGACGGGGGATGCTTCGACCAGATGCACCGACAGGGCGGCGTGAAATCCCGGCACCGCCGCCGTCGCCCGCAGGACATCGGCCATCAGCGTTCCCCGGCCAGGCCCCAATTCGGCCAGCGTGCCGCGCGGTCGGCCCTGGTCTATCCAGGCCTGCGCCAGGCAGAGGCCCAGCATCTCGCCGAACATCTGGCTGATTTCCGGCGCGGTGGTGAAATCGGTGCCCAGCGGATCGCGCGTCGTGTAATAGCCCAGGGTCGGGTGCAGCAGGCACTCGGCCATCCAGTCGGCGATCGTCAGCGGCCCGGTGGCGCGGATGCGCCGGATCAGGTGGGCCTCCAAGCTCACGCGGCCTTGGGGCGCGCGCGCAGGGCCAGCGCCATCACGGCCAGGCCCAGCAGGATCATCGGGATCGACAGGACTTGGCCCATGGTCAGCCCCGCCTCGCCCAGGCGGATCACATGGCCCAACGGGTTGTCCGGCGTGATATATTGGGCATCGGCCTGGCGGAAATACTCGACGAAGACGCGCACGCAGCCATAACCGGCGATGAAGGCACCACAGACGAAGCCCGGCACCTTGGTCCAGCCCCGGAAGGCCAGGGTCCAGACCAGGATCAGCAGCACCAACCCCTCCAGCGTCGCCTGGTACAGCTGGCTGGGATGGCGCGCGCAGAGCACGTCGATGGCCTGGCCGCAATCCTGCGCCGCCTGGCCTGGGAAGATCACGCCCCAGGGCACATCCGTCGGGCGGCCCCAAAGCTCGGCATTGATGAAATTGGCGATGCGGCCCAAGCCCAAGCCCAGGGGCGCGCAGAGCGCCGCCAGATCCAGCAGCGACGGGACGCGGATGGCGTGGCGCCGTGCGTAGACGATCAACAGCAGGCCCGTCAGCAGCGCGCCGCCGTGAAACGCCATGCCGCCTTGCCAGATGAACAGGATCTCGACGGGGTTCTGGGCGTAATAGGCGGGCTGGTAGAACAGCACGTAGCCCAGCCGCCCGCCCGCGATGATGCCGATGACGACCCACGTCATCAGGTCTTCGATCTGCTGACCGGTGGCCAGCGGGCCCCGGCCCGGCCAGAAGGCGGCCCGCCCGGCGGCCCAGCGGGCCATCAGCCAGGCGCCGACGATGCCGGTGATATAGGCCATCGCGTACCAGCGCAGGGCGAAGGTGAACTCCCCCAGCGAGACCGAGAAGATGTCCGGCGAGATGTCCGGAAAGGGAATGGCGGCGATCATGGGCGGGACATGCCCCCGCGCCGATGGGGGGTCAACCTTGAGAAGGGGCCGCCGACGGGCCATATGGAAATTGAAACAGGCACGCCGGAGGCCCGAGACATGCAGACCCGCAACCGCTTCATGGACGATATCGGTCAGTTGATGACCAACGCGATGGGCGTGGCCCAGGGCGCAAGGGCCGAGGCCGAGACGGCGATGAAGTCCATGATGGACCGCTGGATGGCCGACCGCGACTTCGTCACGCGAGAGGAATTCGACGCCGTCCGCGCCATGGCCCAGAAGGCCCGCGAAGAGAACGACGCCCTGAAGGCCCGCCTGGACGCCATGGAGGCGGGCCAGAAGTAAGACCGGACGCCTGGTCCGCCGCTGCGTCCGGGTGGCGTGATCGGGCTCTCGACCGATGTCCCCCGCAGGGGATGGCGGCCTGCGATCCTGTCGGACGGGGCGCCGTAATCCTCGGGCTCGACCCGAGGAAGCCCGACGGTCGAGTTTTTCGCGTCGAGGCCCAAGATGACGGCCCAGACCGGGGCGATGTCGGGAAATGTTGATCGGCCTAGTCGATCAGACTCCGGTCGCGAAGCGCCGCGATCAGCGGGTCCAGCTGGGTCCCGGCGCTCTGCCAGTTCCCCTTCGACGTCGTGTAGATCGGCCGCCGCACCTGCGCGAAGCTGAGCGTGTCCACCCGGCCCGCCGTCTCATGGAACGACAAGCAGGCCGCGTCCCAGGGCAGGCCGCAAGCGGCGACCAGGCGGCGGGTCTCGGCCTCCGGCTCAGCCAGCAGGGCCTCGTATTCGATCTCGTGGAAGCTGCTCTCGGGCAGGGCCTCGCGCCAGAACGCCACGGCCTCTCGGAACAAGGCGATATGGTCGGCGATGCCCTGCCACGTGGCGGCATAGCGGTGCTGGCCGTCGGCGAAATCGTTGCGCCAGATCGACAGGCCGGTGTCGCGCGGATCCCGGTGGACGACGACGATATGCGCCTTCGGCAGGACCTTGGCGATCGCGCCCAATTGCACAAAGGAATGGATCGACTTGTCGGTCAGCCGCAGCGCGGGGTCGGGCGCTCCGGCGGCTTGGGCTGCGGCCTCCGCATAAGTTTCCCCGGCCCGGGCAAGCGCCTCGGCATCGGGTGCCGTGCCCTCGGCCAAGGCCTGGCGCAGGGGCAGCAGCGCCCGGCGTAGCACGCCCAGTTCCCCACCTTGAGCCACCTGCGGGTGGGCAGCCAGAATCGTCTCGACCAGCGTCGTCCCCGACCGGGGCAGGCCCGTCACGAAGATCGGCGCGGCGTGGCAAGTGGACGGCGCGGCGTCCTTCAGCGCGGCCCATTCCGGGCCGATGACTTGGGCCAGGTCGGCCCGGTCGGCATCGGCATCGTGGGGCCAGCGGGTGGCCGTGGCCGCGTTGGCGTGGGCCAGGTGATCGGCGGCCGCGTCCGGGGCGTGTCGTTCCAATGCGCGGGCCAGGGCATAATGCAGCAGCCGCCGGTCGTCGTCCGTTGCCCCGGCCAGGGCGGCCTGCATGGCCGGGATGGCCGGGTCGTCCGCGTCCAGGCGCGTGCCATAGGCCAAGGCGCGCGCCGCGCGGCCATGGGTCGGCGTCCGGGACAGGATGTCGCGCAAGGCGGCCTCGGCCTCTTCGGTCCGGCCGAGCGATTGTAGCAATTGCGCGCGGGCCGTGCGCGCGGCCGGGTCGTCACCCGCCGCGTCCCAGGCGGCCAAGGCCGCGTCCGACCGCCTCGCCGCCGTCAGCGCCCGCGCCAGCAGGATGGCGCGGTCCTTGGCTCCGGGCCGCAGGACCTCGGCATGGTGCACGGCGTCGGTGGCCCGGTTGCCGGCCAGCGCGGCTTCCACGGCCAAGACGCGGGCCGCGTCGGATTTGGGCGCCTGGGCCAGCGCCGCTTCGGCGGCGGCCAGTGCGCGGTCGGCCAGGCCGCTGGCCAGGGCCAGGCGGGCGAAGGTTAGTTGCGCGTCGGGCCAGGCGGGCGCGGCCAGCGCGGCGCGCCTAGCCTCGGCCAGGGCCGGGATCGTCTTGCCCTGGCGCGCCAGGGCGCGGGCCAGCCCCAGGCGCAGATCGGCGGCGGGCGGGACCTGCTTGAGCCCGGCACGGAAGGCGGCCTCGGCCTCGGGTCCGGCGCCGCGCAGCAGACGCGCCTGGCCGATCAGGCCCAAGACTTGCGGCCCCGGCTTGCCCTTGATCGCGGCCTCGGCGCGGGCGGCGGCTTGCACGTCCCGGGCCTCGACCGCGCGCGCCAGCGCTTGGACGGCCTTGCGCGGCACGTCGCCCGTGCCTTGGGCTCGCGCCCCGCGCCCGGCGGCGGCATCGGCGATCATCGCCAAGAGCGGCGCCGGCAATCCGGCCGCCTTGGCGCGGCGCAGAACGGTCTCCCCCTCGCCCCGCCCATGGGCGAACAATGCCAGGGCCAACCAGATCGCGCCGACCTTCGGCGCGCCCTTCAAGGCAGCATCGAACGCGGCATAGGCGGCCTCGGCCTCACCCAGGGCCGCCCGGGCGCGGGCCATCAGGAACTGCGCCTCCGCCAGGTCTGGCCGGGCCAGCAGAAGTGGGGTCAGCAGGTCCTTGGCGGCCTTGGGCCGCTCGGCCTCCAGCGCGCGGGCCGCGTCGGGCAGCAGGGTCTTGGCATCAATCATGGGGGCGGCCTAGCACGGTGCGACAAGGGGCGGAACGATGCGAAACCGACTGTTTCCGGCATGATTGTTGATCGGATGGGGTCAAATGGGCGATATGGGTCCCAGTGGTGGGGGCCACTAACGCCAGGACGGCCTCGCCCATGACTGCCTATCAACGGCTTCCTTCCGCCCCTTTCAACCCGGTTCCCGGCCCCGACCGGGTGCCGGCCGATGGGCGCGGTCAGGCGGCCTACGACCTCGCTTGGATCGACCATCGCGGCGCGCCCGTCTGGGACCGGCGCATCCTGCCGGACACGCCCGAAATCGACGGCGCCGTATCCAGCCTGGCCCGCGGCGCCATGCTGCAAGGCCCCCGCGGCCCCATCGCCATCGAAGATTTGATGCCCGGCGACCGCGTTGCCACCCGCGACGGCGGCACCGCCCAGATCGAATGGATCGGCACCCGCACCTATGCGCCCGGCGGCGCCCGGCCGACCTTCTACCGCGTCGCGGCCCATGCCTTCGGCGCCACCGGCCCCGACACGGCCGTTGTCCTGGGCGCCAATGCCCATGTGCTGATCGACAGCCCGCGCTGCCTGCCGCTGGTGGGCGATCGCCTGGCCTTCGCGCCCATCGCGGCTTTCGAGGACGGGCATTCCGTCTCGGCCATCACCCCCCCGGGCGAGGTCGCCTGCTACGGCATCGCCTGCGCCGGGCAATCGGCGCTGCTGGTCTCGGGCCTGCCGGTGGAAAGCTACCATCCGGCCCGCGCCACGGCGCGCAGCTTGAACCGCAACGTCCTGGCGGAGATGGGTAAGCTGTTCCCGCAGGTGGCCAGCGGCACGGGCTTCGGTGCGCCCCGCATCAATTATCTCAGCCTGGCCGAAGCCCAGGGCTTGTCTCTGACGGGGGCTTGATCGTCGGGGCTGGACGCCGGGCCACCGCGCGGTAGGTGTCTGGCGCAACCAGCGCCCGGAGGCCCCATGCAGATCATCCAATCCCTGTCCGAGATCTCGGGCCAGTACGACGCAATGTTCGTGGATCTCTGGGGCTGCGTGCATGACGGCGTGCGGCCCTTCCCGGGCGCGGTGGACGCGTTGATCGACTACCGCGACAAGGGCGGCATCGTGATCTTGCTGACCAATTCGCCCCGCCCGCGCGATGGGGTGGCGGCGCAGTTGCGCGACGAGATCGGCGTGGACGAGCGGGCTTGGGATGACATCGCCACCTCGGGCGATTCGGCGCGGACGGCCATGTATCGCGGCATCGTCGGGCGGAAGGTTTGGCATATGGGGATGGGGATCGCCGAGGAGGCGGGGTTCTTCACTCCGCCCGCCATCGTCGACGACCCGGTCGAGATCGAGCGCGTGCCCCTGGATCAGGCCGAGGGCATCGTCTGCACGGTACCCGAGGATCCGCTGGCGGATCCGTCGACGGCGCGGGCCGATTTTCTGGCGGCCAAGACGCGGGGGCTGAAGCTGCTCTGCGCGAATCCCGATATCGTGGTCGATCGCGGCGACCGGCGGGAATGGTGCGCGGGCGCCTACGCGCAACTCTACACGGAAATGGGCGGCGAAAGCCTCTATTTCGGCAAGCCCCATCCGCCGATTTATGACCTAGCTAGACGGCGGCTGGCCAAGATCAAGGACGTTCCCGATGCGTCGATCCTGGCCATGGGGGACGGTCCGGCGACCGATGCGGCCGGCGCCATGGGCGAGGATCTGGACTTTCTGTTCATGACCGGCGGCCTGGGCGCGGAAGAGACGGGGACGGTGGTCGGCGGCGACCCCGATCCCGACAAGCTGTCGGCCTATCTGGAAGCACATGGGGTCGCGCCGCGCTACGTGATCGGAACACTAAGGTAACGATCGGTCTATATCTTCGACTTTGGTGTAATTTAATGTCGTGATGACTTGCCGCATCGCAGCGCTTGCGCTATCTGCCTCGGTAACGACCGGAGTAGTGCCATGCTGGACAACGCCCCCCGCGGAACGATCTGCATCGAAGACATCGAGATCGGCATGTCCCGGTCCCTGACCAAGATCGTGACGGACCGCGATATCGAGCTGTTCGCCGAGGTATCGACAGACCGGAACCCGGTCCATCTGGACGACGATTACGCCCGCGACACGATCTTCGAGGGCCGGATCGCCCACGGGATGCTGACGGCGGGGCTGATCTCGGCGGTGATCGGGGAGCAATTGCCGGGCCATGGCACGGTCTATCTGGGTCAGTCGCTGAAGTTCCTGGCCCCGGTGCGCCCGGGCGATCTGGTCGAAGCGGTGGTGACCGTGACGGACATGGAGATCGGCAAGCGCCGCGTGACCATGGAGACTCATTGCACCGTGGGCGGCAAGAAGGTTCTGAAGGGCGAGGCCGTGGTGCTGGCGCCATCCAAGAAATTCGACTGACGGGGCCGTCTCGTCGGGCCGATTGGCCCTCTTCGACAGGGGCCGAGGACGTCCAATCGGACGGACGAGGCCGGATCAGGCGCCGCCCGTCGGCTCTTCGATGATGAAGTCTTCCCAGTCTTCTTCCGGCACCTGCATCTCGGACACCGTCTCATCCATCAGCGAGGCGCCGGCTAGGTGCGGCGACATCGGATCGCCGGTCAGAAGCGGATGCCAATGGGGCAGGGCGCGGCCTTCATGCAGGCGGCGATAGGCGCAGGTCTCGGGGAAGAAATAGACCACGTCCGGCAGGGTCTTCGGGGTCAGCACCACGCATTCGGGCACATGGCGCAGCCGATCCTCGTAGCTGCTGCACCGGCAGGTTCCGTCGTCGAACAGCCGGCAGGCTACCCGTGTCAGGGCGACCTCGCCCGTCTCGTCGTCCTCCAGCTTGTTCAGGCAGCACTTGCCGCAGCCATCGCAGAGCGCTTCCCATTCCTTGTGGCTCAACCCCGTCAGCCCTCGCTCCCAAAACCGGGGGCGCAGGCCGTCGCGGTCGATGGGGTCATCCATCGAGCGCGGCCAGGATCGCCCGCGCTTGGGCGCTGTCGGCATCCATCTGGGCGATGAGAGCGTCGAGCCCGTCGAAGGTCATCTCGGGGCGCAGGAAGTCGACCAGGGCGACGGATAGGTGGCGGTCGTAGAGATCGCCGTCGAAATCGAACAGGAAGGTTTCCAGATTGGGTTGGTTCTCGCCGAACATGGGGCGCACGCCCAGGGAGGCGACGCCATGATGGGTGCCCGATCCGGGGCCATCGGGGATGTCGACCAGCACAGCATAGACGCCCAGTTTCGGCAGATGCAGCCCTTCCAGCCCCATATTGGCCGTTGGATATCCCAACTCGCGCCCGCGCTTTTCGCCATGCAGGACGGGGCCGACGATGCGGTGCCAATGGCCCAGCATCCGGGCGGCGTCGCGGGGGCGGCCGTCGGCCAGGGCGTCGCGGATCGCGGTGGACGACACGGGTAGGTCGCCCCCCAGCAGATCGGCCGTCGTCACGTCGAAGCCCAGCCGGGCGCCGCCGTCGCGCAGGGTTTCCACATCCCCGGCCCGCGCCTTGCCGAAGCGGAAGTCAGCGCCGGTCACCACGTGGGACAGGCCCAGCCCGGCGGCCAGGACATCGGCCATGAAGGCCTCGGGCGTCAGCGGTGCGATCTGCGTGAAGGGCAATTCGAACAGGATGTCGACGCCCAGCCGCGCCAATCTGTCCGCCCGCGCCTCGGCGGACATCAGGCGGAAGGGCGGGGCATCGGGGGCGAAGACCTCGCGGGGATGGGGTTCGAACGTGACGACGGCAAGCGGGGTCTGCGGCCGACGCGCCAGATCCAGCACATGCTGGTGTCCCAGATGCAGCCCGTCGAAATTACCGATGGCGGCCGACGCGCCGCGAGCCGTGTCGGGGACGGCGCGATGATCCCGGATGATCCGCATGGCCAGCGGGCTAGCCCGGCCCGTGCGCAAGGGCAAGCATGGCGTCAGGGCCGCCGATAGACGCCTTCGGGCAGGTTCAGCGCGGCGGCCAGGTCGCGGGCCTGGCCCATGGTCAGGGTGATCTGCACCGGCTCGCCACTGCGCGGGTCCAGTTGGGTCAGCGTCACGCATTCCTCGAAGGCCGACACGACCACGTCCTCGGCCGGGGGGGTGCCCGGCTCGCCCTCGTCCACAAGGGTGATGACCGTGGCATCGAAGGTATGCTCGACCGAGAACATCAGGCGCGGTCCTCGCCCGCCCGGGCCTGTCGCCGCAGATGCATGCGATACAGCAGCGGCGCCCCGACCCTGTTGTAGAGCAGCCCCATGGCCTGCCGCAGCCCCGGCAGGCCCGCGACCTTGGCGACCCACCGCATGCGCGGCATCTCGGACCAAAGCGCCAGGAAGGCTGGAAAGCCGGACAGGACCCGTCCGTCCTTCAGCACGTGCAGCCGTCGGGCGGCGTCGTCGGCGTCGATCCCCCAGGCGGCGCGGTCGGGCCCGTTCAGGTCGTCGAACCGCACCGGCAGCCCGTCGCGGTCGGCGACCTTCCGGTAATGGTCGATCTCGAACCGGCATATGGGGCAGTCCGCATTATAGAGGACCCGCGTCTCTTCTGGCGCTGACATCGACGATCTCCGGCCTATACTCGCGACCAACGAGATAGGCGAACTGACGGGAGTTGCCATGCTGCGGAAGACCCTGACCCTCTTTAGTGCCCTGATGGTGGCCAGCTGCGTGACCGTGGCGCCGGCGCCCGCACCCCAACCCGCGCCGGTGGCGGCCGGGCCGCAACCGGCGCGCGTCTCCGGCAGCACGGCGGTGCAGAACTTCCGCAACGCCGTGGCGCGGGTCGAACCGGCAGCCGAATCGATGTGCCGCACGCGGAACCCGAACATCAACTGCGACTTCCTGATCCGGGTCGATCCGAATCCGAATGCCCCGCCGAACGCCTTCCAGTCCCTGGACCGCAACGGCCGCCCCCTTCTGACCTTCACGCAGGCGCTGATCGCCGATGCCCGCAACGTCGACGAGATCGCCTTCGTCATCGGCCACGAGGGCGCACATCATATCCAGCAGCACATCGCCCGCCAGCAGCAATCGGCCCTGGCCGGGGCGCTGGTCGGCGGGTTGGTCGCCACGGTCGCGGGGGCCGATGCCAATACGGTCAACCAGATCAGCCGGGCGGGCGCCCAAGTCGGCGCGCGCAGCTATTCCAGGGAGCACGAGTTGGAGGCCGATGCGCTGGGCACCGTCATTACGGCGCGGGCCGGGTTCAATCCGGTTCGCGGCGCGGCCTTCTTCACCCGGATCCCCGATCCGGGCGACCGGTTCCTGGGCACCCATCCGCCCAATGCCGAACGCATCGCCACCGTGCGCCGGGTGGCTGCCGGGCTGTGACGCCACCGAAGGGCGTGCCAAGCGCGCGCCGTTGCCGGGTGTCGGGCCGGCTGATGCGGAACCTCGCGCCCGGGCATCGCGTTCGGGTCGAAAGGGAGGCCGTTCGTCCATGCCCAATCGCCGTGACCTTCTCGTCGGATCGTGCCTCGGCGCCTCCGCGCTCTTCATCGGCGGCGGGGCCGCCTTGCTGTCCGGGGGCAATGCGACGGCCTCGACCGGCGAAGCGGACTTCCCCATGGACTTGTCGGCGGACGAATGGGCCGACCGGCTGACGGCCGAGGAATTCGCCGTGCTCCGACTGGAGGAGACCGAGCCGCCGTTTTCCTCTCCGCTGGACGATTTCTGGGAGGTGGGGATGTATCATTGCGCCGCCTGCGGCAACCGCGCCTATTCGTCCGAACACAAATACGACAGCGGAACCGGCTGGCCCAGTTTCTGGCGTCCCGTTTCGGATCGGGCCATCGGCACGAAGACCGAAATTGCGATCATTTTGCCCGTTCTGGAAGTGCATTGTGCCCGCTGCGGCGGCCATTTCGGCCATATCTTCAAGGACGGGCCCGAGCCGACAGGCCAGCGCCATTGCCTGAACGGGTTGGCGCTGGACTTCGTGGCCGCCTGACGGCACGTCGATCTGACCGTTTCGTGACTGGCCGCCCGGGCGCGATCGGGTCAATTTGCCGGCCATGCGCAGTGTGATCCTGGCCCTGGCCCTTGCCGTCTCGTCGCCCGCCTGGGCCTGTCCCGGCGTCGAGCCCTGCGAATTGGGCGACCGGGCCTATCACGTGCGGGAACCCGACGGCTGGGACGGGGTCACGCCAGTGCCGGTGCAACTGCATTTTCATGGCTGGGGCCGTCAGGGCGAAGTGCCGATCCAGTCACCCCGCACCGGCGGCGCTGCGGCGCAGGCGGGCGTGCTATTCGTGGCACCCGATGGATTGGGCCGGACCTGGGATTTCCGGCGCCCCGGCTCGCGCGACACGCCGTTTGCCGAGGCGGTGTTGGCCGACGTAGCGGCGCGATATCCGACCTCCGGCCCGCTCATCGTGTCGGGCTATTCCTGGGGCGCGCTGATGGCCGCACGCTTCGCCTGCGAGACGTCGCTGTCATTGGATGCGGTTCTGCTGATCGCAGGGGCCTTCCCGCCGGGCATACCCTGCGACGGCCGCCCGGCGCGCATCAGCCATGTGCACGGCACGACGGATACCGTGCTGGATTTCCCCTATGGCCCCAATGGCGAGACCACGGCGGCGGTGGGTCTCTGGCAGGACTTGCTGGATTGCGACCCCGAGGCGCGCCAGTTCGAGTGGTCCGCCGTCGAGTGGCTGACCCATACGCGCCACGAATGGGACTGCGCCGGCGCCCTGGTGACCATGGACGTCCATGACGCCAGCCACCTGATCCCCCGCGGTTGGGTGGCCCGGCATCTGGGGGAAATCCTTGACGAATGACGGCTTGGTCGGCGACCACTTACCCGGGGGGTTGATCCAAACGGGAGCGACCATGCAGATACCGGATTACTTGAAGCAGGGAGACGCCGCCCGGCTCTTCCCTGTCCTTGCCGTCACATCCAAGGAAGGCCGGACGACGTCGATCCTCCTCGCCTGTTTGTCGCGCATAGACGAGTTCGCGCAGGTCATGATGACATCTGTCGGCCAGACGATCGGCGTGCGCGGGCGCATCGAGTGTTGGACCGAAATCGTCCTTGCGGGGGACGATGCGAAGGGCGACCGGCCCGACGGCCTGATCGTCGTGCGCAAGGGAAAGTCCGAATACAGGATCCTGGTCGAGGCGAAGGTCGGGAAGGCCGATCTCGCGGTCGATCAGGTCGAGCGATATCGCAAACTCGCGAAGGAGACCGGGATCGACGCGGTCCTGACGATCTCGAACCAGTTCGCCACCGGGCCGCAGCTCCATCCGCTGCCGGAGGTTCGCAAGAAGGCCGGACCCGTCCCGGTCTTCCACTGGTCCTGGATGTACATCCTGACCCAGGCCGACCTGCTGCGCGGCGCTGACGGCGTCGCCGATGCCGATCAGGCGGTGTTGCTGGACGAGTTGCTGCGGTTCCTCAGCCATGAAAGCGCCGGTGTGCGTGGCTTTGACCGGATGCCGCCGGACTGGACCGAGCTGAACCGGTTGATCTCGGCCGGCGGCAGCGTCCCCACCCGCAGCCCCGAAGCCGTCGCCGTCGTGGATGCTTGGCATCAGGAGACGCGGGACCTGGCTCTGATTCTATCGCGGCAGACGGGGACGGCCGTGCGCGAACGCCTGCCGCGGGCGATCGCGTCGGACCCGGCCGCCCGGCAAAAGGCGCAGTTCGCCGATCTGCGCGAGACGCAATGCCTTAGGGCGTCGTTCGATATCCCGGACGCGGCCGGTCCGATGGACGTGGTCGTGGATTTGCGAGGGCGGGTCGTGGAAGTCGGAATGACCGTCCGGGCGCCCGAGGACCGCGTGTCTTCCAAGGCCCGGCTGAATTGGCTGCTCCGCCAGATCTCGGTCGAGACGTCGAACGATTATCACGTCCGCTGCACCTGGCCGGGCAAGAGCGCGACGACACAGCATCCCCTGGCGATCCTGCGGGCGTCACCGGATAGGGTGCAGGAGGGAAAGGACAGCCAGCAGGTGACCCGCTTCCATGTCTTGGCCAGTCACAGGCTCGGGGCACGGTTCGGCCAGGTCGGCAATTTCATCACCGATCTCGAGCGGGTCGTCCCAGCCTTCTACCGCGAGATCGACCAGACCCTGACCCCCTGGCGCCGCCCCGCCCCGCAAGTCCGGCCGGATCGGCCCACCGCCGAGGATGTGGAGGTCGAGGCGCTGGGCGAGGAGCTGCAAAGGTCTGTGGGCTGATCGTACCGGGCCCGGCCATCGCTTTGCGCTGGATCAAGGCGGGACATCCCGGACGGGCCCATAGCAGGCGCGTAACGGACTTCTGCCATGACCCGACCGCATCCCCTGGGGGATACCCGAACGCATCTGATGTTGCTGCGCAATATGGCCGCTGAGACCGGGGCCGATCCCGTGCTGGCCTTTGACGCGGGGCGGATCGGACCCGAGGATTGGGCCGAAGCCGTGACCCGCTGCCGCGATTGCCGCTGGGTCGATGGCTGCCAGCGCTGGCTGGAGACACCGGCAGACCGACCCCGCGACGTGCCAGGCCAATGCGCCAATGCCCGGATGTTGGAGGCGATCAAGACAGCCGGTTAAGGGGCTTGGCCGCGTGCGGCGTCAGCGAGAGGCGGTCGTCGTCCGCGCGCTCGCCCTGGATGATAGTTGTTCAGAACGCCGAATCCGGAAGAGATTTACTCGCTCCGGCGCGGACCGCCTGCCGCTGCGGTTTGCGACCTGCCTGACCCGCGCTCGTTCGTCAGGCGACCCCAGAGGTCGTAATCCGACGCTTCGTCCACCTCGACCTCGACCAGGTCGCCGGGCGACAGCGTCTCGAACCCCTCGTCGACGAACAGGTTGCCGTCGATTTCGGGCGCGTCGCTTTGCGTGCGGCAGGTGGCGGCCTCGGTGTCGACCTCGTCCACGATCACCGTCAGGCGGCGGCCCACCTTGGCCGCCAGTTTCGCGGCCGAGATGGCCTGGGCCTTCTCCATGAACCGGGCGTAGCGATCCTGCTTGACGTCGTCGGGCACGTGCTCGGGCAGGGCATTGGACCGGGCGCCGGCGACGTTCTCGTATTGGAACGCGCCCACACGGTCCAACTGGGCTTCGTCCAGCCAGTCGAGCAGGGTCTGGAACTCGGCCTCGGTCTCGCCGGGATAGCCGACAATGAAGGTGGACCGCAGAGTGATGTCGGGCCGGATCGCGCGCCATTCGGCGATGCGGTCCAGGGTCTTCTCGGCCGCGGCCGGCCGGGCCATGCGGCGCAGCGTGTCGGGATGGGCGTGCTGGAACGGCACGTCCAGATAGGGCAGCAGCGCGCCGTCCGCCATCAGCGGCACCAGATCGCGCACGAACGGGTAGGGGTAGACGTAATGCAGGCGGATCCAGGCGCCCAAGCTGCCCAGGTCCCGGGCCAGGGGGACGATGCCCCGCGCCTCGCCCCGGTCGGTGCCGTAGGCGGAGGTATCCTGGCTGATGACCAGCAATTCGCGCGTCCCTGCCTCGACCAGCTTCTCGGCCTCGCGCATCACCGCCGCGTGGGGGCGCGAGGCGAGGCGGCCGCGCATGGACGGGATGATGCAGAACTTGCACTTGTGATTGCAGCCTTCGGAAATCTTCAGATAGGCGAAATGGCGCGGCGTCAGTCGGATGCCGGACGCCGGCAGCAGGTCCACGAACGGGTCCGGGCTGGGGGGAACGGCGCTGTGCACCGCATCGAGGACCTGTTCGTATTGGTGCGGACCCGTCACGGCCAGAACCTTGGGATGGGCGCCGGTGATGTAATCGGGTTCGGCCCCCAGGCAGCCGGTGACGATCACCCGCCCGTTTTCGCGCAGGGCCTCGCCGATGGCATCCAGGCTTTCCGCCTTCGCCGAATCGAGGAACCCGCAGGTATTGACGATGACCGCCTCGGCGCCCTGATAATCGGGCGAGATGGCGTAGCCTTCCGCGCGCAGGCGGGTCAGGATGCGCTCGCTGTCGACCAAAGCTTTCGGACAGCCTAGGCTAACCATGCCGATACGGGGTTGGCCGGGGCGGGCCTCGCCCGTCAGGACGGCACGCGGCGCGAGATCGGGGCGGAGGTCGGGCGGGTTCTGCGACATGTGCGGCAGATAGGCCGATCCCGACCCAGGTGCAAAGGGCGCAAACTCTTCGTGATCGCAGTTGCAACTCGGCGTCAGCCGCGCCTTTGTGGCGCAAAGGGGGTCGGATCATGAGATGGATCATCCGCATCGTCGGAACGCTGGTCGTTCTGGTCGTGGTTGCCGTTGGGGCATTCCTGCTGGTCCCGGCCGAGCGGATCGCGGGCCTGGCCGCCGACCGGTTCAAGGCGGCGACGGGCCGCACGTTGACGATCGAGGGACCGGTCCGGGCCACACTCTGGCCTCGCACGGGCGTACGGGTGCAGGACGTGACGGTCGCGAACCCCGATTGGGCCGGATCGGCGCCCTTGCTGCAGGCCGGATCGGTCGAAGTGGGGGTGCCGCTTTCGGTCCTGTTCGGCGGCGAGGTCCGGATCGAACGGTTGGAGGTGCGCGAAGCCGTCCTGACCCTGGTGCGCGACGCCGGCGGGGCGGAAAGCTGGGACTTGATCGGCGGCGGCGGTAACGGCGCGGGGGACGGCGCTGATGATGCGCCGTCCGGCCCGCTCCCCATCGAATATGCGTTGCTGAACGGTGCTGAGATCAACTTCCAAGATCGCGGAAGCGGATCCGATTGGCAGTTGCGCGCCGTCGATCTGGAGGCGCGCCTGCCCGATCCGGCGGGCGAGCTGGACGTCAGCGGCTCGGCCCTGATCGGCGGGCAGGCGGTGTCGCTGGACGCCCAGGTCGACCGCATGGGCGACCTGTTGGCGGGCACGCTGGCGCCGGTGACGGCCGAGGTCGCCTCTGGCGGCACCCGGTTGTCGCTGGAGGGCCGTGTCGATCTCGACCCGGCCGCCTTCGAGGGGCGGGCCAGCGCCGTGTCCTCGGACCGCTTCGCCCTGTTGCAGGCCTTCGGCGTGGCCCCGCCGGATCTGCCCGCCGGACTGGGGTCGGAGTCGGTCGATGTCACCGCCGCCGTGACGCTCGCGCCCGCGGGCACCATCCATCTGCGCGACATCGTGGCCGATCTGGACGGCAACCGCCTGTCGGGTGCCATCGACGTGGATCCGACGGGCGAACGGCCGATGGTCACGGCCAACCTGGCCGCCGAATCGCTGGACCTGACCAGCATCAGCCGCAAGGGGCAGGGCGGCGAGACGGCCCTGGTTTCCGAAACCGGCTGGGGGCGCGAGGAGATCGACGTCTCGGGCCTGTTCGTCGCCGATGCCGATGTGACGCTGTCGACCGGGCCGATCATTCTGGGCGATGCCACCTTGGACGAGGTCCGTGCCAAGATCGCTTTGGACCGGGGCCGCGCGGTGATCACCCTGCAACCGCTGGTCGCCTATGGCGGGTTGGTCACCGGCGACGTGGTGGTGAACGGGCGCGGCGGGTTGTCGGCGCGGGCGACGCTGGATCTCGTCGGGCTTCAGATGCAGCCGCTTCTGACGGAATTCGCCGATTGGGACCGGTTGCTGGGCCAGGCCGACGCGACCCTGCGGCTGCTGGGCGTCGGCAACACGGCACTGGCCTTGGTCGAGAGCCTGGAGGGCAGCTTGTCCCTAACCCTGGGACCGGGCCAGATCGAGGGGCTCGACCTGGCGGGCATGATCCGGACCTTGGACCTGTCCCACCGGGGCGAGGGGGCGGCGACGGTATTCGACGGGGCCACGGCCACGCTGGACGTGGTAGACGGCGTGGGCACGGGCGAGATGAGCCTGGAGGCGCCGCTGCTGACCTCGACCGGGTCGGGAACGGTGGATCTGGGCGCGCAGACGCTGGACTGGCGGCTGGTGCCCACGCTTCGCAATCCCGAGGTGACGGTGCCGGTGGTCATCCGCGGTCCCTGGGACGACCCGGACATCCGGCCCGATCTGGAATGGCTTGGCCGCCAGCGGCTTGAGGAGGAGCGGCGCGCGTTGGAATCCCGCGCCCGCGAGGAAGCCGAGGCGCTGCGCGCCCGCGCCGAGGACGAACTGCGCCAGCAAGCCGACCGCCTGCGCGATCGCGTGGCCGAGGAATTGGATGTGGCGCCCGAGGTGCTGGACGAGCGGCCGGTCGAAGATGTGATCCGCGAGCGGGTGGAGAACGAATTGATCGACCTGCTGCTGGGGCGCTGACGCGCGGGCCCGGCCGGCCTCACCCAAAGGCGCGCGCCCGGCGCCCCGCTTTTCGGCAACTGGACCCGGGGCGCGCGGCGCGCTAAGTGCCGGTCCACCCTTGGAAAGGCATCCCATGTCCGTCAGCCTGATCGGCACCGTCATCAAACCGCTCCACAAGGAGGGGCCGAAATTCATTGCGGCCTTCGGTGTGGGCACGCTGCTGTTGTTCCTGCTGTGGGAGCCGCTGGGCGTGATCGGCCTGGCCCTGACGATTTGGTGCTACTACTTCTTCCGCGATCCGGTGCGCGTGACGCCCATGGATGACGCCCTGATCGTATCGCCCGCCGATGGCGAGGTATCCCTGATCGAGCCCGCCGTGCCGCCGTCCGAGCTGGGCTTGGGCGAGGCGCCCCTGACCCGGGTATCGGTCTTCATGTCGGTCTTCGATTGCCACGTGAACCGTGCGCCCGTGGCGGGCGAGGTGACGGCCATCGCCTACCGGCCCGGCAAGTTCCTGTCGGCGGAACTGGACAAGGCGTCTGAGGAGAACGAGCGCAATGGCCTGGTCTTCACCATGGACGATGGCGTGAAGATCGGCTGCGTGCAGATTGCCGGATTGGTGGCGCGCCGCATCCTCTGCGAAGTGTCCGAAGGCGCCGTGTTGGAGCGGGGCGAGCGCTTTGGCATCATCCGCTTCGGGTCGCGCCTGGACGTGTATCTGCCCGAGGGCACGGCGCCGCGCGTGTCCATCGGCCAGCGCATGATCGCGGGCGAGACGGTTCTGGCCCAGTTCGGGAACGACGTCCCGGCCTTGGCGAGGGCGGCCTGATGGATGGCACCCCGCCGGAGCCGGAGGCCAATGAACGCCGCTTGCCGCTGGTCTGGCTGCTGCCGAACCTGGTGACGATCCTGGGGCTCTGCTTCGGCCTGACCTCGATCCGCTTCACCTTCGACGACCGGTTCGAACTGGCCGCGGGCCTCCTGATCCTCGCCGCTTTGGTCGACGGCATGGACGGCCTGATCGCCCGCCGTCTGAATGCTGCGTCGCCCTTCGGGGCCGAACTCGACTCGCTGTCGGATTTCGTCTGCTTCGGCGTGGCGCCCGCGCTTCTGGTCTACCATTTCGGGCTGGAGGGCCTGGCCGGGATGGGTTGGATCGCGGCGCTGGTCTTCGCCATCTGCTGCTGCCTGCGGCTCGCGCGGTTCAACGTCGCCGCGAAGGCCGAGACGAACGACAAGGGCGCCTTCACCGGGGTGCCGGCGCCCGCGGGCGCCATGCTGGGCATCTTTCCGGTGACGCTGTACCTGTCGGGTCTTTGGGACCCCCGCGAGGCGGATTGGCTGATCGCCGCCTGGGCCCTGATGGTGGGCGGGCTGATGATCGCGCGGTTCCCGACGATCTCGTTGAAGGCCATGAAGATCAGCCGGGACAATGCGGTCTACGTGCTCCTGGCAGCGGCTGTCGTGATCGGACTTATGCTGACCCGGATCTGGGTCTTTCACGTCGGCTGCACCTTCCTTTACCTCGCGCTGCTGATATGGGGCGTCGTCCGCTGGCGCCGGGGCTGATCCCGGATCAGGCCAGAAGGATGTCTGCGAAGAACGCTTCCACCGCCCGCCAGCTTCGCCGGGCCGACGCCTCGACATAGCCCATGCCCGGCACGCTGCCCGCCTGCGCCGGGTTGGTGAAGGCATGTCCCGTCCCGCCCAAGGCCAGGGCGTGCCAGTCGGGGCAATGGGCCTCCAACTCCGCCGCCATGGCCGCGAAGGCCTCCGGGTCGGCCAGCGGGTCCTGCCAGCCGTGGCAGAGCAGGACCGGCGGCATGGCCCGTGTCTCTAAAGGCGGCTGATCATAGATGCCATGCAGCGAGACGACGCCGTCCGTGTCGCCCGCCCGGGCCAAGTCGATCACCGCTTTGCCCCCGAAGCAGAAGCCGAAGGCGCCGATCTTCGCCGTCTCCATCTGCGCTAAGGCGCCCTTCATCCGGCGCAACAGGCGCGGGCGGTCGTTCTGCAACTCGGCCATCCGCGCCGCGGCATCGTTCCGGTCGTCCGTGCGCCATCCGTCGCCGTAGTAATCCGCCGCCAAGACGTCATAGCCGAGGCCGGCGAACCGGTCGGCTTGCGCCATCTCGAAGTCGCGCAGCCCGGCGAAGGCGGGCGCGAGCACCAGACCCGCGCCGTTCGGGGCGTCGGGCCGCGCGCGGTAGCCGACCATACGGGTGCTGTCGGCCTCGTATTCGTAAGTTTCGCCCATTGGTCTCTCCCTGCGTTGAAAAGTCTTAAAGTAAGAGTTTTCCACCCCGACCGATGCCGCTAGACAACCCCGACCTGCGAGGGAGGCCCGCGATGCCCGACGATCTGCTCAATTCTTTCATGACCGGCCCGGACGAGAACGGCCGCTTCGGCAAGTTCGGCGGCCGCTTCGTGTCCGAGACGCTCATGCCGCTGATCCTCGAGCTGGAGCGGCAATACGAGCATGCCAAGACCGACGAGAGCTTCTGGGCCGAGATGCACGACCTCTGGACCCATTACGTCGGGAGGCCGAGCCCGCTCTATTTCGCCGAGCGGCTGACCGAGCGGCTGGGCGGCGCCAAGATCTACCTTAAACGCGACGAACTGAACCATACGGGCGCGCACAAGATCAACAACGTGCTTGGCCAGATCATCCTGGCGCGGCGCATGGGCAAGACCCGGATCATCGCCGAGACCGGGGCAGGGCAGCATGGCGTGGCGACGGCGACGGTCTGCGCGAAGTTCGGGCTCAAATGTGTTGTTTACATGGGCGCGACGGATGTGGAGCGGCAAAGCCCAAACGTCTTCCGCATGAAACTGTTGGGGGCCGAGGTGATCCCGGTGACCTCCGGCCGGGGGACGCTGAAAGATGCCATGAACGACGCGCTGCGCGATTGGGTGACCAACGTGGCCGACACGTTCTACTGCATCGGAACCGTCGCCGGGCCGCACCCCTATCCGGCCATGGTCCGCGACTTCCAGGCCATCATCGGCAAGGAAGCCAAGGAACAGATGATGGCCGCCGAAGGCCGCCTGCCCGACACGATCATCGCCGCCATCGGCGGCGGGTCGAACGCCATGGGGCTGTTCTATCCGTTCCTCGACGATAGCGACGTGTCGATCATCGGGGTGGAAGCCGGGGGCAAGGGCGTGGACGAGAAGATGGAGCATTGCGCTTCGCTTACCGGCGGGCGGCCTGGCGTGCTGCATGGCAACCGGACGTATCTGTTGCAGGACGACGATGGCCAGATCCTGGAGGGCCATTCCATCAGCGCGGGCCTCGACTATCCCGGGATCGGGCCGGAACATTCCTGGCTGCACGATATCGGTCGGGCGCAATACGTCTCGATCACCGACAAGGAGGCGCTCGAGGCGTTCCAGCTCTGCTGCGAGATGGAGGGGATCATTCCGGCGTTGGAGCCGAGCCATGCCTTGGCCCATGTGACGAAGATCGCCCCCGACCTGCCGGCCGATCACCTGATCTGCATGAACATGTGCGGACGGGGCGACAAGGACATCTTCACCGCCGCCCGCGCCCTGGGCTGGGAGATGGGCGAGGTCCTGTGAGCCCGGCCCAGAAATTGCTGCGCGCGGTTCTGCCGGCCAGGTGGCTGTCCGACCTGGAAGCCGAGACGCGCCGCTGGGAAGTGGCCTGTCAGACCTGCGACCGATCCAAGGATCTGTGGGAGGCCGGGGGATTGCGCTGGCGCGCCACCGGGACCAGCCAGACGGCCGGGTTCTGTACGGCTTGTGATGCGAAACGGACCATGGTGATCCGCCCCAAGGTCGACCCACCGTCAACGGATCCTTCATAAACCCAGGTTTAGATGGCTTTGCGAAGGGTTTACGCGGCCCGATCTAAACTTCAATCGTCTGTCAGCGGGCCGAATTTCCCGCTTTCTCAGGTCCAAGCTGCGGCGATGGTCGCCGTGGCGCGATCTGAGAAAGGACGATGCAATGACCAAGACGATCACTCTCGTTTCGACGGCTTTCCTGCTGACGGCCTCCACCGCTTTGGCCGGAGAGGCCCGGAGCACCAGCAGTCTTTCGGGGCCGGCGCTGATCGGCGGCGCAGGCGAAATCATCTTGATCGGGAGCGGTGACCGGGGCGGGTTCTGGTCCAACCTTGGCGGTTTGCGGGATGACCGGCATCGCGAGCGTCAGGCGCGGTATGACGACGATTATGACGATGACGACGACGATTATGATGACGATGATTATGATGATCGCGACGATGGCGGCTGGGACGATGATCGCGACGAGTATGACCGCGATGACGACGATGATGATTATGACGACGATGACGATGATTATGACGACTATGACGACGACTGAGCGTCGTCGATCAGGCTGAGCGGGCAGGCGGCCTTTGGGCCGTTTAACCCGGCCGGAAAGGCGAACGGGGATTGATGAACCGACGACATTTCTTATTCGCGGCAGCCGCAGCTCTTGTGGCTGCCGCGCCTGTGCTGGCGGCCTCTCAGGAGTCGGTCGTGCGCCAGCTTCGCGCCCAGGGCTATGGGTCGATTCGCGTCTCGCGGACATTGCTGGGGCGCATTCGGATCTTGGCGGAACGTCCCGGGGAACAGCGCGAAATCATCCTCAACCGGGCCACGGGTGAGATCTTGCGGGATTTCTCGAGCGTTCCGCGCACGCGACTGATCGGACCGGCCGATGACGATGGGGCCGATCGCGGGGGGACTGCAGGATCGGGCGGTGGCGGGTCCGACGACGATGATGACGACGACGATGACGACGATGACGACGATGGCGGCGACGATGATGGCGACGACGATGACGACGATTAGGGCGCCGTCATGAGTGGCGATCGCATCATCCTGGTCGTCCTTGGCCTGCAGGTCGTCTGCGCCACGGTGGTTCTGTCGGATATCGCGGCCTCGGTCCTCGGGCTGCGCAGCGTGCCCATCGCCTGGGAAGTGCGCGAGATGATCGAGATCGGCGCGGCTTTGGGCTTGGTGACGGGGGCCGGCATGGGGGTCGTCGCTCTGCGCCGGTCGGATGCGCGGCGGCGGCGCGTCGAAGATCAGCTGCGGGCGGCGTCGGGGGCCTTTGCCGAATTGCTCGAACGGCGGTTCAAGGAATGGAAATTGACGCCGGCAGAGCGGGATGTGGCCCTGTTCGCGGTGAAGGGGATGACCTTGACCGAAATCGCCAATCTTCGCGGCACGTCGGAAGGCACGATCAAGGCCCAGAGCGCGGCGGTCTATCGCAAGGCGGGCGTGGCGAGCCGGGCGCAATTGGTGAGCCATTTCGTAGAGGAACTGATGGGCGAGGCTCTGATGCCCCGGCAAGGTGGCGCGACCCCGGACCGTGGCTGATTTGCCACGGTCGTGATGCCCTGGAATTTTCCCGGTTCAGCGAATCCCGAACCCGTCCTAAAGCCCGCCTCCCGCTCCAATCGGATCGGACCCCAACGCGACGAGGTGCCGCTGTGATCCAGGGCCTCGGGCGGTGCGGGCGTGCCCTGCGCGCGCCGTATGCCGGGGCCGGTGGCGAGGAGTGGGACGACATGTAGCTCAGAGGCAGAGCGCCCGGTCGCCACCGGGAGGCCGTGGGTTCGAATCCCGCCATGCCGACCATAGCGTAGCTCATCTGGTAGAGCACTGGACATCTAATCCAGCTGTAGCGGGTTCGAATCCCGTCGCACACGGTAGAGGCCTGTAAGGCCCTGAGGTTCGACTCCTCTCTGCCGCGAAAGCGGCACATATCCGGGTGACCGGCGGCCCTTCGCGGGGGCGCTGGCCCGGGGGCTTCGGTCCCTGGTCCCCCGTCTCCGCCACGGCCTCGGGCCGCCTGAGCGGGGTGATGCATTCGCCGGTCGGCGGCCTGGGTGTGACCTGTCGGTCGGACCCCGCCGCGGACCGCCGGGCGCCGCTCCCCCCGAGGCCGCCTCGGGCCGCGTCAGCGGGGTCGTCGGCGCCCACCTCATTCCCATTCCGTCCCGCGAGACGGATCACCGCCGGAGTTCCGGCCTTCAACCCACCGAAACCAAGGAGACCCATTCTCGAAGGAGACACGACCATGACGACGCGATTGACAGATATCCTGACCGGCACCCGCCGGGAGACCGTGACCGAGGGACAGCTGGGGCTGCTCTTCCGGAAGGGGCAACTGACCGACGTGCGGACGGCTGGCGAACACCGGCTGAACTGCGACGGCGACCGGCTCGAGCGGGTCGACCTGAGCACGCCTCAGGTGCAGCCCGCCCATATCCGCTTGCTGCGGAAGGTCTTGCCGGCGCTTGCGGAGACGCACCTGACCGAGATCCGGGCGGGTGAGGCCGAGATGGTCGTCGTTCTGCGCGAGGATCGGCCCGTCATGACGATCGCGCCCCTTGGCACCCGTGTTCTCTGGACCGAGGCCGGGCCCTGGGGCGAGGAGCGTCATCGGTTGGTCGCCGGTGTCCTTCTGCCC
Source organism: Pseudomonadota bacterium (assembly GCA_039033775.1). Lineage (GTDB taxonomy): Bacteria > Pseudomonadota > Alphaproteobacteria > Rhodobacterales > Rhodobacteraceae > Jannaschia. Next base: position 3,325 of record JBCCCB010000015.1, on the reverse strand, counting down.
GACGAGTTGGGGGATCGACTGGCGGCACGCCGGTCGGTGACCGCCACGGCGCTGGGCCTGACGCAGCTCGACGTGCCCGACGGGCATCGCGGGTTCCTGATGGACGGGCGCACGCAGGTGGCCGAATTGGCGCCTGGGCGGCATTGGGCGCGGCCCCGCGATGGCGGGCTGACCTTGCGCACCATCGACTTGCGCCGGCGCGTCCACGACGTGACGGGGCAGGAGGTGCTGACCAAGGACCGCGTGACGTTGCGGGTGAACCTGACCGCCGAGTACCGCGTGACGGATGCCGCGACGGCCGTCTCCGCCGCCCATGACTGGGAGGCGGTGCTGCACCGGGCCCTGCAACTCGCCTTGCGGCGTGTGGTGGGGACGCGGACGCTGGACCAACTCCTGGCGGACAAGGTCGTGTTCGATGCCGAGACGGCCGAGGCCGTGCGCACCGACATGACCGCGCTGGGGGTCGAGGTGGGGGAGATCGCGCTTCGCGACGTGATCCTGCCCGGCGACATGCGCGACATCCTGACGGCGGTGGTTGCCGCCGAGAAGGAGGCCGAGGCCGCGACCGTGCACCGCCGCCAGGAGGCGGAGGCGACGCGGGCGTTGCTCAACCAGGCGAAGGTCATGGCGGACAACCCCGTCATGTTGCGCCTGAAGGAGCTGGAGGCGCTCGAGTCGGTCGCCGATCGGGTCGGCACGCTGACCGTCCATAACGGGACGGCGGGGTTGCTGGGCGATCTGGTGAAGCTGCGCGACTGAGGAGGGGGCCGCCCGGGGAGACCTGAGCGGCCCTTTCGACGGGTCCAGAGAGCCGCCCAGCAAGCGGGGCGGCTTTTCAGCGCTTGGGGAAGAGGTCTTCGCGCCATGTCCGGGGCGGTGCGGGTTGCGCCGGCGGGATTTGCGTATTTTTGGACCAGTGATGGGGTGGGCGCGCTAAGGTAAACGTGGAATTTCCATGATTTGGCGGATCGGTTGAGACGGACATGTTCCGGGGCGCCCCGCTGCCATGGGGTGAGCGTTGGTTGGCGTCGTCTGGAGGCTGAGCTCCCGGGATGGCCGGACAAGGGGCCATATCGGGTCCGTGTGGGCGCGCAAGTCCGAGGCGGAGTTTGGACGAAATGCCCTAGACCGGCGGTGTCCGGGTCAGGAACGCGGCGATGCCGTCGGCGATGACGGCTGGCGGCAGGAAGTGGCTGCCGCCTTCGATCCAGATGGCGTCTTTTGGGTCGGCCGCCGCGGCCAGCAAGGTGCGCCCGTGGTCGACGGGGATCACGAAATCATCGGTGCCGTGCAAGATCAGGAGCGGCGTGTCGATCCGGTCGATGATCGACAGGGTGTCGAACTCGGCCTGAATCATCGTGCGGATGGGGAAGATCGGGTACATTTCCGCCGCGCGTTCCGCTATGGACGTGTAAGGCGCGTCGAGGATCAGGGCGCGCCAGGCGCCGGGCTCCAATGCCATGCGGGCGGCGACGCCGGTGCCGAGGGATTCACCATAGAGAACCGTCTCCGAGGGCGCGATGCCCAAGGCGGCGGCATGGGCCAGCGTCGACCTGGCATCGGCCATCAGGCCAGCTTCGCTGGGCGTGCCGGGATTGCCGGAGAAGCCGCGATAGGAGACCAGCAGAAGGCCGTAGCCCCGCGCCGCCAGTGGTGGCAGCTTGTGCCATTGAAAGCCGGCATTGCCGTGGAAGAAGATGATCGTCGGCTGATCCGGATCGGCGGGGCGATACCAGCCGCGCAAGGATACGCCGTCGGGGCCTGGGACAGCGACTTCGGCGATGCCGGGAACGGTCGCCACCATCTGCGGCGAGGGGCCGTCCCATCCGGGGAAGATCAGACTGTCCTGGGCGGCGTAGAGCGTGCCGAGCGCAACCAGGTAGAAGGCCACGAGGGTGAGCGCGACGCGGCGGAGCCAGCGGATCATGGCAGGATCGGCGTCATGGGGGTCTCCGGGGCTCAGTCCTCGGCGTAGAGGTCGAGCACGGCGCGGGGCACGATGTCGAGGGTCTTCTCATGGGTTGCCGCCAAGTGAACCTGCGGGGCGACGCCCTCGTCATGCGCTTGGAGGAACCGGGCGGCGCAGAGGCACCAGCGATCGCCGGGCTTCAGGCCGGGAAAGCGGTATTCGGGGCGCGGGGTGCTGAGGTCGTTGCCGAGATATTTGGAATGGGCCAGGAATTCGGCCGTCATCACGGCGCAGACGGTATGCACGCCGGCATCCATGGGGCCGGTATTGCAGCAGCCATCGCGGAAGAAGCCGGTCATGGGATCGGTCGAGCAACTTTCGAGCGTCTTGCCCAGGACGTTGCGGGCCGGTCTGGTTTCGGGATCGGACATGGGATCGCCTCCTGCGGATGCAGGATAGGGCGCGGGGAGGCCCCGCACAGGGCCTGCGTGCCGTCCGGTCGTACCGGGGCGGCGCAAAATCGTCGCGAAGATCTCGGCCATAGCTTTCCAAGAAAGTCCGGGGCTCCGACGAGCGGCGGTGGTCCGCGCGGCCCATAGGTCGGCAAGGGATCCGCTGGGGGCGGATCGGTGGGTCGCCTCGGGTTTGGGGGACCGGTGTCTCGGCCTGGGAAGGAGGCGGCGCCGCCCGTGGGTTGGGCGAACGGCTCCGGACGTCGCGCCTCGAAAGACGCATGGGATCGGGCCCGACCCCGGCCCCGCGCGTCACCACGGGGGAAGGAGCCGTTCTGGTCGTCTTGTAGGACGGGCTGCCAGACCCGCCCCGAATGCCGCGGCGGGAGGAGGTATCGGGCGGAGCGGTTAAGGATCCGTTGACGCGGCGATCTTGCGGAACATGGCGATGTTGCCATTGCGGACCCCGGCGCCGTTGAAGGCCCGGTCGGCGGCGTTCATGGCGATCACGACGTTGCGGCTGCGGTCGATATAGACGAACTGGCCGTAGACGCCCTGGGCCATGACCTCGCCCGGGCGCATGTCGGCGGGCATCCACCATTGGTAGCCGTACCGCATCCGGTCCGGCGGCGTGGTGGCCGAGGGTGCGGTCGAAACCTCGATCCAGGCTTCCGGAACGACCTGCCGGTCGCCCACGCGGCCGCCATCCAGGACCAATTGCCCGATCTTGGCGAAGTCGCGGGTGGACATGTTGAGCCCGCCTAGCACGAAGGCGACGCCGGTTTCGTCGGTCAGGTAATAGGCGGGCCCGAGGCCCATGGGACCGGCCAGTTTTTCGGCCACCAGGTCTGGGATGCTGCGGCCGGTGGCGCCGCGCAGCACCATGCCGACCACATGGGTGTCCATGGAGACATAGCGCATGGCTTCGCCCGGCAGGGCCCAGGTTTCTTCCAGCGCGGCGGTG
>JBCCCB010000014.1:0-29297 GCA_039033775.1 Pseudomonadota bacterium | reverse complement strand
GCTTGGAAAGCGCGGAAACCTTGGACGAGGCCGGCGCCTTAGCACGGCTCAAATCAGAAGGCAGCCGGGCGATCCTGGATCAAGCTGAAGCGGCCCTGTCCCACCGGGCCACCGCCCGTCCGGCGCTGGTCGATACGGGCGTCCAGGCCGAGGCGCTGGCCAAGATTGCCCCGGTGGTCGACGATCTGATGCGCGACGACGCGGCCGACCGACTGGGGGACGCCCGCGCGCGCGCCGTGCTGGAAGCGTTGGTTCGGCTGACGGGTCGCCCCGCCTTGCGGGTCACCGGGGACGAATTGGACGACCCGCTGATCGGCGATTGGGCGGCAACCCTGCGCCCGATCCGCAATCGGTGGCGCCGCCATGTGCGGGCGGTGGGGCGCATCGACGTGGAGGTCGTGCCAGGCAAGTGGGTGCATGCGGGGACCGGCTACCGGATCGCCGATGATCGGGTGATCACAAACCGGCATGTGCTGGATTCCTTCGTGGACCAATTGCCCGGCCCGCCCGGACACCAGCGGTTCCGGCCCCGCCGCCCGGCTTCGATCATCTTCGATCCGGAGGCGAAGAACGACGCGGCGCGGTTCGCCCTGGGCGACGTGGTCACGGCGGGCGCGCGGCGCGTCGGGCGGTTCATCGACCTGTCGAAGCTGGATCTAGCGGTGTTCGAGATGTCGCCCGACAATGGCACCGGATCTGCGCCGCCCGCCGTGCCCGTCGACCGGATGGAGGGGTTGGACGACCCCGACCTGTCGAAGCTTCTTTTGGCAGGCTATCCCGCCGAACCCGCCCGGCCCGAGCAGATGAACGACGAGGACAGATTCTGGGCCCGGATCGAGGAGATTTATGGCGACGTCTACGGGGTCAAATACATCAGCCCGGGCTTCGTGATGAGCCGTCCGGGCCAGGTCCAGACCGACCCGACAGGATGGACCTTCACCCATGACGCCACGACCATGCGCGGCAACTCCGGTTCGGCGATCGTCGCGCTGCATGGCCCTGTTCGGCTCGTGGGCTTGCATGTGGGCGGCGAGAGCCGGACGCAGAACTACTCCCACGACCTGACTCGGGTGAAGGCGGCCCCGGACGAGGCGTTTGATGCGGACGCGCTGCCGCCGATCCTCTGATGACCGATCCGGTCGCCAGCGTCTTCCAGCGTTTGCGGCAGCCGACGGCAGGGATCGCCCCGGCCCGGCGGCGGTTCCAGCGGTTTTACGAAGATTGGGTCCGCGAAGCCAGTTTGGACGGCGCTCCAGAGACCTTCGCCTACGCCGTCTGGGACGGACGCCACCGATGTGCTGACCTGTCGCCCCCGCCACGCCCGGACGATAGCGGCGACGCGATGCGCTTGGCGGTCGCGATGCTGGGCGACGGGATTCGGGCCTATACCTGCCTGACGGCGGCTTTGGGCGCGGGCCTGCTGGACCCCGAAGATGGCACCGAGCCGCCGTCGGTCTTCCGCAAGCGATTGTCGAAGGTTCTTTTGGAAGCCTTGTGCGAAGACGTACCGCGCGCCGTGCGCCAAGCCTCGTCCAGCCGCGAGGTGGCGACCCATCCCGACGATTTCTGGACCGATCTAGGCCATTTGATGCCGGCGATCCTGCTGGCGCGCCGGCGGCTGTGCCGGATCGAGATCCGCAATGCGCCTGGCCGCCCCTCCAAGACCGGGACCGGTTTTTTGGTCGGGCCGTCGACCGTTTTGACCAATCTCCATGTGGTGGACGGGGTCGCGCCGCATCTGCCCAACGCGGACCTTCGGGACCTCGTCCTGCGGGTGCGCTTCGATTACTCAGAAACGACCGGCCTGAAGAAGGCCAGTTCCTCTCGATTCAAGGTGGTCGAGAATTGGCGTGTCGCGGCGGGCAGCTTGGGCGGCGAAGGACATGACGGGGCGGGCGCGGATTATTGGTGGGATGCCGGGTCCAGCCGCCGCGCCTGGTTGGACAAGGTGAACAGCGCGCTGGACTACGCCGTGATCCGCCTGGATGGCGCGCCGGGCCTGCAGCGGGGTTGGTACGACCTGAGCGTCGACCCGTTGGAGCCTCAGATCGGCGCCTGGGCCCTCCACCATCCGTCAGAGCAAGATCAGACGATCACCCGCGGCCGGATCGCCATCGAAATGGAAGACGACGTGTCGCGCCTGTTCCACACGGCCTCGACGGCAGGGGGATCGTCCGGCGGGCTGATCCTCAGCCAGGACGGCGTCCCCATCGGGCTTCATTATCTAGGCATCGAGGCGTCGCGCCCGCCCGAGCCGGGCAATCCTCTGGAAACGCACAAGGCAATCAACGTCGCCATCGCGCTGCCCCATGTGGCCCGCCAGATCGGCGCGGCAATCGGGCTGCCCGCCTTGGTGCGATCGGATGTCATCCGACCCTATCGCGGCTGCCTGGATGGGCGGCACCCGGTCTTCGGACGCAACGACTTCCTCCGGAAGGTTCAACAGCTCTGGCAGGGCGACCAGCGGATCCTGCGGGTCGACCTTCTGCCGACCGACCCGGTCCTGCACCGCCCGGGCAAGTCCTTCTCGGCCGATATCCTGCGCGCACTCTTTGCCGGGCCAGAACATCACCACATCCTGTTCCGGGCCGGTGAAATCAGCCAGGACGCGCGCAAGGTCGCCCAGGATGCGCTGGCCACGTTCGCCGAGGATCTGGTCGAGAGCGTGCCGAACGACCCGGACACGACGTCGCCAGCCCACGTCAAGCGGCTAGTCGGTTACGTCGCCAATGCGATGCGCGAACGGCTGCCGAACCAGAATGTCTGGATCGTGTTGGACGATCTCGACCAGCACGATCTGTCCGACGCGTCCGGGCGGGAATTCCTGGCGACCCTCTACGATCAGGTCAAGCGGATGCCGTCGCTTCGGATCGTGTTGATCGGGCTGGGCGAGTTGATTCCGATCAGCGGCCTGCAAGAGGGCGAGTTCCTTCGCAGCACGTTGGGACGCGAAGACGCGGATGCGCTGGAGGCGCGCTTCATCGACTGGTTGAAGGAACGCGGGGCCCGGGACGCCGCTATTTCGGATCGGGCCTATGAACTGATCTCGAACATCGCCACGTCCTTCGCCGGCACCGAAGCTCCGCTGGAACGGCTGGCGGCCTTCACGGCGGACCATATCACCGGGGTCGCGGACACCATGTTCGGGACGGCCGAACGGGCCGAGGATGACGAGCCATGACCTCTCCTCTTCTGAACCACGCCTTACGATTGGCCAGTGTGACCGGTGCGTTCGAACCGGACGCCCTGGCCGATGCGGCGGGCCTCGACACGACCCAGATGCTCGAGCGGCGGGCGCTCATGCGGGCGCTCAGCCGACATGTGACCGAGGTGATCCGGCCGCGCTACGGCTGGCATCTCGCCCCGGATGTCCGCCGGACGGAATTGGAGCGGATGATCTCGAGCGATCAGATTGCCCGCAGCCTTGCGGCGGCACCTGACCGTTGGGAGAGCGACCTAATGGCCCTGCACCTGCGCGCCTTCTTGCGCGGCGAGCCGCGGGTATTGGACGTCGGGGACCACCCGGACACCCCCGACGGCATCGCCGCTGCGTTAACGGCGTTCGGCGCGGTTCTGGACGCAGTGCAATTCGCGCGCTGCGTCCCCCGCCTGGACGACGCGCCACTGGCCGCAGTCGAAGCGGAAGCCAAGCGGTTAATCGTGGAAGCGCAGCGGCGGCGCGACCTGCTCGTGGTGCTGCCGGCCAAGCATTTCGGATATGAAGACGAGCGGCAGCGCCTGTCCCGGTTCTTGCGGGGGGCATCCTACGCGGCGGATCCCGGCAAAGCGCCGACGGCCGAGCAGGCGCGGCTGGAAGCGACGCGACCGCTATTCGTGTCCGGAATCGGTGGGATCGGGAAGTCAGCCTTGCTGGCCAGGCTCTTGCGCTATTGGCAGCGTCGGCGGGACGGACCACTGACGATTATCCTGGACTTCGACCGGCGTCAGTTGAACGCGGGCTCTCCGTTCGAATTGATGCGCGAATTCCTTCGCCAGATCGTCGCAGGTCTGCCCGACAAGGGGTTTCCACCGGACATCGCGACCGAGATTTCGGCCGGCCTGTCGGCGCTGCGGCGCGATCTTCTGGCGACGACCTTCACGACTTATCAGAACGAACTTGGCCACTTGACGGCGCTTCTGCAGGATCGCTTCCGCCAGCCCTGGGCGGACCATCTGCGCAGTCACGCGATTGCCGTCATCTTCGACAGTTTCGAGGCATTGGACCGCTGTGGCGGCACCAATGCGTCGAACGTGCTGGAGTTCGAGGCGCTCCTGCGGGAGGCGCGGATCCTGCCCAATGTCCGATCCGTCTTTTCGGGCCGGGCCGAACCCCTATCGGCGGAGCTCATGACAACCTGGTTCGGCCCGCCAAACCGCCGAACCGAGTTGAGGGGATTGACCCCCGAGGACGGGGCAGCCCTGATCGAGGCCGTAGACAGGCATCTGGCCAAGACGAAGGATCGGGCACCGCTCTTGACCGACGCGACGCATCGGATGGACATCGCGGGGGCCTTGCGGGGACATCCCCTGGCCCTGCTCATGGCGGTCAAGTTCGTACATTCCCGGCCTCGGGAACTGGACGCGCTTCTGCGCGATCTCAGGAAGGGCGGGGGGAGGGACTTCAAGGCGGAATTCGCCCAGGTCTTCCTGTACGAGCGCATCCTGGACCGCATCGCCGAGGATGACGTTCGGCAGCTGGCCCATCCGGGACTGGTGTTGCGAACGATCAATGCGGACTTGATCCGGATGGTCGCGGCCGGTCCATGTCTCGGCCGCGACGATGTCCCGAGCGAGGCCGAGGCCCAGGATCTATGCCGGAAACTGGCCGCGGAATATTGGCTGGTCGAAGATGACGCGCGCGGTGACCTGCGTCATCGGCCGGACCTGCGCCATCTGATGTTGCCTGGGCTTTTTGCGGAGCCCCGACAGGGCGACAGCGCCGACAAGCGGCAGCGCAAGGAGGCGCTGCGCGCGAAAGCGCTTCGGGTGGCCGAAGCCGCGCGGGACTACTATCGCGATGGGCCACCGCCCGAGATGGCAGCCGAGCGCGACCGCTGGTCCCGCCTGCCGCGCGAGGCCCGGCAGGCCAGCCGTCTCTACTACGAGGCCATCTTATCGCCCGAGACGCCGCCGACTTTCGGCATCGACACCGCCAACATGCTTGAACGGGAGTTGGGGACGGATATGGAAGCACTGCCGATCGCCTGGCGGGCGCGGGTGGATGCGCTGACCGATCGGCAGATCGAGGAAGGCGGGCGCGAGACGCTGACGGACGATCTGCGCGAGAAGGTATCGGCCAACCGGAACCTGCGGCAAGGCAAGAGCGGCCAGGCGGGGAAACGGATCGAGACGGCTTCGGGAAAGCGGCCGTCGCCCGTCGACAGGGCCCGTCGCCTGTCACCGGTCTCGGCCGCCGATCTGGAAGGTGAAATCTCCTGGTTCTTCGCGCAGGCCGATTTCGAGGCCGCCGCCGAACAGACCATCGGCTACTTCGCGGCTTTGCGCGCGAATGATCGAGCATTTCAGGGGCTTCTTGAGATGGCCGGTTCTGGATTTTGCCAGACGGCCATGTGGCAGCTCATTCTTGCCCACCGGGTTGTCGGGACAGAGATCGACCGGCAGGAATTGCTCGGTTCGGCCATGGTCGAAGATCCGATTGGATCCTATGTCGAAGCCATCCGACTGGCAGCGCAGGGGTCGCCCGTCGACCTGGCCAACTTGTCCGGGGGCGCGGATGTCTTCGATGGGCCGGTGACGTCGTTGGAGGGTTTTCGGCACAGGTCGGCAGAGGTGTGGGAGGGGCTGAGGCTTTCAGGATCGCCAAAGCGGCGGACGCGCGGGCTGGCTGGTCCGGCCAATGCGCTGGCGCTTGCGACCAGTGGACGGCCGGAAGAGATGACGGAACGATTGCTTGGCCAAGTCCCCAGCCTAGAAAGGCTGCTTACACCGCTTTGGTCGAGACGCGGCGGGCCGTTTTCCAGCCGTGAACCGCGAAAAAGGGCTGACCACGAAGAACCGGCCGAAGCCACGTTGGCCGATTTCGCGCGGCTCTATCTCGGTGCGGGCGGGGTGATCTTTGACCTGAATCCTGACGGGCTAACCCAGTCGCCGATGTCCACCTACATCGCCCGCGTGTTCCGTGGCATCAGTCCCGATCTCTATGATCCATTGGTGACGCTTCTGGACGGGACACCGCCCGAAGCGATCGTGACGGCACTGGAAGAACTGGAAGCGGAATCATGTTTCTGGCCCCGCGAGCTGCGGTCAGGTGGCGAGACGTCCACCGTGGCCGATAAGCATGGCCGTGCAACGCCGCTGAGATCCCACATGATCCAAACCGTCGTGGAAGCGGCCGACAGAACGGGTTTGATGCGGCTGTTCATTCGCCGGGTCTCGCAACAAGATCCGGGGCTAGAGCCGATGCTGTTGCTCTACGACACGATCACGGATTGGTTCTTCGCGCCGCTGGGTGCGGCCCTGGATCCGTAATGGCGAGCCCCCGACTGCGGGCATCGGACGGGGCGCTATGGACGGGCAGGCCTTCACGCGACATCCGGATCGCCAATGCTTGGCCCGAAGCGCGGAGTCTCGATCGGGTGCCGACGTTGGGTAAGCCTGTTCCGCCGCTTCGGGCGCCCGGTGCCGGAACCATGCACCCGAGGGGGTGATCCGAGCCGGAGGGGCGCGGGTCTCAAATGTGCGGCCCGGACGCCGCCATGATGCCGCGCAGCTCGGCCAAGCCGCGAAGACGCCCGATCAGCGGATAGCCCGGCATCATGGGCCGGGTCAGATCGGACAGAAGCGATTGCCCGTGATCGGGCCGCATCGGAATTTCCCAATCCGCGCGTCCGTCGGCCTTGCGGCGGGCTTCTTCGGCCATCAATGCCCGGATGGTGGCGACCATATCCGTATCGCCGTTCAGATGCTCGGATTCGTGGAAGCTGTCTCGCCCGCCGCCGGCCGGTCCCGCGCGTCGGGTATTGCGAAGGTGGACGAAGTGGATGCGCGAGCCCAGGCGGTCGACAAAGCCGACGGGATCGAAGTCCGGCGAGACGCCGAGCGAGCCGGTACACAGCGTGGCACCGTTGGCGGGCAGATCGACGGCATCCAGGACGCGGGCGTAATCGCTGGTCGAGGACATGACGCGCGGCAAGCCCAGAAGCGGGAATGGCGGGTCATCCGGATGGCAGCAGAGACGCAGGCCCAGGGCGTCGGCCGTCGGTGCGACGTCAGCAAGGAAATCAATCAGGTTCTGGCGCAGCCTTTCGGATGTGATCCCAGCATAGCTGCGTAGCCGCGTCCTGACGTCATCCAGGGTCCAGCGTTCGTTCGCACCGGGCAAGCCCGCGACGATGTTCGAGACAAGCGCTTTACGGGCAGTGTCGCTCATATCGCCAACGCGCCTCGCGGCGGCGCCTCGGATCTCCTCCGGGTAGTCCTCGGCCGCGCTGGGCCGCTCCAGAAGGTGCAGATCGAAAGCTGCGAAGTCCACGAGGTCGAAGGCCATCGTCGTGCCGCCGGTCGTCAGCGGCGCGGTCAGGTTCGTGCGCGTCCAGTCGAGCACCGGCATGAAGTTGTAGCAGATCGTCCGCAGACCGCAGGCGGCGAGGTTCTCAAGGCTCTGGCGATAGGCCGAAAGGTGATCGGCATAGGGGCCGGATCGGGTCTTGATGGCTTCCGACACCGGCAGGCTTTCGACCACGTCCCAGGTCAGGCCCGAGCTGTCCCGTTCGATCTGCGCCTGACGCTTCTCGATCTCCGGGACCGGCCAGACCTCACCCGAAGGCACATGATGCAACGCGGAAACGATGCCCGCGGCTCCGGTCTGCCGGATCTCGGCGATCTCGATCTCGTCGGCGGGGCCGAACCAGCGCCAGGTCTCTTTCATCGGGGGGGCGTCCTTAGTCTGTTTCGGAGCAACCATCGCTGCGAGGCGTGGGACCGGGCTGGATCGGTGCTCCGCCGATCACGAGCAATCTCGATTACCATTTCTGCCGTCCGGCGCCGTGGCTGCGCGACCTCGACCGCACTGCAACTGTCGATCACTTTACCATCCCAGACGGGCCTTTCATCGAATATCAGGAGGGTCGCTGGATCGCAGGTCATCGCAATCACGACAGGACCGGACATCGCGGCTTTGCCGTGCCAGACGGCATACCCTGACTGGCCGCCGGTCCGATCGTGATCGCGAAAATCACGCCGCGGATCCTTCGGCGATGGCCTGCGCACGCAAGGCCAATTCGCAGACCTTGAAGGCATGGGCCTGCGCCATCGCCGTCTCACCACGCGTGCGGATATCGTCGATCAGGCGCGCGAAGAACGGCAGGCCCGCCCCGGAGGCGTCGATCCGCTCGCAAGTGGTGCCGTTGACCAGGATCAGGTGATCGGTCCCGTTCCGCCCCACATCGACGTATTTGCGCAGTTCGATATAGCCCTCGGTCCCGAGGATCGTCAGACGCCCGTCGCCCCAGGTCGGCAGCGCGTCGGGCGTGTACCAGTCGACGCGGATATAGCCATGGCCGGTCTCGCTGCGCAGGGCGATCTCGCCGAAATCCTGCAAGCCGGGATCGTCAGGGTTCGCGTGGTTGGCGACCTGCGCCAAGGTGATCTCGGCATCGTCGGAGCCGGTGAAGAACAGGAACTGGTCGATCTGATGGCTGGCGATGTCGGTGAGGATCCCACCATAGGCCGCCCGGTCGAAAAACCAGGCGGGCCGCGTGGGCCGGTTCAGCCGGTGGGGGCCGATCCCAAGGGTTTGGATCACCCGGCCGATGGCGTCCTCGGCCACCAATTCGGCCGCTCGGGTGACGGCGGGAACTTCAAACCGTTCCGAGAAGTCGATGGACCAGATGCGGCCGGTCTTCTGAACGGCTGCTCTGATTGCCTGAAGCTGCGCCATTGTCGTGCAGCCGGGCTTGTCGCTCAGCACGTCCTTGCCGGCCTCCATCGCGCGGATCGCCCAATCGGCCCGGTCCCTCGGGATGCCGGAGAGCAAGACCAGGTCGATGGACGGGTCGGCCAGAAGGGCCTCGGCATCAATCGCCCGTGGGATGTGGGGGAAGCGCTTCACGAACCCGTCTTCCGTGTTCGGATGGCCGTCGGTCCACCAGCCGACGAATGTTGCCCCGGCGTCGATCATGTTGGCGGCCATGCCGTAGATATGCCGGTGGTCGATGCCGATGGCGGCGAAACGCAGGGAGGTAGTCATGCGGGAACCTCCTCGGGTCGGCCGCTCCGCGCCGAGCGGAGCGTCGCGTCGATCAGGTCGTGCGCGGCCAGCGCCGCCTCGCCGGTCACGGCCGGGGCGCGGCCCTCGGCCAGGGCGGCGGCGAAGTCCTCGATGATGTCCTGATGCCATTCGTGGGTGAAGGCCATGGGATCGGCTCCGCCCCCAGTGCCGCCCGCCGTGCCGATAGCGTCTTCGCGCCCGTCACGCCAACGGATGCCCAACTCGCCCGAGGCGAGATGCAGGCTCGCCATCTCGAAATGCAGCGTGATGGACTCCGCCTCGCCCGGAAAGCTAGCCGTGCTCGCGACCATGGAGCCGACCGCGCCATTCGCGAAGTCGAGCCCAGCGACAACGAAATCCTCGGCCTCCATCTCGTGGAAGTGCGTCGTGGCGGACATGGCGCGCACGGACCGGACCGGGCCGGCGAGGGACAGGGCCAGATCGATCGTGTGGATCGCCTGCGAGATCAGGACGCCGCCGCCGTCGCGCGAATAGGTGCCGCGCCCGGGCTCGTCGTAATAGCTCTGATCGCGCCACCAGGGCACCACGATCTCGACCAGGCCCAGCGCGCCCAGCGTGCCAGACGCGACCCGTTCCGCCGCCGCGCGCGAGGCGGCGCGCATCCGGTGTTGGAAGACGACGCCCAGCGTCACGCCCGCAGCGCGGCAGATATCGACCACCTCGCGCGCCTCTTCCGCCGTGCGACCCATGGGTTTTTCCAGAAGGATATGCTTGCCGGCCTCGGCCAGCGGCCGGATCAGGCTCGCCCTGGCATTCGGGGGCGTGAGGATGATGGCGAAGTCGACGGTGTCGTCGCGAACGATGGCATCCAGATCGGTCGTCGCCGCGACCGGGTTGCCGGTCAAGCCCGCGGCTTCGTCGGCCAGGGTGGTTGCCCGATCCAGGCTGCGGGCGCAGATGGATGTCAGCCGCACTGCATTCCCGGCCACGATCGCCGCCAGATGGGTCCGCGCCACCATCCCGGCCCCGATCATCGCCGCTATCATCGGCTGCTGACTGCTCATGCGCGGCCCTCCCCTTCCTCTCGATCTTGGGCGTATCGCTCCTCGGTGCATCTGTATACCGCGATGCGGCCAACGGGCTTCGGAGGGGATGTGCCGAGGCCCGAAACCGGGCGCTGACCATGAGAAATGTCGCCACGACAGTCCGGGCCTTGGGTTTGCGGCTGTCCGGCGTCGTCGGCAGGTCACCATCAATCGGAGATTACAATGGCCCCCTCAGGGGCTAGAGTCTCACCATGCCGCCACCCAATGCCCCTGTCCTGCCGAGCTCCGCCCGCGCGTTCTACGAGCCCACCAAGGACCTGCCCATCGTCTCGCCCCATGGCCATTGCGATCCGGTATGGTGGGCCCGGGACGAAGCCTTCCCCGATCCGGCCACCCTGCTGATCAAACCCGACCACTACGTCTTCCGGATGCTCTTCTCCCAAGGCGTGGCGCTGGCCGACCTCGGGATTGGCCCCGATGGGCACGGCCGCGACCCGCGCGAGGTGTTTCGGGCCTTCGCGCGCCACTGGCACCTGTTCCTTGGCACGCCCAGCCGGGTGTGGCTGGAACATACGCTCTACCGCACGCTTGGGATCGAGGAGGAATTGCGTTCCGAGACCGCAGACATCGTCTATGACGAGATCGCCGCCCGCCTCGCCGACGCGGCGTTCCGGCCGCGCGCGCTCTACGATCGCTTCGGGATCGCGTTTCTTGCCACAACGGACCCGGCCACATCGCCACTGACCGACCATGCCGCGATCCGCGCGTCGGGCTGGCCCGGTGTCATCGTCCCGACCTTCCGGCCGGACGACCTGCTGAACCCCGACCGCCCGGGCCATGGGGCCGCGATGGCCGACCTGGCCGAAATGACGGACAGGGATGTGCGGGATTACGACGCTTTCCTAGAAGCGCTTCGCGACCGGCGTGCCGCCTTCCGCGCGGCAGGCGCCACGGCGACAGACCATGACGTGCCCGACTTGGCCACTTGCTGGCTGGACAGCGACCGCATCCGAGCATTGCATGGGCGCGCCGTCGCGGGCGACGTCACCCCGCGGGAGGCGCAGGCCTATTACGGACATATGCTGGTGGAGATGGCGCAGATGTCCGCCGAAGACGGCTTGGTCATGCAGATCCATGCCGGCAATCGGCGCAACACCAACCGCGCCCTCTTCGACACCCTCGGCCCCGATATGGGCGCCGATATTCCCCACCCTACCAACTGGGTCGACGGCTTGGCCGCGTTGCTGACCCGTGTTGGCAACGACCCGCGCCTGCGGGTCATCTTGTTCACCTTGGACGAAAGCACCTATTCCCGCGAACTCGCGCCCATGGCCGGCCATTGGCCCTGTCTACACATCGGCCCGCCCTGGTGGTTCCACGACAGCCTGAACGGCATCCGCCGCTATCTGGATCGAATGGTCGAGACCGCCGGCTACCATAACCTCGCCGGGTTCAACGACGACACCCGCGCCTTCCTGTCGATCCCGGCGCGGCACGATCTGTGGCGACGGGCCGTCGCGCTGCATCTCGACGGTCAGGTCGACCGGGGCCTGATGGTCGCCCGGGATGCCGAGCGGCTCGCCATCCTTCTCGCCGGCGACCTGGCGGTCGAGGCGTATCGACTGGATCTGGGCTGAGAGATGCCCCGCCTTCTCCATCTCGGGCTCGGCAATTTTCACCGCGCGCATCAGGCCTGGTACACCGCCCGGGCCGGCGGCTGGCAGATCACCGGAATCGTCATGGGCAACGTCGAGCTCTATGACGCGATGAACGCGGATGGCGGCTATACGCTCGGGATCCGGGGCCCCGACGGGTTGGCGGCTGAATGGATCGACATCCATGACCGCCTGATCCTGGCGCGCCGTGATGGACCCGCCGTGATCGACGCTTTCATCGACCCGGACCTGCATGTGGTCACGCTGACCATCACCGAGAAAGGCTATTGCCTATCGCCCGAGACAGGCGCGTTGGACCTCGGGCATCCTCTTGTCCGGGCGGACTTGGCCGACACGGTTACGACCGCCATCGGTCTCCTAACCCATGGTCTGGCGCGGCGGGCCGATGCCGGGTTTACACCCCTAACAGTGGTCAGCTGCGACAATCTCTCCGGCAACGGTCGGACGCTCGCCGCCGCGGTGAAGGCCTTCGCCGAGGCCGCGCGGGTGACCACCGACCCCGCGACCCGCTTCCCCGACACCATGGTCGACCGGATTACCCCGGCGACGACCGACGACATGGCGGCCGAATTCGCCGCCGCTGCCAGCAGGGCTGGAACCGTTCCGGTCCTGACCGAGGCCTTCTCGGAATGGGTCATCGAGGACGATTTCGCGGGCCCCCGCCCCGCCTGGGAGCGGGTTGGCGCGGAGTTCGTCGCCGACGTCGCCCCTTATGAGATGCGAAAGCTCCGGTTACTCAACGCCGCGCATTCCTACCTGGCCTATGCCGGATTGCTCGCCGGCCATCGCTACGTCCATCAGGCCATGGCAGACCCCACCTTGCGCGCCGGGGTGGACCGTCTGTGGACCGAAGCCACCGCCACGCTGCCCGACGCCGTCTTGCCCACGGCCACCGCCTATCGCGCCGCGTTGGCGGACCGGTTCGCCGTGGCCGAGATGCGCCATTCATTGGCGCAGATCGCGATGGATGGAAGCCTGAAGCTGCGCGAACGCCTGGTGCCGCTCGTCTTGGCCCAGGCGCCCGTTCCGCAAGCGACGGAGGCCATCGCGGCCTGGATCGTTTTCATTCAGGATGCGCATCTGCGGGGCGTCGAACTGGCTGATGCCAACGCGGCCGACATCCGAAACCACGTCGCCGGAAGCGCCAGCACCCGGGCCCTTTGCGCCAATCTCGCGGGGCTTGTCGGACTCGGTGATGCGCCGGATGGCTGGCTCGATGACCTGGCGGCACTGGTCGCAAAGCTTGGCGCCCATAGGGCCGAGCGGAGCGTTTGAGGCATCAGTGACCGGAAGACCGCGCCCCCCCAACTCCAACACAGCCCTGACCGTCGGCCCTTATGGGGTTGCCTGGATGTATTGCTTCAACGCCATGTCGGTGCCGTCCCGCCAGATCAGTTTCAACCACCGCTCGAAGGCTTCGGTGAACCGGGGCTTCGCGGCCAAATCGCCATAGATCTGCGCCTGCTCCAGCCACGCGTCGGGTCTTTCGCGCGCGGCACTTGCCGCTGCCGTGAGCTCGTTCCAGATCGGATCGTTGGGCGATATGGCGCTGCCATCGTCCCGCGTGCCTTCGCACATGCGCGCCCAAAGCGCCTCGCAGAGCGCGAGGCCTTCGACCGGCGCGCCCGTGGCCAGGTTGTCGCGAATGATTGGGTGCAGGAAGCCAGCATGGCGCGACGAGCCATCGAAAGCCACGCGGCGCACGGTGTCCACGATGCGGGGATTGGAAAAACGCCGGGCGATCAGATCCACGTAGGCCTCGGGCGTCATGCCCGGCACCGGCGCGACCGTCGGAGCGATCTCTTCCATCTCGACCTTGCGAAAGAGGGCCGCGATGGCCGGGTGGTCCATGCAGCCCGAGATCGTCTCGATCCCAAGAAGCTCCCCCGGATTGGCAATCACCTGATGTCCGGCGTTCAGAATCCGGATCTTCATCGCCTCATAGGCATGAACATCGTCCGAGAAGGTCGCACCGACCGCATCCCAATCGGGACGGCCTGCGCAGAAATCATCCTCGATCACCCATTGGCGGAAGGTCTCGTGGGTGACGGGGGCAGCATCGTCAATGCCCAAGCTGCGCACCAGAGCAAGTTCGTCCGGCCCAGTGGCGGGCGCAATGGAATCAACCATCGAGTTAGGGAAGCTCGACTGGCTGTCGATCCATTCGGCCAGATCCGGCTCGACGAGCCGGGCCAGGGAAATCATCGTCTGGCGCAATATGTCCCCGTTGCCCTGAAGGTTGTCGCAGGACTGGCATGTGAAGGGCCCGTACCCTGCCGCGCGACGCAACCGAAGAGCTTCGATCATCGCACCGAACGCGGTGCGGGGCGTCCGCGGGCTTTCGGCATCGTGGCGGATATCAGCATGGCCGGCGTCGAAGCCTTGGGTGGCCGGATCGATGTAATAGCCGCCCTCGGTGACGGTCAGGGACACGATGCGGATGTCTGGCTGCGCCATGCGGTCGATCAGCGGGCCGTTGCCCTGCTCGACAGGAACGAAGTCGATCATGGAGCCGATCACCTCGGTCGAGATGCCTTCTGGCGAGAGCTCGATCAGGGTGGTGAGGTGGTCCTGCGCCCGCAACCGCGCGCGCATGCCCGCATCGGGGGCGCGGACGCCCGCGCCGACGATGGCCCAGTCATGGGCGCGGCCCTCCTGCATCAGCCGGTGCAGATACCAGGCCTGGTGCGCGCGGTGGAAATTGCCCAGCCCGATATGGACGATCCCGGCCCTGAGCGCCGCGCGGTCATAGCGCGGCACGGAAACGGCACCGGGAAGGTCGGCGAGGGTCGCAGCGGAGAGGCGGGTCAACTCATCCACTGGCCGCCATCCACGTTGTAACATTGCGAGACGACATAGTCGCTGTCAGACGAGGCCAGGAAGACCGCCATTGGGGCCAGATCCTCGGGGACGGCGAACCGTCCGGCGGGGACGCCCGCCTCGACCTCGGCCCGTTTCTGGCCCAGCGCCTTGCCTTCGAGCTTGGCAAACATGGAATCAACATGCTGCCAATGCTCTCCGTCCACGACGCCTGGCGCGATGGCGTTCACGTTGATGCCGTGGCGGATCAGATCGAGCCCCGCCGATTGCGTCATCGAGATCACGGCGGCCTTGGTCGAGCAATAGATCAGCACCAGCGGCTCGCCCCGGCGCCCGGCCTGGCTGGCCATGTTGATGATCTTGCCGCCATGGCCTTGGGCGATCATCTGACGCGCCGCCGCCTGCATGGTGAAGAGCGTGCCCGCCACGTTCACCGCGTAGAGTCTGTCATAGGAGGCGCGGGTGATGTCCACGGTTTCGGACGCATCGAACAGGGCCGCGTTGTTGACCAGGATGTCGAGCTTGCCGGCTTGCCCCACCACCGTGGCCAGGCCCGCGTCGATGCTGGCTTGATCGCTCACATCCATCTGGACCGGATAAGCGGCGTCGCCCAGATCCGCAGCCGCCCGGCTGGCCGCCTCCATGTCGATATCCGCAACCGCCACGCGAGCGCCTTCAGCCACGTAGGCCTTGGCGAACCCGAGGCCGAGACCTCGCGCGGCCCCGGTGATGAGAGCGGATTTACCGTGCAATTTCATGCGATGCGCAGGCCGGATTCGTCGAAGCGATGGATCTTGTCGGCCTCGGGCGTGAGATAGACAGTGTCGCCGTGATGCAGATCGACCTCGCCACCCGCGCGCACGGTGATCGTATCGGTGAGCCCGGTATCGTGGATATGCAGGAAAGTGTCGGAGCCCAGATGCTCCGACAACCCCACGCGCCCCTTCCAGAGCCCTTCCGTCTTGGACGGCGCCAGATGCTCGGGCCGGACACCGATTGTCCGGGCGTCATGCTCCTGCGCCGCGGCCCCCTCGAACAGGTTCATTGTGGGCGAGCCGATGAAGCCCGCCACGAACAGGTTGCGGGGATTGCGGTAAAGCTCCAACGGAGAGCCAACCTGCTCGATATGGCCGGCGCGCAGCACCACGATCTTGTCGGCCATGGTCATGGCCTCGACTTGGTCATGGGTGACGTAGATCATCGTCGTCGCCAGATCCTTGTGCAACTCGCCGATCTCGACCCGCATGCCGTGGCGCAGGGCGGCGTCCAGGTTCGAAAGCGGCTCGTCGAAGAGGAAGGCGGCCGGTTCGCGCACGATGGCGCGGCCGATGGCGACGCGCTGCCGCTGACCGCCCGACAGTTGGCCGGGGCGGCGGTCGAGGTAGTCGGTCAGGTTCAGGATGTTGGCGGCATGGGCGATGCGCTTGTCCTGTTCCGCCTGGTCCATGCCCGCCATGCGCATGGGGAAGGCGATGTTCTTGCGCACTGACATATGCGGATAGAGCGCATAGGACTGGAACACCATGGCCAGGCTGCGCTTGGCGGGCGGCACGTCGGTCATGTCCTGGCCGTCGATCTCAATGGCGCCGCCGGAGACGTCTTCGAGGCCCGCGATCAGGCGCAAAAGCGTGGACTTGCCGCAGCCCGAGGGACCGACGAAGACGACGAACTCGCCTTCGTTGATCTCCAAGTTGAGGGGCGGGATGACCTCGACGTCGCCGAAGGCCTTGCGGACATCTTTCAGAACGATGCGACCCATGTCTGGTCTCCTATTTGACGGCGCCGAAGGTGAGACCCCGGACCAGTTGCTTCTGGCTGAACCAACCCAGAATCAGGATCGGCGCGATAGCCATGGTGGAGGCGGCCGAGAGTTTGGCGAAGAACAGGCCCTCGGGGCTGGAATAGCTGGCGATGAACGCGGTGAGCGGTGCGGCGTCGACGCTGGTCAGGTTGAGGGTCCAGAATGCCTCGTTCCAGGCCAGGATGAAGTTCAGGAGCAAGGTCGAGGCGATTCCGGGGATGGCCATGGGCGTTAGGACGTAGAAAATCTCGTCCTTCAGCGTGGCCCCATCCATGCGCGACGCCTCCAGGATCTCGCCCGGGATCTCGCGGAAATAGGTGTAGAGCATCCAGACGATGATCGGCAGGTTGATCAGCATGAGAATGAAGACCAGGGCCGCGCGATTGTCGAGCACGCCCAGTTGGATGCAGATCAGGTAAATCGGGTAGAGCACGCCCACGGCGGGCAACATCTTGGTCGACAGCATCCAGAGCAGCACGTCCTTGGTGCGCGGCGTCGGCTGGAACGCCATGGCCCAGGCGGCGGGCACGGCGACCAGGATGCCCAGGATCGTGGAGCCGCCGGCGATGATGACCGAGTTCCAAAGGAACCGCATATAGTTGGAGCGGTCCTGCACGACGCCGTAGTTCTCGGTCGTCCAGTCGAAGAACAGGTACGAGGGTGGGGCGGCGATGGCCTCGGCCTCGGTCTTGAACGAGGTCAGGATCGTCCAGAGGATCGGGAAGAAGATCAGAAAGGCGATGCCCCAGGCGAGGGCGGTCCATCCGATCTTGGCGCGGGTCGACGCAGCGCGGGCCATTACGCGGCTCCTTCTGGGCGGGGGGGAAGCGCCGGTCGACCGGCGCTGGTCCGCGGGTCGACCCGCGGCGGGGCGGAGATGGGATCACGCATCGAGGTTCTTTCCCACGATCCGCATCAGAAAGATCGCGACGATATTGGCGAGGATGACGGCGATGATGCCGCCCGCGGATCCCAGGCCCACGTTCTGACTTTCGAGGACGCGCTGGTAGACCAGATAAGTCAGCGTCCGGGTGCCGAAGGATCCCTGGGTGGTGACGAAGATCTCGGCGAAGACGGCCAACAGGAAGATCGTCTGGATCAAGATGACGATCGTGATCGCCCGGCTGAGGTGCGGCAGGATGATGAAGTAGAACCGCTTGAGGGCCGGGGCGCCGTCCATTTCAGCCGCCTCCAACTGCTCACCATCCAGCGACTGGATCGCGGTCAGCAGGATCAGCGTGGCGAAGGGCAGCCATTGCCAGGACAGGATCAGGATCAGCGACAGCATCGGCGTCTCGACCAGCCAGTCATGGGGCGTCGCGCCAAAGAAGCGCCAGACATGGCTGAGGATGCCATTGACCGGATCCATCATCATGTTCTTCCAGACCAAAGCGGAGACGGTCGGCATGACGAAGAACGGCGAGATGATGAGGATCCGCACGACCCCCTGCCCGAAGATCGGCTTGTCGAGCAGCAGCGCGAGCAGGACGCCGAGGACCACCGTGATGCTCAGCACCGCGCCCACCAGGATCAAGGTCGCCCAAACGGCGTCCCAGAAGGCGCCCGACGACACGAAGCGCTGATAATTGTCGAAGCCGATCCACGCGTCGAATGTGCCACGCAGGGGGCGATAGTCGGCGAAGGAGAAGTAGAGCGTCATCACCAGCGGCACGAGCATCCAGCCCAGCAGCAGGGTCACGGCGGGCGCCATCATCAGGCGAGCGGCGTTTTGGGATGCTTTGGTCGCCATGTCGTTCACTCCGGGTCGAGGACGGGGCTTTCACGGCGGGATCCTCCGAGACGCGGCAGGCGCAGTCGGATCGGGGGATCGCGGCGGGAAAGCGGGCCGAACGGACGATGTCCGAAAAGTGCGGGGGCGCCCGTAGGCGCCCCCGAAGCCGCGGCTCAGTAGCCTGCGGCTTCCATTTCTTCGACGAGGATCGCCTGACCCTTCTCGAGGGCCTCGTCGACCGATTGCTGCCCGGCATAGACAGCCGAGAACTCCTGGCTGACCTGGGTCCACATGCCGGCCCATTCCGGGATGGCCGCGAACTGGATGCCCACATAGGGGACCGGATCGACGGTCGGGTTGTTGGGGTCGGCCGACAGGATCGAGTCCAGGGTCATCTGCGCGAAGGGCACGTCCTGGTAGTTCGGGTTGTCATAGAGCGACTGACGCGCGCCCGGAGGAACGTTGGCCCAGCCCTCGTTGGTGGCGACCAGCTCGATATACTCCTTCGAGGTCGCCCACTCGATAAACTCCTTCGCGGCGTCCGCCTTCTGCGTGCCGGCGGGGATGCCGAGCGCCCAAGCCCAGAGCCAGTTGGAGCGCTTGCCCAGGCCGGTATCGGGCGCCAGGGCGAAGCCGACCTGATCAGCGACTTGGCTGTCATCGGGATTGGTCACGAAGGACGCGGCAACCGTCGCGTCGATCCACATGCCGCACTTGCCCTGCTGGAACAGGTTCAGGTTCTCGTTGAAGCCGTTGGTCGCGTATCCCGGAGGGCCGGATTCCGTCATCATGCCGACGTAGAAGTCGAGCGTGTTCTTCCAGGCTTCGGAGTCGAGCTGCGGCGTCCAATCCTCGTCGAACACGCGCGCGCCGAAAGAGTTCGCCATCGCGTTGATGAAGGCGCCGCCCTCACCCCAGCCAGCCTTGCCGCGCAGGCAGATGCCGTATTGCTCGGCGTCCTTGTCGGTCATGGCGGCGGCTGCTTCGCGGATGAAGTCCCAAGTGGGAGCGTCGGGCATCTCCATGCCGGCCGCTTCCATCAGATCGGTACGGTACATGATCATCGACGATTCGCCGTAGAACGGAGCGGCGTAGAGTGTGCCGTCATGGGACAGCCCCCCGGCCATGGCGGGCAGGATGTCGTCGACATCGTACTCGGCCGACAGATCGTCCAGCGGGACGAGCCAACCCTGCGCGCCCCAGATCGGCGCCTCGTACATACCGATGGTCATGATATCAAATTGACCACCGTTCGTGGTGATGTCGGTGGTCACGCGCTGGCGCAGCACGTTCTCCTCCAGGGTCACCCATTCGACCTGATGTCCGGTCTTTTCGGTGAAGTCCTCCGTATAACCTTGCATCCGGATCATGTCGCCGTTGTTGACGGTCGCGATCGTGATGGTGGTTGCGTGGCCGTCGGCGAAGGCCGTCCCGGCCAGCAACGACAAAGCCGTGGCGCCGCAAAGCGCATGCTTAAGTTTCATGATGTCCTCCCTGGACGCTTAGACATTCCGTCTGCGCATATCGTATCTACCGCCAGTGCATGCCTGTCAATAAATTTTTACTCGCGTAAATATTTGACCGGCTGGACGCCAGCGTCTTACGCCGATGCCCGCATCACCAGAGTTCCCGGAAAAAGCGTCTCTACCCGCCTTTCAGCCTTTCCATCGGCCTCTATCACGTCGAACAACGCATCGACGCTTCGGTCCGAAATCGACTCGTAATCCTGGGCGACCGTGGTCAGGGCCGGACAGGTAAACCGTGCGAATGGGTGGTCGTCATGGCCTGCGATTCGCATCGCGCAGCCCTGGCCTCGCCCGATGCGTAGCCCCTTTTCGTAGGCCGCAGCCAGAAGCCCGATCGCCAGACGGTCGTTCGAACACAGCACGGTCCCCGTCGCGAAAGCATGCCGTTCGATGGCCAGGATGCCTTCAGTGTAGCCGACCTCCTCGAAGCCCCAACCCTCACCTTCCACATGGACGATCTGCGGTTCGTGCCCCAGCCGCATCATCGCATCGACATAGGCCCGCCTGCGCTTATTCGCATTAGGGTTCACAGGGGGCATCTCGAAAAAGCAAGGCGGTTCGCCGGTGCGGCACAGGTAGTCGACCATCAGCGGAATGGACTGGAAGTTGTCCGACCCCACGAAGGCCTCACCCAAACCCTCGATATTGGCGTCGAACAGGACGGTAGGCACGTCTTCGCAGAAGTCCTTGAGCATATCGTGGTCAGACCCGCGTCCGAGCGGTGCCAAAAGGACGCCAGCAGGTTTTAGCGCGCGCAAAGAATGAAGAATATCCACCTCCAAGGCGCGCCGGCCATGGGACGAGAAGAGAAGCGGTGAAAATCCTGCGTCGATGCAACGGCGCTCGATCCGGCGCGCAAGTTCCGCAAAGAACGGATCTGCCAGATAGGGAACAACGACCCCAATTGTTTTGGTCAGCCGCCGGTTTTGGTTGATGGCATAGACATTGGGCCGATAATCATAGGTCTCCAGCGCTTTCTCGATCTTGTCACGCGTGGACTTTCGAACGCTATCCGGGTCATGGAAATATTTCGATATGGTCGGCCTTGACAGCCCGCTGACGCGCGCGAAAGCCTCCATGTTCGGTATCTTATGCAGCACTATAGTTTGCCTCTCGGAGTCGGACGCTGGCTTCCCGCATTTCGCATGCCCTCCGCGTCCAGAGGCGTCAAAAACATGCGCCCAACCAACTTAATATTTACGGTAGTCAAATTTGACGGGTCTGGTCAAGTTTTCCGCTGGTCCAGAGCCGCCGTTCGACCCAGTCGGCACGTCGAGTGCGAACCGTCGTCCGAACCAATCCTGGTCCTGGATGCCGCATTGACCCACCGCGCCTTGATCCTGCATGGCGCCGCCGTGCCTGCCGGACTCCGCTCAGATATCCACACAGGTGCCATCTCGCCTGGCGCTTCAAGAAATCACCGAGGCGGCCACAAGACCATCAAGGAAGCGGTCGGCGGCCTTCGTTCGAGCGGTGTCCTGGCGCGTGAAAAGCACGGTGTCCAACAGGGCGGGCGCCTCGATCAAGGGGCGGGCCACAAATGTACCATCGGCAATTTCAACGCTGACGGCATATTCCGGGAGGATCGTGATCCCGCCGGCGGCCCGCACATGGCGCTTTGCGATCTCGATATGATTGACCTCGAAGGCAACAGTCGCGGCCATCCCGCTTCTGGCGAGGATCTGGTCGAAGACAAGACGTGTAGTGAAGCCGCTGTCTAACATGGTGAGCGGTTCGCTGGCGATATCCTTTAGGGAGAGTACCTCCTTATCTCCGAGGGCGTGATCCGGGCGCATCACGGCCAAAAGCGGCGTGTCGTATCGCCGATGGATATCAATCCCCGGCCAGGTTTCGTCCAAGACGACCACCCCGAAATCTAGCCGCTCCGTCATCACCATCTCATAGGCAGCCTGCGACCCGAGGATTCGCCCATCGAACTGAATCCCAGGATGACGTGCTCGAAAGTCCGTCATTGCGGGGATCAACCAAGAGGCGAGAACGCCCTCGATTGCTGCAAATCGGATGTTTCCCGTCACAAGCCCGTGTAGGTCATCTATCTCGGCCTGGGCCATTTCGATCTCGCGCGCGGTCCGGCGGAGATGTCGTTCCAAGATGCGCCCCTCGGGCGTCAGAACCATCCCGGAAGCGAAGCGTTCGAACAGCGGATGCCCGAACTGGTGTTCAACTTGTTGAATCTGCCGACTAATCGCCGAGGCCGCCACGTTGAGCGCCTGGGACGATGCCCGGATCGAGCCGGTCTCGGCCACGGAAAGAATGTACCGATGGGCCGTCGGAAGCACGATCAGATCCTTACGAGCGTTCTAATTTCGGCAACGTAACATTCGTCAATGTGAAATACGAGTGAACGCCGACCCAAGGTAAGCAAAAGGCATGACACCTGAAAGGATGTGAAAATGCTTCTGTTGCGACGCCTGATTGGGGCGACCCTTCTCATCGGCCTGGCAATCACCGCCTTGCCTTATCTGGGGGTCTTCTCTGCGCCCGACTTCATCGGACCGTTCCCGCAAGCCCTGGCCATCGTGCTGGGGGTCAATGTCGTGCTGACGATCTGCGTCATCGCGATGTATCCGATCTGTTTCCGCCCATTGCAGCGGAAGCTCGACGCCCATCCCGTCGAGGAGCTGTAAGATGGCTGCCCTTCCCACCCTGTTCATCCTCGCCGGCTTCGTCGGCATCCTTCTGTCCATCGCCTATCTCGCCGCCAAGCGCGGCGGCGGGGCGCAAACCTCCGAAGACTTCGTTGTCGGCGGCCGCGCTATCGGCACCACGGTCCTGCTGCTCTCCATGGGCGCGACCTATTTCTCGACCTGGACGCTGCTCGGCTCGTTCGGGGCCTATTTCCGCGAAGGCATCTGGTTCGCGGGCTTCGCCGTCTGGACCATCTTCCACGGCGTCTTCGTCTGGATGTTCGGCACGCGCATCTGGATGGCCGGCAAGCGCTTCGGCTTCATCACGCCGGGCCAGATGGTCGAGCACTATTACAACAGCAAGCGCCTGCGCCTTCTGGTGGCTTTGGTGGGCATCACCGCCCTCGTCCCGGTGATGTTGATCCAAGTCAGCGGCGGCGCCCGCGCGCTGGAAACCCTGACCGACGGCGCTGTCCCCTACGCCATCGGCGTCACCATCGCCTCGCTCATGGTCGGCGCCATCGTTCTGTGGGCCGGCTTCCGTGGCACGGCGTGGACAGACATGTTCCTCGGCATCTTCTTCGCCGCGATCATGATCTTCACCGCGCTCTACGTGCTCGACCTGGTTGGTGGCCTGGCGCTGTTCGCCCAGGTGGCCGACATCAAGCCCGAACTCGTCACCAACCCCGGCAAAGCCACCAACATGCTGGAACTCTGGCTGGGCCTCGGCTTCGGCGCTTGGGTGCTGCCGCATATGTGGCAGAAGTTCTATTCGGCCAAAGACGCCGAAACGCTGGGCAAGGTCGCCGTGGCCACCCCGTTCTGGAACTCCTGGATGATGGCGATCATTCCGCTGGTCATCGGTCTGGCCGCCGTGATCCCCGGCGTGGTGCCCACCGTGACGCCCGAGACCTCGGACACGATCCTGCCGCAGCTGTTTGCGACGCATGCCCCGGTCCTGGCCGCCTTCGTGGTCGCCGGTATCCTCGCGGCCGCGATCTCGACCATCAACAGCCAGTTGCTGTCGTCGGCCAGCCTGGTGGCCGAGGACATCTGGGGCACCCTCCGGGGTCGCCAGGTCACCGACCAGGAAAGCACCCGCGTCACCCGCATCGTGGTGGCCGGTCTGACCGTTCTCGTCTTCGTCCTGGCCCTGACGCCCGGCGGTGCCGGTCACCTGGTTCCCGTCGCGGCGCTCGGCTTCGGCCTTGGTCTGCAACTGGTGCCGTCGGCCCTCGGGATGCTTTACTTCCGTCGCATCACCGAAACGGGCGCCTTCGCGGGCCTGCTGGCCGGGGTCGCGACCCTGCTGATCATCAAGTTCGGCGGGTTCAGCATCGGCTTCGGTCCGGGCACCACGGGCCTAGTGGTCAACGCGGCTGTCACGGCTCTGGTCAGCCTGGCCACGCGCCCAGTCTCGGATGCCTCGGTGGAAAACTACCACGGCATGTTCGCCCGCTACATGGGTGTGGACGATGAGGTAGAGGAAACGCCCATCCTGGACGGGCCCGTCACCGCCAAGGTCGTGTGATGAGACAGACCGTCAACGCCGCCGTCGTTCCGGACAGCTCTGTCCCGTTCGACGCGGCGGCCATCACCGAAAAGCGTGCCGCCTCATTCGTGAGGCGGGCGCAGCAGGGGTCCTGACGCGCGGCTCGACGGTTTCTCGCTCCGCGTCGAGGACCGGCCAAAACGCCCTGTCGCGTTCGGCGCCGACAAAGAGACGGCCGATGAGACGCTCCCTCGACCCGAAGCCCTAATTGGCGCAGGCCAAGGGTAGAGAGACGTTCCATCGACGAGGAAAGCGGGGCCACGGCCCCGCTTTTCTGTTTTCGGCCCATCGGGGCGCCAAAAGGCGAAACCTTCCCATCCGAGGGGCCGACTTAACGGGAGGTCGGGCGACCCGATTTCGATTCGGTCTTGCCGCAACTGCGAGATCGGCCAGTCCATGAATTCTACTTCATGAATGCAAGTCCGCCATACGGACGACTAGGCGATCTATGTCAACGAGATACACCGTTGCCGCCAACGCGAAACTCCGATTCGGATTTTCAACTCCCCATTTGTTATCAAAAAATGGAAATAGCAGGATCGAGACGCTCGAAGCTGTGTTCCGCAGGCGTCGCTTGATCTCAATTGTGGCGAAATCCGGACGAACTTTGCTGGGAAGTCACGTCAATCCTGCGCAATTCCAGAGTTGATTAGAGATCGGAAACGGTGGCGATACGATCCAATCGCGGCCGATCGAACGCCCATAGGGTCGCCCCTTTTGGATCCCCTCCAAACCCCGACGGGAATGCCCGCCGAGCGATCGGCTGCGGGTAGTCACTCTACGAATGAGGAAAACAATGACAATAACAGACAGGCAAACCCGATCGACCGGTTTTCGAATGCTGTTGGCGGGAACCGCCATCGCGCTGGCAATGCCCGGCATGGCGGCCGCCGACGAATTGGCGGACTTGCGGGCACAACTCGAAGCGCTGACATCGAAGGTGGAAGAGATCGAGGCAACCCGGGCCGAGGAGACACGCCGACTGGCCGAAATCGAGGCGGCCCGCGCCGCCGAAGCCAGCCGGGTCGCGCAACTCGAGGCCGCCCAGGCCAGCGGGCAGGCCCGCGTTAGCCGGGTCGAGGCCCAGATCGCTAGCGCGCCGTCCGCCGTCGCCGGCCCCGCGCCGACCGGTTTCCGCAACCCGCGGGCCATCGCGTCCAAGGTCCGGGAGATCCCGAGCGACGAATTCCAGCCCGGCGCCGGCACGGCCTTCGCGGTCGGCAACACCGAGGTCGAGATCGGCGGCTTCGCCAAGCTCGACTTCATCTTCGACACCGAGGAATCGACCGGCGACCTGTTCTTCCCACCCAGCATCTCCGTGGTGGACGACGAGGACGACCAAGCCTTCCGGGCGCTCGCCAACGAATCCCGGCTGTTCTTCATCGCCGACACGCCGACATCCATCGGCGACATCCGCGTCCACCTGGAGGCGGACTTCTTCGCTTCCACCATCTCCTCGACCGAGGTGGTGACGAACTCGTTCCCGTTCCGGCTCCGCCACGCCTATGGCCGGCTCGATACTGGGAAGCACGAGTTCCTGGCCGGGCAGTTCTGGTCGGCGCTGGTCCCGATCGAGACCTATCCCAGCACGGTGGATTTCGGCGGGCCCGTGGGCAACTCGTTCCTGCGGCAAGCCCAGATCCGCTACACCTATAAGCCCAACGACACGCTGAAGTTCGTGGTCTCTGCCGAAAACTCCGAGACGACGCTGCGGGACGACGCGCTGGAGCTCGGCGGCGCCGTCGGCAGTGCGTCCTCACCCTTCGGTGCGTCGGTGGGCGTAGATGCAGGCCTGGACCAGATCCCCGACTTCGTCCTGACCGCGACCCGAACGACGGATCGCAGCCTGGTCAAGGGCGGCCTTCTCCTGCGGGAGTTGAACGCGCCCGATTCGGACTCGTCGGAATTCGGCTACGGCCTCCAAGTCTCGGGCAAGTACGACTTCACCGACCGGTTCACCTTTTCGGGGCAGGCGATCTACGGCGAAGGGATCGGTCGCTACATCTTCACCGGAATCAACCAGGGCGCGTTCCTGACCGGTGGCCTGTCCGGTGGCAGCATCGACGCCATCGAGACCGTCAGCGGGTTTGCGCGTTTCGGCTACGATCTGACGGACGCCTGGACCCTGTTCGCAACCTACGGTCGATATGAGCTTCTGGAAACGTTCACGGATTTCGACACGGACCACTTCCAGTCGCTGCACCTGACGGCGTTCTACCAGCCGATCCAGGATATTCAGATCGGTGCCGAGGCCATCCTCGCCGAACGGGAACTGGTGAACGGGGACAACGACGACTTCCTGCGGTTCCAAACCTCGGTGAAGTGGACGTTCTAACGCCCCGGCCGGCTGCGGCCTCTTGTTTGCAGCCGGCCATGGCGCCGCGTCGCGCGATGGCGGCGGGCCTCTCGAAGAGGGGTCTGTCTACTCCGACGGGGTGAAGAACGGCTGAAAGGCAAGACGCGCCTTAGGTTTAGGCAGGATGCGAATAGGGCCGGACGGTCGCGATGAAATCCCTACCGGCCGGATCCGCGCCCTTGTGCGGCGGCACATGCCATGACTACGGTGATCCGGCAGAGGGGGGCCGGTCATGCAAGACCTGGGTGGCAAGGGCCGCAATCATGGCGCGCGGGGCGATATCTGATGCCGGGGACCGATGAAGGCGTCTTCCTGGAATTCAATGACGTGAAGAAGAGCTACGATCAGAAAAGCCTGGTCGTAAAGGGCTTCGATATCGCGGTCCAAGAGGGCGAGTTCATCACCCTGCTGGGGCCCTCCGGGTCTGGCAAGACCACGGTCCTGATGATGCTGGCCGGGTTCGAGAGCGTGACGTCGGGAACGATCTCGATCCGGGGACGGTCGATCAACAAGACTGCGCCTTATAAGCGCAATATCGGGATGGTGTTCCAAAACTATGCCCTGTTCCCGCACATGACGGTGGCCGAGAACCTGGGCTATCCCTTGGGCGTGCGCGGCATCGGAAAGGCGGAGCAGCGTCAGCGGATCGACGAATACCTGAAGCTGGTGGAGTTGGAGGCGTTCGGCAACCGCTATCCGGGCCAGTTATCGGGGGGACAACGGCAGCGGGTGGCGCTGGCCCGGGCGATGATCTTCGAGCCGACGCTGATCCTGATGGACGAGCCGCTGGGCGCGCTGGACAAGAAGCTGCGCGAGCAGATGCAGTACGAGATTACGCGGCTGCACGAGAAGCTGGGCTTCACGGTGATCTACGTGACCCATGACCAGGCCGAGGCGCTGTCGATGTCGGACCGGATCGCCGTGTTCAACGACGGGATCGTACAGCAATGCGCGCCGCCGGCGGACCTGTATGAGAGGCCGGCCAATGCGTTCGTGGCGGAGTTCATCGGAGAGAACAACTTTATCGAAGGCCGCGTCGACCGGATCGACGGCGACCGCGCCATCACCTCGATCCCAGGCGAGGGGACGATCGTGGCTGAGGCGGCGGAGGGGCTCCAGACAGGCGACCGCTGCATCGTCTCGATCCGGCCCGAGAAGCTGTTCATCCATCCGACCGACCACGCCCATGACAACGAGATCGCGGTTAAGTTCGAGGCCCGGATCTATGTGGGCGACTTCATCAGATACTACTTTCGGCTGTCGGACGGCACCGAGGTCGTCGTCAAGGTTCTCAACGACCTGTCGGCGCCGGACTTCGGCGAGGGCGACACAGGTCGCCTGCACTGGCTCGCATCGGATTGCATCGCGTTTCCCCATTCGGGGGAAATGCCGGATGTCACGGGGTAACCGGGGCCCCGTCGCATCCCCGGACATAACAAGGAGGATTGAAATGAAACATCATCTCTTGGCAATGGCGAGCGTGCTGGCGCTCGGCGCCCACGGCGCGGCGGCGCAAGACCTGACCGTCACGTCTTTCGGCGGGGCCTATGGCGCGGCCCAGCAGGAACATATGATCGACCCCTATGTGGAAGAAACCGGGGTCAACATCCTGTTTGAGGATTACGGCGGGGGCGTCGCCGAGATGAAGGCGCAGAGCGAGTCCGGCAACATCCAGTGGGACGTGGTCGATATCGAGGTCATCGACCTGGAGCGGGCCTGTTCCGAAGGCTACGTGGCGGTCATCGATCACTCGATCCTGCCGCCGGGCGACGACGGCACCCCGGCGGCCGACGATTTCATCCCCGAAGCGCTGCACGAATGCGGCGTGGGCAACATCGTCTGGTCGATCATCTTCGCCCATGCCGATGACGCCTATCCGGATGGCGGGCCGCAGACGATCGCGGACTTCTTCGACACCGAGGCGTTCCCCGGCAAGCGCGGCCTGCGCAAGCGGCCCCAGGTCAATATGGAATGGGCCCTGATGGCCGACGGCGTGGCGCCCGAGGAAGTCTATGAGATGCTGGCCACGGAAGAGGGCCAGCAGCGGGCCTTCGACAAGCTCGCCACGATCAAGGACGACATCGTCTGGTACGATAGCTGGTCCCAGGCGCCCGTTCTGTTGAACGATGGTGGCGCGCAGATGGTCCAATCGGCCAACGGCCGGATCTTCGCCGCGATCAAGGATGAAGGCGCGCCCTTCACGATGGTCTGGGACAGCCATGTCTACGACCTGGACGTCTGGGCCGTCATGGACGGGACCGAGAAGATGGACGAGGCGTTGGACTTCATCAAGTTCGCCACGCAGACGGTTCCGCTGTCGGGGATGCAGGACGTGGCCTATGGCCCGACCCGCCGGTCGGCCCAGGCCCTGCTGCCCGAGGAGGTGAAGCAGGATCTGCCGACGGCGCATCTGGACGAGGGGCTGAAGGCCGACGGCATCTTCTGGGCCGATTTCGGCGAGTCGCTGGGCGAGAAGTTCAACGAATGGCTGCTCCAGTAAGCCGCTGACACGGACGTCCCGCGCGGGATTGCGCGGGGCGTCCTTTGGGAGATCGGGCATGGCGGAGATGACGGCAGGGCCGGCGCAGGCCCCGGCGACGGGCCTCGGCGGCGAGGATGCACGCAACGCGGCGCGCGAAGTTCGGACGCAGCGCCTGCGCGCCTTCCTGTTCGTCCTCCCGCTTCTGATCTTCATCGGCTTCGCCTTCGTGGCGCCCATCGCGTCCATGCTGTTCCGCAGCGCCTACAACCCGACCGTGGCCGACCTGGTGCCCGCATCGCTGGAAGCCATCGAAGACTGGGACGGCGAGGGCCGTCCGTCCGATGCCGTGCTGACGCAGTTCGCGGTGGACCTGAAGAGGCTGGCCAACGACCGGACGTCCGGCCAGTTGGCCGAGGAAGTGAACCGCTTCCTTCCAGGCACATCGAGCGTTGTGAAATCCACCGCCCG
>JBCCCB010000013.1:0-29393 GCA_039033775.1 Pseudomonadota bacterium | reverse complement strand
GTCGCCGGCATGATCCCGAACTCCGCCATGTGGGCCCGGATCGCATTGCCCCTCTGCGTAACCCGCCCGACGAGGAAGTCCCGCGCCCGGTGCAGAACGAGCGCCGCGAAATCCGTTTCGCTCTTCACGGGCACGAAGCGCTGTGGCCTGCTGGACCTTTCTCAAAACTGCCGGATATGCCTCAATTAAATGCGAAACGCTTGTCTTATGACTTTTTCTGCCGATTGGGAGAGATTGGCACCGCTGGCGGGAGTGACAGCTCCCGGACCAGCGGCAAGGGTCGGATCGGTGAAATGGTGGGGGTTTGACGCTCCGAGCTAAAGTTCGATCGCCCTCGTCTTTCCCTAACGGCCTGAACGGATACACGGGCATCAAGGCCCGCATGACAAGCAGAAGCAGGAAAGATGACCATTCATACCATTGGCGTTGACGTTTCGAAAGACACGCTCGATGTCCACAGCCACCCGGTCGGCCTGGACCGCCGCTTTATCAATGACACCAAGGGCGACTGCGCGCTGGTGACATGGATCGGCGAACGCAGCGTCGAACGTCTCGTGTTCGAAGCGACCGGCGCTTATCACCGGGCCTTCGAGACCGCCATGGGGCAGGCGGGCCTGCCGCTGTGCAAGGTCAATCCGCGACAGGCTAAACGGTTCGGCGAGGCCCTCGGCATTGTGGCCAAGACCGACCGGATCGAAGCGGCCATGCTGGCCCGGTTCGGGGCGTTTCTTGACCCCCCATTTGCCCGGCACCGCCAGAAATCCTGTTGCACCTGAAGGACCTCCACGTCGCGCGCAACGCCCTCATCAAGGACCGCATGGCCGCGAAGAACCGGGGGAAGGCCCTCTCTATCCCGCTGCTGAAACGCCGGTCCAGACAGCGCCTCGCTCAGATCGCGCGGCACCTGAACGCCATCGAGGCCGAAATGCTGACCATCATCGAAACCGATGCAGAGCTGGCCCGCCGGTTCGAGATCCTCACCTCGATCCCGGGTGTCGCCGCCCGCTCCGCCTTCGCCCTGATCGCCGATATGCCAGAACGCGCCACCCTTGATGGCCAGGCTGTCGCGGCCCTCTCAGGCACCGCGCCCAGGACACGCCAGTCAGGCAAGCGGACGGCCAGCGCCTTTGTCACAGGCGGGCGCAGCCATATGCGCCAGGCCCTCTATATGCCCGCCCTGGTCGCCGCCCGCTACATCCCCGACTTCGCAGCAAAATATGACGACCTGACAATCCGCGGAAACCCCTAAAAATCGCTCTCACCGCCATCATGCGAAAGCTCATCGTCCTCGCAAACGCCCTCATCCAAAATAACCAAAAATGGCAACCAAAACTCGCTTGACCAAGACGGAGACTTTGGCACCTGCGGCCTCTACACCCCACCACCGCCGCCACTCGAACCCGAACGAATACGGGACCGACGCCGCCTGCCCGAAGGGCGTTTCGCCCTTCGATTTCCCAGAGATCAAGGTGAAGAGCGGCCAGCGCGATCCCTTCGACGACGCCGGGGCGCCGGATGTGGTCGGCTTGCTGCGCTATGTGCCGGCGGGCTAGACGCGCAGCCGGCCCGCCACTATCCGCGCCGCCCGATAGCCGATCATGATGGACGGCGCGTTGGTATTGGCCGAGGTGATGCGCGGCATCACCGACGCATCCGCCACCCAGAGTCCCGTCGCGCCGGTTACA
This sequence comes from Pseudomonadota bacterium, assembly GCA_039033775.1. Lineage (GTDB taxonomy): Bacteria > Pseudomonadota > Alphaproteobacteria > Rhodobacterales > Rhodobacteraceae > Jannaschia. The sequence goes on along the minus strand of JBCCCB010000013.1, from coordinate 27,708 downwards.
CCCAAGTCCCGGTCCACCACCCGCCCGATCCCGCAGGTGCCGACGGGGTGATAGGCCGTGCCCAGCCGCGCGTCGATATGGGCATCAAGCGCCGCGTCGCTGTCGTCGCAGGCCGGAAAGACCTCGGGCGCCCGGCGCCCGCCGAACGGCGCCTTCCCCAGGAAGCGCCGCAACATGCGCAGGCCCTGGCGCACGTCATCCCGATCCGCGACGTCCGACAGCAGCCCAAGGTCGATCGCAGGTTCACCATCGGGGGCGAGCGTCAGACGGCCCCGCGACCTCGGTTGCATCAAGCAGACATCCGCGTAGTACCCCGCGCCCCAGCCGATGGGCCGCCGCCCATGCCCCAGGCGGGCCGGGATGAAATGGACCTGCCAGCGCGGCGGACCGTCGCCGTCGGCCAGGAACGCGCCCGCCTCGACCGTATTGGAAGCCAGCGGCCCGCGTCCGGTCAGCAACCATCGGAACGGGGCCAGCCCCCATTCGGGCATTTGTGCCAGCGTGAGGCCCCGTCCCGATCCGGGACCTTCGTGATGCACGGCCACGGCGGGATGGTCGTGCAGGTTCCCGCCCACCTCCGGTAGGTCCCGCCGGACCTCGATCCCCGCCGCCGCCAGGACGGCGCCGGGCCCCAGGCCCGACCGCATCAGCACCACCGGCGACCCGATCGCGCCGGCCGACAGCACCACGCCCGCCCGTGCCCGCAGACGCCGCCCATCGGTCAGCACCACACCGGTCGCCCGACCTTCGTCCAGGATCAGGCGGTCCACCTGCGCGCCAGTGACGATCCGCGCGGGTCGCTTCATCAAGAACGCATCCACCGGAGACCGGCGTCGCCCGTTCTCCATGTTCACGACGAACGGGCCGGACGACACCCGGTCCGGCACCGGCGGCCCGCCATGCACCCGGCCCAACGCCCGGCTCAGCGGATGCGGGTCCCGCAGCGGCGCCGGCCGCATCGCGGCCTCCACGGCGTCGAAGGCCGGCGTTACGTCGCCCCAATCCCAGCCCGGGCCCCAATGGCGGTAGTCGTCGGACCGGCCCCGGAACCAGACCATCGAGTTGATCGAAGCCGATCCGCCCAGCATCCGCCCCCGTGGCACCGCGACCCGCCGGCCGCCCAATGCCGCCTGCGGCGTGGACCGGAAGCGCCAATCCCGCGCCGATCCCATCAACGCGACCAATCCAAAGGGCATCCTCACCAGCGGATGCCGGTCGCTCGGCCCTGCCTCGATCACCGCGATGGACAGATCAGGTCGCAGCTCCGCCAGACGCCCGGCGCAGGTCGCGCCCGCCGCGCCACCACCCACGACGATCAGATCGTGGGTCTCAGGCGACCCGTTCACCCGATTTCGCGTCGAACAGGTGGCAGATGTCGCGCGGCACATGGGCGCCGAAGGGCGCCTTGATGGAAGTCCGGAAATCCTTCGGCGCCTTGACCGCCACCAGCCCCCCGCCCGCGCGCACCGTCACCATGGTGGAATCGCCCAAAAGCTCCATGGAATAGACCGGCGCCTGCACCTCGCCATGGCCGTCGGCGGCCACCGAGGCATCTTCTGCCCGGAAACCACAGGTCACCGGCCCCTTCACGCCGCCGAAGCCTGGGATCTCGACGCCAGTCGCGTGGAACGTGCCGTCCACCACCTCGCCATCCATCAGGTTCATGGCGGGCGACCCGATGAAGCCCGCGACGAAGGTGTTGGCGGGGCGGTCGTAGATCTCGGTCGGCGTGCCCACCTGCTGGACGATGCCCGACTTCATCACCACGACGCGGTCGGCCAGGGTCATGGCCTCGATCTGGTCGTGGGTGACGTAGATCGTGGTGACCTGCAATTCGTGGGACAGGTTCTTGATCTGCGCCCGGGTCGACACCCGCAGCTTGGCGTCCAGGTTCGACAGCGGCTCGTCCATCAGGAAGACCTTGGGCGTGCGCACGATGGCGCGGGCCAGGGCCACGCGCTGGCGCTGGCCGCCGGACAGCGCCGCGGGCTTGCGCTCCAGGAACGGCACGAGCTCCACCATCTCGGCGGCGCGCTGCACCCGTTCGTCATGCTCCTCCTCGGGCACCTTCCGTACCTTCAGCGGGAAGCGGATGTTTTCCCAGACATTCATGTTCGGGTAGAGCCCGTAGGATTGGAACACCATGGCCACGTCCCGGTCCTTGGGATCAAGGTCGTTCACCCGCCGCCCCCCGATGACGATATCGCCCGAGGACGGATCTTCCAGCCCGGCGATCATCCGCATGGTGGTGGTCTTGCCGCATCCGGACGGCCCGAGCAGGACCAGGAATTCGCGGTCGGCGATGTCCAGATCGAATTCCTGCACGCCGACGAAATCGCCCCAGCGCTTCGTTACCCGCTTCAGCTGAATGTCGGCCATGTCCGTCCCCTGTGGCTCGCCTTACCCTAGACAGCGGGGGCGGGCTGCGGCAAGCGCTTTGCAAGCGTATGCACGGAGCCCGCCATGCCCAGCCCAGAAAGCGCCTTCCGCCGCGAGGCGCTGACCGCCCTGTCGGGGCTGTGCCACGGGGCCGACGTGATCGCCCCGGCGGCCATGGCCGATATCTCGGCGCCCTTCGGCCCGGTCGACGGGGCGGGCCTGGCCGGGGCCTATGCCGCGCTGCGCCGGGCCCTGCCGGATCTGGACAGGCGCGACGACATCTTCCTGGCGGGCGACAACCATCCCGACGCCCGCTGGACCGGGCCCCGGCCCGCCACGATGGTCGCCTGCTGCGGCGCCTATATCGGCACCTTCCGGTCGCCATTCCTGGGCATCCCACCCACCGGCGGCGTCGTCACCCTGCCCTATGGCGAAGCCCATCACATCGCCGATGGTCGCATCCGCGCCGCCTGGCTGGTCTGGGACATCGCCGCGCTGATGATGCAGGCCGGCGCCTGGCCCATGGCCCCCGCCCTGGGCCGGGTCGGCTACTGGCCGGGGCCCAAGGGCGGCCGGGGCCTGCGGCTCGACCCCAGCCCGCCCAGTGACACCCTGGACCGGGTGCTGGCCATGCATGACGCGCTGCATGCCTTCGACGGCCGGACCATCGAATCGATGCCCATGCACCATTGGGCGCCCGATTTCATGTATTACGCGGCGGGCAATATCGGCGCCTGCCGCGGGCTAAAGGGCTTTCGCGCCCATCACCAGATCCCGTTCCTGCGCGCCTTCCCGGACCGCCGGGGCGCGGGGCATTTCGTTCGCCTGTCGGACGGGCCCTTCGCGGTCACCGGCGGCGACGTGGCCTTGACCCATACCGGGGCCGATTACATGGGGCTCCCCGCCACGGGCCGTCGCCTGACCATGCGGGTGATGGATTTCTACCGCTTCGACGATCAGGGGCTGATCGCCGAGAACTGGCTGCCCAACGACACGATCGGCCTGATGGCGCAGATGGGCGTCGACGTCTTCGCCCGCCTCGCCCACCGGACGGGCGAGCCGCCGCTCAGCCTCTGACCCGCAAGCCCAGCGCCACGACCTCGGGCACCATGGCGCCGTATCGGCGCCCCAGATCCGGGTTGGACGCGTTGCCCGCCGCCGCGCGCGCCCCCACGCCCGCCAGGATCGCCGCCAGCCGATAGGCCGCCAACGCCTGCCAAGTGGTCCAGTCGGGCACCGCGCCGCCCCAGACCTGGGCCATGTAGGCATCGTCCGACGGCAGCCCGGCCGCTGCCCGGTCCAGCCCCGCGAGGCCGCGCAGCGGCGAGGCGTGCGGCAGACCCCATTGCATCACCTGATAGGCCAGATCCATCGCCGGATGGCCCAGGGTCGAAAGCTCCCAATCCAGCACCCCGATCACGCGGGGTTCGGTCGGGTGGAACACCAGGTTGTCCAGCCGGTAATCCCCATGGACCAAGGCAGGCGGTGCCTCGGCCGGGACCTGGCGGGCCAGCCAGCCACCCAGCGCCAGCATGTCCGGATCGGGCTCGGCCACGCTCGCCTCGTATTGCCGCGTCCAAAGCGCCACCTGGCGGCCATAGAAGCCGTCCGCACGCCCGTAATCCCGAAGCCCGACCGCCGCCGGATCCAATCGGCCCACGGCGCCCAACACGTCCCCCATCGCGGCATAGCACGCGCCCCGATCCGGGACCTCCGGCAGCGCCGGGTCCCAGAAGATCCGCCCATCCAGATGCTCCATAACGTAGAAGGTCCGGCCCAGCGGGTTGTCGCCGTCGGCCAGCAACACCATGCGCGGCACCGGCACGCCGGTCGCCGCCAGCGCCCGCATCACCAGGAACTCGCGCTCGACCATATGCGCCTTGGGCAGCAGCCGACCGGGCGGCTTGGCGCGCAGGACCAGCGGACCGGTCTCGGTCTCCAACCGCCAGGTCGGGTTCGACTGCCCCGTCCCGAAGCGCCGCGCGCCCATGATGCCCGGGCGCCCCGGCAAGCGGTCTGCCAACCAGGGCGCAAGGTCTTCGGGCAATCCATCCATGCCGTGCAGGGTTGCGCGCGGCGCCGCCACTGGCAAGGGTGACCGAGGGAGGACACCGCCATGGATCTCAGCCTGACCCCGCGCGGACGGGAGCTTCGCGATGCCGTGGCCGCCATGGTCGCCGACGACATCGCCCCCCGCGACGCCGAGTTCCACGCCGAAACCGGCGCGACCGGCGACCGCTGGACCCATACGCCGCGCCAGGCCGAAATCCTGGACAGCCTGAAGGCCGAGGCCCGCAAACGCGGCCTCTGGAACCTGTGGCGCACCCATCTGCCGGGCGGGCCGGGCATTACCACGGTCGATTACGCCTATCTGGCCGAAGAGATGGGGAAATCCTGGCTCGCCCCCGAGATCTTCAACTGCAACGCCCCCGATACCGGCAATATGGAGGTCTTCGCCCGCTACGGCACCGACGAGATGAAGACCCGCTGGCTGGCGCCCTTGATGGCCGGCGAGATCCGCTCCGCCTATCTGATGACCGAGCCGCAGACGGCCTCTTCGGATGCCTCCAACATCTCGCTGCGCTGCACGCGGGACGGCGATGATTGGGTCCTGAACGGCGAAAAGTGGTGGTCGACCGGCGCGGGCGACCCGCGCTGCGCGGTCCATATCGTGCTGTGCCTCACCGATCCGGACGGCCCCCGACACCAGCGCCACTCGATGGTGGTCGTCCCCAGCGACGCGCCCGGCATCGAAATCCTGCGCGGCCTCCGGGTCTTCGGCGATGACGAGGCGCCCCATGGCCACATGCATATCCGCTATACCGACGTCCGCATCCCCGCCGACGCGATGCTGCTGGGTCCAGGCCAGGGCTTCGAGATCGCCCAGGGCCGCCTGGGCCCCGGTCGCATCCACCATTGCATGCGCGCCATCGGCATGGCCGAAAAGGCCCTGACGCTCGCCATCGCGCGTGGCCGGACCCGTCAAGCGTTCGGGTCGGATCTCTTGTCGCTCGGCGGCAATGCCGAACGGATCGCCAATGCCCGCATCCGCATCGACGCGGCCCGCCTGCTGACCCTACGCGCCGCCGCCGAGATGGACGCCGCCGAGGCCGAGACCGGCGACATGAAGCGCGCCGCGCCGTTCATCAGCCAGGCCAAGGTCATGGTCCCGCTGGCCGCGCTGGATGTCTGCGACATGGCCATTCAGATCCATGGCGGGGCGGGCGTCAGCCAGGACACCGATCTGGCCCGGCTCTGGGCCCATCTGCGCACCCTGCGCCTGGTCGACGGCCCCGATGCCGTCCACGAACGAACCGTCTTCCGCGCCGAAATGAAGGCCCGCGGCCTGCGCTGACGGGAACCCCAAAGCCCCCCGCGCCGTTGCAGAGTCCATATCGAAAGGAGACCACGACATGGCCAGCTACAGCCAGGGCGACAAAGTAAAATGGAATTGGGGCAACGGCACGGGCGAAGGCACGGTCCAGAAGACCTACACCCAGAAGATCACCCGCAAACTCCAGGGCTCCGAGGTGACGCGCAACGGCTCCGACGACGACCCCGCGCTCTATATCGAGCAGGAGGATGGCGACGGCGTCCTGAAGCTCGCCTCCGAAGTCGAGAAGGCCTGAGGCACGTCTCCGCCGACGGGCCGAAGGGTGCCGATATCGTCCAGTGGCCCGTCCCCCGCCGCACCGCTCATGCGCCGTCGGCGGCGATTGGCGACCATCGGTCAGACACCCTTGCCCCGCGCCGTCGTCCCGACCGGCGACGGCGCCTCCGGCGAAAGCCGAAGACCCCTTCCGTCGTGGAGACTGGACGGATGGACACCTGCCCGGCCGGCGACGACCGGACAGAGGCGGTCGTCCGCAACGGCCCTCATCCCGCCCTCGGCACACGCGCTGTCAGCCCGAATGACGCGCCGCAACGATGGCCGGCGCGGCGATCCCAGCTGCTTGCGGCGCCGGACGGACCCAGGGCCGTCAGCCGTAATGGGTGACCGGCGTCCCCGCCAAAGCGGAAACGTTCAGAAGGCCCCGCGCCGTGATCGACGGCGTCACGATATGGGCCTTGTTGCCCATCCCCATCAGCAGCGGCCCGACTTCCAAGCCATCGGCCCGCGCCTTGAGCACGTTCCGCGTGGCCCCGGCGGCGTCGGTGCTGGCGAAGACCAGGCAATTGGCCGCGCCGTTCATCCGCCCCTCGGGCAGGAACCGCGCGCGCAGAACCGGATCGAGCGCCGAATCCGCATGCATCTCGCCCTCGTATTCGAAATCCAGCGCCATGGCGTCCAGCCGCTCCATCGCGGCGCGCATGGTCCGGCCGCTTTCCGAATCCAGGTTCCCGAATTGCGACCCCGAACATAGGGCCACCTTGGGTTCGACCCCGAAGCGCCGGATATGTCGCGCGCAAGCGATCACCGTTTCGGCCACCTGGTCCGGCGTGGGCTGCGCGTGGACATGGGTGTCCGCGACAAACAGCGGTCCCTGTTCCTGAATGATCAACGACATGGCGCCCACCGGATGCAGGCCGTTCTGCCCCAGGACGTCGGTCACGTAGCGCAGGTGCCACAGGAACTGGCCGAACGTGCCGCAGATCAGGCTGTCCGCCTCGCCCCGCGACACCATCACGGCCGCGATGGCCGTCGTGTTCGTCCGCATCACGGCGCGGGCCAGATCGGGCGCCACGCCCCGCCGGGCCATCAGGCCGTGATAGGTCTCCCAATAATCGCGATATCTGGGATCGTTCTCGGGATTGACGATCTCCACGTTGCGCCCCGGCTCCAGGATCAGCCCGTCCCGCTCGGCCCTGGCAGAGATCACCTCGGGCCGCCCGATCAGAATCGGGATATCCGTCGTCTCCTCCATGATCGCCTGGGCCGCGCGCAGTACGCGTTCATCCTCGCCTTCGGCGAAGACGATCTTGCGCTCGGCCTGGGCGGCGGCGGCGAAGACCGGCCGCATGATCATCGACGACTTGAAGACCGACGCATCCAGCTGCGCCTTGTAGGCTGCCATATCGTCGATCGGCCGCCGCGCCACGCCCGATTCCATCGCGGCCTTCGCCACCGCGGACGCCACGACCCCCATCAGGCGCGGATCGAAGGGCTTGGGGATCAGGTAATCGGGCCCGAAGGTCAGCTGCTCCTCGCGGTAGGCCGCCGCCGCTTCGGCCGAGGTCGTGGCGCGGGCCAGCGCCGCGATGCCTTCGACGCAGCCCACCTTCATGGCCTCGTTGATTTCCGTCGCGCCGACATCCAGCGCGCCACGGAAGATGAACGGGAAGCACAGGACGTTGTTCACCTGGTTCGGATGATCCGACCGGCCCGTCGCGATGATCGCATCCGGCGCCGCCGCCTTGGCGTCGTCATAGGCGATCTCCGGATTCGGATTGGCCAGGGCGAAGATGATGGGCTTGGCGTTCATCTTCCCCACCATGTCGGGGGTCAGCACCCCCGGCCCCGACAGGCCCAGGAACAGGTCGGCCCCCTCGATCACGTGCCCCAGCCCCTTCTCGCCGCCGGGCTGGGCGAAGGCGGCCTTCTGGGGCGTCATGTCCGCCTCGCGTCCCTCATGCACCAGGCCGTGCAGATCGCACAGCCACACGTTCTCGCGGCGCACGCCCAGGGTTACCAGCATGTTCAGACAGGCGATCCCCGCCGCCCCGCCCCCGGTCGAGACGACCTTCACATCCTCCCACTTGCGACCCGTCAGGCGCAGTGCATTCAACGCTGCCGCACCCACCACGATGGCCGTGCCGTGCTGGTCGTCGTGGAAGACGGGGATGTTCATCCGCTCGCGACACAGCTTCTCGACCACGAAGCAATCGGGGGCCTTGATATCCTCCAGGTTGATCGCCCCGAAGGTCGGCTCCAGGGCGCAGACGATGTCGGCCAGCTTTTCGGGATCGGCCTCGTCCAGCTCGATGTCGAAGCAATCGATTCCGGCGAACGTCTTGAACAGGACCGCCTTGCCCTCCATCACCGGCTTCGAGGCCAGCGCGCCGATATTGCCCAGGCCCAGCACCGCCGTCCCGTTGGTGACCACAGCCACCAGGTTGCCCCGCGCCGTATAGGCCTCGGCCGCCGCCGCGTCGTCGCGGATCGCGATCGACGCCTCGGCCACGCCCGGCGAATAAGCCCGCGCCAAGTCCCGACCGTTGGCCAGGGGCTTGGTCGCCCGGACCTCCAGTTTTCCCGGCCGGGGATAGCGGTGGTAATCCAACGCAGCCTGGCGGGCAGCGGCCTGCGGGTCGTCTTGACGATCGGTCATGAAGGGTCCTCCGACCGTCGGCTTAGCATCCAACGCTCGAACGTCGCCAGAGCCGCGTGGCCCGGCCCGACATCACCGGGTCAGGTGTCGCGCAAGGCGGGGGGAATCAATTCGTCCAAGGGTGTCGTCAGACGGCGGCTTTCGGCCACGCAGAGCAGGATCTGATTGCGCGTCAGGGCCGGGCCTTCGATCATCCGGAAATCCTGCGCGTTGGCGAGATAGACGCTGACACCGCCGATCACGTCGCGATCCGACAATTCCAGGGATTCCCGCAGATACCAAGCCGTCACCTGCGCCTCCGTCAGGCCCAGCAGCTTGGCGTGATCCGCCGCCCAGCCATCGGGGCAGACCGCATCGTCGAAGCCCGCATGGGCCACGGCGGCCCGCAGCGCATCGGCCGTCATCTTCATCGGGACCAAGGTCGCCTGCGCGACCGCCACGCCCAGGGCGAGCGCCACCCCCCCCAATCCCAGCACCATCGCAGCCGTCTCGATCCGGCTGCGCGGCTCGACGCCCGACATGGCGGTCCCGACGATCGCGCGCCAGCGAGAGAGGAGGTTTCGGCTAAAAATGGCAGGACTCCAGCGCAATTAAGACAGAACTACATCAGAAACGTGGCGCAAAGATGGCGTGGTGAACGGTGTCTGTCCACGATTCGGGCACGATCCAAGCAGATCCCGCCAGACCGTTGCACAAGCGCGCCTGGTGGCCATCCCGCACCCGTGCCAGGACGTCAACAATGTCGCTCTGGATTCTCGCCACCTTCTTCGCCGCCACGGTCCAAGCGCTCCGCTTCCTTCTGCAAAAGCGCCTGGCCCTGGGCGGCCTGTCGCCCGTCGCGGCCACCTTCGCCCGCTTCGTCTGGGCCCCGCCGGCGATCTTCGCGGGCCTCGGGCTCTGGGCGGCCTCCGGCGGCGCGATCCCGGGACCGCCCCCGGCTTTCTGGGCACCCGCCTTCGCCGGCGGCCTCTCGCAAATCCTGGCGACGATCTGCGTCGTCGCGCTCTTCGCCCGCCGCAACTTCGCCGTGGGTATCGCGTTCTCGAAGACCACGGTCCTGATGACCGTTCTGACCGGCTTCCTGATCCTGGGCGAGACGGTCACCTGGCCCGCCCTGGCCGCAATGGTCGTCGGCTTCGCCGGCGTCGTCCTGCTGTCGGTCCCCCTGGGCGGCAGCGGCTGGCAGGTCTTCAACCGCGCCTCGGGCCTGGGCCTGGCCGCCGGCGCGTTCTTTTCGGTCTCGGCCGTCGGCTACCGCGCCGCGTCGCTGTCGATCCCGTCGGACGAACCGATCTTGCGCGCCGCCATCACCCTGGGCTGGGTGACGCTGCTGCAAACCGCGATCCTGGCCGCCTGGCTCGGCTGGCGGGACCGCGCGGGACTAATGGGCACCTTCACCCGCTGGCGGGCGACGATGCTGGTGGGCGCGACCTCCATGGCCGGGTCGCTCGCCTGGTTCACGGCCTACACGCTCCAGACCGCCGCGCTGGTCAATGCCGTGGGCCAGGTCGAGCTGATCCTGTCCATGCTGATCTCCTGGCTGATCCTGGGCGAACGCAGCACGGCGCGCGAACTGGCCGGGATCGCCCTTCTTGGCGTCAGCGTCGTGGGCCTGGTGGTGATCACCGCCTGACGGTCAGAGCCGGTGGAACACCGACGTCTCGCCGGAATTGTCGAAGAACGGAATGCCCGGCGCATCGGTCCCGCCGATGATCGCCGCGATCTCGGCCAGCACGACTTCGGTGATGAACGGCATGTCCAGCGCCCTGGCCCCGGCCAGGGGCACCCAATGCAGATGGCTCAGCTCGTCCTCGGCGGCCGAAAAATCGTCCGGGTCGGTGACCAAGGCCGTCGCATCCACCAGGAAGAACCGCGCGTCGAAGCGGCGGGGACGCTGGGGCGGCGTGATGGCGCGAAAGACGAAGCGGAGCGGCCGCGCATCTGGCGCCAGACCCCGAAACCCCGGCCAGGCCGGCCCGTCGCCGGGGCGCGCCACGATCTGCCCGGTCTCTTCGGCCAACTCCCGCAGGGCCGCCGCCGCCAGCGCCTCGGGCGCCGCGTCGGACCGGCGCGCCAGGGCCGCGCGCGTCTCGGGCGCCAGGTCCCGCGCGAACCGCGTGGCCCCGTCGCCCGCATCCACCGCCCCGCCCGGAAAGACGTATTTGGAGGGCATGAACGCCGCCGACGCGCCCCGCTGTCCCATCAGGACGCTCGGCCCCGCCGGGCCGTCGCGCAGCAGAACCGTCGTCGCCGCATCCCGGATCGGCGGCGTCACGGCCGGTCGAAACCATACATGCGGGTCGCCCATTGGATACCGATCAACGCGCCCTTCAGGCGCGGCAGGAACCACAGCGACAGGACCAAGGCCCCCATTCCGAAAATCGCCATGAAGGTCATCGGCGACGGCTCGTAGGCGACGAAGGCCCACAGCATGGCCGGGCCGATGATGTGACCCACGATCAGCAGCGTCAGATAAGGCGGGCCGTCATCGGCCCGGTGATGGTGCAATTCCTGCCCGCAGACTTCGCAGGCGTGGCGGACCGTCAGATAGCCGTCCATCATCGCCCCGTCGCCGCAATTGGGGCATTTGCGGCGCCAGCCACGCCACAGCGCTTGGGACTTGGAGCGTGCCTGCGTCTCGATCATCTCGGTCATCTCGGTCATTGGGCCTCCTGCGGGTCGTCGGCGACCGGCCATCGGGATGCAGATACGGGGTCTTCGGCGCCGTGTCGCGGGGGGCGCGACGAAAAGTGATATCCGGCGCGACGGAAATTCCGGCGGTCCGCGTGGAAGGAGGGAACGGCCGGACGAAGCCAGCCGTCGAACCCTTGGAGAAGACGACAATGCATCCCTTGAAGACCCCCCTTCTGATCGCCCTGGCCGGGGCCCTGCTGGTCACCACGGCGCCCGGCGCCCAGGCCCGCGACCCGGGCGACCGGCCCGCCTTCGGCGAAATCGACGCCGATGGCGACGGCCGCCTGACCCGCGCCGAGCTGACGGCGTTCGGCCGCGCCCGCGGCGCCGAACGCTTCGCCGCCGCCGACACGGACGGCGACGGCGCCCTGACGCGGGACGAGCTGGAGGCCCGGGCCGATGCGCGCGCGGGCAACCGCCTGGACCGGATCATGGCCCGCGATGCCGATGGCGACGGCCGCCTGACGCCCGAGGAACTGGCCGGCGACGAACCCCGCCGCGGTGGCCGGATCTTCGACCGGGCCGACGCCGATGGCGACGGCGCGCTCAGCGAAGCGGAATGGAACGCCATGGCCCAGCGCCGCGCCCGCCGCTAAGGCTGGGATCGGCGGGCCGGGTCCCGGCCCGCCGACGACCCTCGGGGGACGGATGGATGACGATGCGCGCACACTGGCCCGGATGGCCGACGGCGATCCGGCAGCCGCCGCCGATCTGCTGGATCGGCTGGGGCCGCGCCTGATGGCCTTCGTGCTGCGCATGACGGGCGGCGACCGGGCCGCCGCCGAAGACATCGTGCAGGAGGCCTTCCTGCGCCTGTGGAAGAAGGCCACCGACTGGGATGCGGGCGGGGCCGCCCAGGTCTCGACCTGGCTGGGCCGGGTGGCGGCCAACCTGGCCGTGGACCGGACCCGCAAGGCCAGGCGAGAGGCGCCCCTGGACGACGCGGCCGACCCGCCCGATCCGACCCCCGGCGCGCTGGACGGCTTGATCGCGGGCGAACGGCGCGCCGCCCTGGACGCGGCCCTGGCCCGACTGCCCGACCGGCAACGGCAGGCGGTGGTGCTGCGGCATGTGGAAGGCTACTCCAACCCCGATATCGCGGCCATGATGGGCTGCGGCGTCGAAGCGGTGGAAAGTCTGACGGCGCGCGGCAAGCGGGCCCTGGCCAAGATGCTGACGGCAGAGGAGGTGTGACATGACCGAAGACGAACGGATCGCGGCGCGCCTGGCCGACGCGGCGGACGACACGACCCCCCTGTCCGACGGGCTGCGCGCGGCGATCCTGGCCGATGCGGCCAGGGTTGCGGCCCCGCCGGGCGGCCGCCCCTGGCTGGCGGGGCTGCTGGCCGGGCTGCCGGCGGCGGCGGCCGGTCTGTGGCTGGGGCTGGCGCAACCGGCCCTGGTGCTGCAGCTGGTGCCGGGCCTGGCGACGCCCCAGGCCGACGACACCGAAATCGCGTTGCTGGACGACGTGTTCGGCGTCTGGGAGGACGATGGATGAGAAACGGCTGGACCTGGGCGCTGGTCGCGTCGCTGACGCTGAACGTCCTGGTCGCGGGCGCCGTGATCGGCGCCCTGCTGACGCGGGATCCCGCCCCCCGCGACCGCCGGGAGTTCGGCGGCCCGCCCGACATCCGCGCCATCGCCCGAGGCCTGGACGGCGATGTCCGGCGCGCGCTGTTCCGGGGCCTGCGCAACGATCCGATCCTGCGCGAGGGCCGCGCGCGCATGCGCGACAGCCGGGCGGCCATCGCCGACGCCCTGCGCGCTGATCCCTTCGACCCGGCCGCCTTCGAGGCCGCCTTGGCGGCGCGTCAGGCGGTGCAGGCCGAACTGGCGGCACGCGGCTCCTCCGCCCTGTCGGGCGTCATCGCCACGTTGTCGGCGGAGGGGCGGGCGGATCTGGCGGACCTGCTGACTCAGCGGCGCTAGACCGTTCCGCGTTTGATCGACGTCACCGAACGATCTGACCGCCATATGCGATCAAGCGCTGCCTCGGCTTGTCCGGCGGGGACGTCCCTCTGTTGAACCGCGCCACGCCTCAGACTGCCGGCGCAGGGACCGGCCCGCATCGGTCCGACCGGACATCGCAAAGGGGCAGCGGCGACGGCGCCGGATCGCGCTATCCGCCTCAGGTCGCGCTATCCGCCAGGGTCAGACGATTGCGCCCGCCATCCTTCGCCGCATAAAGCGCCCGATCCACCGAGGCCAAGGCATAGGGCGCCGCGTCGGGCCGGTCTTCCAGCATCGCCACACCCAGGGACATGGTCACGCCCAACTCGCCCCCGCCATCCAGCGGGATGCGCAGGGCGGCGATGGCCGTGCGCAGGCGCTCGGCGACGGCGCGCACCTGGTCCAGCCCCGCATCGGGCAGGATCGCCAGGAACTCCTCGCCGCCGATCCGCGCCACCAGATCCTCGCCCCGCAGGCTCTCCTTCAGGACCTGCGCCACCTTCGACAGGACCAGATCGCCCGCCGGATGGCCATGGGTGTCGTTGACCTGCTTGAAATGGTCCACATCCATCAGGATCACACCCGCACGGATGCCCTGGGCCCGGCATCGGGCCGCCACCCGGTCCAAGTGATGCAAGCCATAGCGGCGATTGTGCAGCCCCGTCAGCGGGTCGATCACGGCGAGGCGCAGCCCCGTCTCCAGCGTGTCGCGCATCCGGTCGGCCCGGCGCTTGCGCGCCAACTGCGTGCGCAGGCGCATGGCGATTTCGTCGCAGGGGAAGGGACGGTAGACCACGTCGGCGGCGCCCAGATCCAGGGCATTGGCCGCGCGCTCCGTCTCACCCGCGGGCAGGACCACGACGAAGGCCGCGTGCCGTGTCGCCGCGCGCGACCGCAACTCCGACATCAGACGCAGACCCTCGTTGCGGCCCGCGCAATCGGCGTCGATCACGAACAAATCCGGCGCGTCCTGGTGCGCGATGGCCAGCGCCGCGTCCCGCGTCATGATCGCCACCTCTTCCCGGAAGACCGGCCGCAAGGCCTCGCGCTGACGCAGAAGCCACGCCGCTTCCGGCCCCGCGACCAGGGCGATCCGACCCTCGGCGCCGACCGCGAAGGCCGCCTGCCCGGCTTCGGCGAAGCCGCCGATCCGCTCGGACGGGTCGGAAAACGGCATCAGCCCTTCGGCCCGGCTCTCGTATTCCCGCTCCTCCTCGCGCACGCGCAGCAGCGACCGCACACGGGCCAGCAGCGCGATCTCGTCCACCGGCTTGGTCAGGAAATCGTCGGCCCCCGCCGACAGCCCCGCCATGCGCGCTTCGATCTCGTCCGAGGCGGTCACCAGGATCACCGGGATATCCGCCGTTGTCGGATCGGCGCGCAACAATTCGGTCGTCTGGGCGCCCGACAGGCCGGGCATGCGCATGTCCATGATGATCAGGTCGATCCCGCCCCGGCGGGCGATCTGCAACGCATCCTCGCCCGAGACGGCCGGCACGACGTCATAGCGGGCGGCGGCCAGCTTGACCTTCATTACGATCCGGTTCGTCGCGACATCGTCGACGATGAGAATGCGCCCGGGCATGGGTCTCTCTTTCCGATTGCGGCGTCCGTTACGGTGCCCAACATGTCGAGGCGTTCCGGTCTGACCACTTGGAACGTCAACAGGTCGTTTAGAAGTGTTGATGAATGAGAAAGGTTAATAAATGGTTTCCCACGGAGAGCCGCCATGGCGATGACGCAGGACCGGGCCGAGATCGTCGCTCTGGGCGCACTGACCTGGCTGGCCGAGACCGAACTTCTGGACACGTTCCAAAGCGTCACCGGCGCTGACCGGGACGCGATCCGCGCGGCGGCGGGCGATCCGGAGTTTCTGGGCGCGGTGCTGGATTTCGTGCTGATGGACGATGCCTGGGTCCAAGGCGTGTGCGAGGCCCAGTCCCTGCCCTACGAGACGTTGCTGCGCGCCCGGGCCGCCTTGCCCGGCGGCGACCTGCCCCATTGGACGTGATTGGGCTGTCGACCGTCGGTCAGTCGCTTGACGTGACTCGGCCTTCGGCGCAGATCCGGCCGGCGGCGGCCGGGCCCCGCATTCGCCCGACATGATCCCGATGCACGCAGCTGGGCGGGGCCTTGGGGACGCGGTCCTCTGGGCGCCAGTGGCGAGGCGCGCGGGACCGTCGGGATCTGCGTATTTTTGGACCAGTGATGCCGGGGGCGATTAACCTTAACGCGAATCGAAGACCTGCCGCGCGGATCGGATGGCCCGGTCCGGTCGCGGGGGCTGCCGCCTCCTCACTCCTCGAACCACCACAAATCCGGCTGGAACCCGATCCAATCGCCATAGATCGGCACCCGGTCGGCCGGGTATCTGAGCGTGGCGTCATGGGCGATCCAGCTGACCGGATTGTGCCAGATCGGAATCACGTAGCGCCCCGCAATCAGGACGCGGTCCAAGGCCCGCACGGCGGCGATGTATTCGTCCTGGCTCTCGGCCCCCAGCATCGCGTCGACCATGGCGACGATCACCGGATCGTCGGCCCCCATCCAATTGCGCGTGCCCGGCGTCTCGACCCCGTCCGGCCCCCAATAGAGCAACTGCTCGTTCCCCGGCGACAGCGACAGGCCGCGCTGATACCAGGTCATGTCGAATTCGTAGGCGTTGGTCCGCTCCTTGAACTGGGCGGCATCCACCGCGACGGGACGCGCCGCGATCCCCAGCCGTTCCAGCGCCTCAACGTAGATGTCCACGATGGACTGCACCTCCGACGAGCCCGTCTGGATCAGGATTTCGATCTCCACCGGGCCGTCCGGCCCGACCAGGGCGCCGTCCTCGACCGTGTATCCCGCCTCCTCCAACAGGGCCGTCGCCCGCCGGATGCCCCGGCGGTTGGCGGCCCGTCCGTCGGTGACGGGCAACTCGTAGCCCTCCAACGTGCCCGGAAGCAGCGTCTCGGCATGGGGCGCCAGCAGCTCGGCCACCCGGCCCTCGGCCGGGCCCGGCCGCAGGCCGAGCGGCGAATTGGCGAAATAGGACATGATGCGCGGCTGGGCGCCGCCATTTATCACGCCGTTCACCTGCTCGAAATTGAAGGCCTGGATCATCGCCTCGCGCACCCGCCAATCGGCAAAGAGCGGCTTGCGCGTGTTCATCACCAGCCCGGTGATGCCCGTGGGCCGCTGATGCGGGATCTCCGACAGCACGACCTCGCCCGACCGCACGCGCGGGAAATCGTAGTCCCGCGCCCAGGACGCCGCGTTGGTCTCGCGCATGGTCGACAGGATCCCGGCCTTGAACGCCTCGAAATGGGCGTTGGCGTCGCCAAAGAACTCCATCCGGATCGTGTCCACATTGTTGGTGCCCCGCCGAAACGGCAGGTCGGCGCCCCAGTAATCCGGGTCGCGCGTCAGCTCCACGAAACGGCCCGGTTCGGCATCGCTGACCACATAGGGGGCGCTGCTGATCGGGCTGTTCTCGATCCCGGACCGGAAGAACGCCGCTTCGTCGCCGTCCCACTGGGCCCTTTTCATGATCGGCCGCAGCCCGGTGACCATGAGCAATTCGCGATCCGGCTCGGCGATCGAAAACCGCACCCCCCGTTCGCCCACCTGCTCGACCGCGGTGATCTGGGCGAAGGACGACCGGTAGCGGCCATTGGCCCCCTCCTGCCCCAAGATGTTCCACGACCAGACGACGTCTTCGGGCGTCACCGGGCTGCCATCCGAGAACCGCGCGTCGGGATGCAGTTGGTAAGTGATCGACAAGCCGTCGTCGGCCACCTCGACGCTTTCGGCCAACACGCCATACAGCGTGAACGGCTCGTCATAGGCGCGCCCCATCAGCCCTTCATAGGCCAGGAACCGTAATTGCCAGGGCACATTGCCGGCCAGGATATGGGGATTCAGACTGTCGAAACTGCCGACTTGGCCGTCCACGAACCGCCCGCCCTTGGGCGCATCGGGATTGGCTTGCGGCAGATGGCTGAAATCGGGCGCCAGCGCAGGCTCACCATACAGGGCGATCCCATGATCGCCTGCAAATGCGGCACCTGCACAAAGCGACAGCCCAACCAAACACGTCTTCGTGAATCTGAAACGGTTCGCCATGATTGTCTCCCACCTGCGACAAGCCTCTGATTACCCTAGGAAGCTCTGGCCAGACCACCCCGCCGCGCCGCCGAAAGATTTTCTTGGACTCTGTGACGTGAACGTCTATAAGTAACGCACTGCTCGATAGGTTTCTTGCCTGTATGAAACCTGCCTCAATGACTTAACGCCCGCCTCGTGCGGGCGTTTTTTTTCGCGCAAACCCCTTGCGGGCAAGGCTCTTCATGCCTCAGCCGCAGCCGAATGGTCCCACCGACCGGTGGCTCCATGGGGTCCATGTCTTCTTAGGGCTTGTCCCTGTCCCATTGCGCCCCATTCTGAGGCGCCGCTCGTTTTGCGACACCCTGCCGCACCTTTCATAAAATTGGAAGTGAGTCGGGATGTCGCAGCCTGGATGCGCTTGCCCCCGCCGACGGGCGGGCCGGCCCCGTCAGGTCCCCGACCGGGCGGGCACTTTTCCGTGTGATCCGGTTTCCTTTGCAGATGCAGCATCTATGCTGCGCGCGGACAGCCCCCGCAGGAGATTCCGCATGTCGCTTCAAGGTAAGACCGCCGTCATCACCGGCTCCAACTCCGGCATCGGCCTGGGCATCGCGCGCAGCTTCGCCGAAGCCAAGTTGAAGGTGGTCATCAACAGCTTCAGCGACAGCGACGACGACCACAAGCTGGCCGCCGACATGTCCGAGGAATTCGGCACCGAAGTCCGCTATATCCAGGGCGACCTGTCGAAGCCGGATCAATCGCACGGCCTGATCGAAAAGGCGGGCGCCTGCGATATTCTGGTCAACAATGCCGGCATCCAGCACGTGGCCGGCATCGACGAATTCCCGACCGAGAAATGGGACGCGATCATCGCGATCAACATGTCCTCGGCCTTTCATACCACGGCCATGGCCCTGCCGATGATGCGCAAGGCCGGCTGGGGCCGGGTCATCAACGTCGCCTCGGCCCATGGCCTGACGGCCTCGCCCTACAAATCCGCCTATGTGGCCGCCAAGCACGGCGTGGTCGGCATGACCAAGGTCGTCGCGCTGGAAACGGCCGAAGAACCGATCACCGCCAACGCGATCTGCCCCGGCTATGTGATGACCCCGCTCGTCGAAAGCCAGATCCCCGAGACCATGGAGAAATACGGCATGGACCGCGAGACGGCCATCAAGGAGGTCCTGCTGGACCGCCAGCCCTCCAAGGAATTCGCCACCACCGATCAGCTCGGCGGGACGGCGCTCTTCCTCTGCTCGGACCACGCGGCGCAGATCACCGGCACGACGATCAGCGTGGATGGCGGCTGGACGGCGCTCTGATCGGCCGAGCTCAACGAACCCGACCGGTGCCCGGCCGCGCACCGGTCGGGCGACGCATCCCCGACAGCGCAGCCGGACAGCCCACAGGACGGAGCCGCCATGACCACCTCCATCAACCTCGCCCTGCAAGGCGGCGGCGCCCATGGCGCGTTCACCTGGGGCGCGCTGGACCGCATCCTGTCCGACGACCGGCTCACCATTGCCGGCATCTCGGGCACCTCGGCGGGGGCGCTGAATGGCGCGGCGATCAAATGCGGGCTCGCCAACGGGTCCAAGCAACTCGCCCGCGAAAAGCTGGAGGAGGTCTGGACCCAGATCGGCGCCATCACCGACGACCGCCTGTCGCCCTGGCTCACCGCCTTCTCGCCGCTCGCGGTCAGCTACGGGATCGAGATGTCCCCCAGCTATCAGGTCAGCGACGCCATCAGCCGCTCCGTCTCGCCCTATGTCACGCCGCCGATCAGCCAGCAGGCCCTGCGCAAGATCGTCTGCGGGCTCAGCCTCGAAGACATCTGCTCGGATCGGGGGCCGGTCTTCCACATCTGCGCCACCAATGTCCGCAGCGGCAAGATCAAGGTCTTCACCCGCGACGAGATCTCGCCCGACGCCATCCTGGCCTCGACCTGCCTGCCGACGCTGTTTCCCGCCGTCGAAATCGGCGGCGAACATTACTGGGACGGCGGCTATACCGGCAATCCGGCGCTCTACCCGCTCTTCGATCCGGACCTGCCGCGCGACATCCTGGTCATCAACATCAACCCGCTGGAACGCCCCGACATCCCCGTCACCGCGCGCGACATCCAGAACCGCATCAACGAGATCAGCTTCAACAGCTCGCTCCTGCGGGAACTGCGCGCCATCGCCTTCGTCAAGCGTCTGATCCGGGACGGCACGATCGAACAGGGCAGGATGAAGAACGTGCTCGTCCACCTGATCGCCGACGACACACTCATGCAACAACTCTCGGTCGCGACCAAGGTCGTCGCCAATCCCATCGTCATGCACCAATTGCGCACGGCCGGCCATCGGGCGGCCGATGCCTTTCTCGACCGGGATTTCGACCGGATCGGCTCCGAATCGACCATCGATCTGCACGCCATGTTCGCCTGACGGGAACCCGCGCCCGGCCCGCACCGTTTCTCCGGCAACCAGCCCGAGGAGACAGAAGATGAGCCGCAGCGACTTCGACCGCGATTGGGTCCCGTTCCGGGATGCCCTGATGACCCGCTTCCCCAGCCTGACCGACGGCGACCTGGCCGAGGCCGACGGCTCCACCGCCGTGCTGGCCAAGGCCATCGCCCGCGCCGACGGCACCGACCCGGTCGAGGCGCAGCAGGCCTTGCACGACTTCCTGTCGGGCCCCATGCCCGCCGACGCCTATGCCGACCCGGCCCACGACAACGCCGCCGCCAAGGGATCCGCCGCCTACATTCCCGAAGGCGAGGACGCGCTGGCCGATGACCGCCGTTTCGGCGATGATCACATCCCCGCCACACCCATGGGCCGCGATGGCTGAGCCCGTTCCCACGGGCGCAATTCCCGGCTACCGTCTCCCCAACCGGAGATCAGGAGCCCCGCCATGCCCATCCGCCCCGCCCTCGCCGCCGGTCTGACCGCCCTGGTCCTGGCCGGATCGGCCGCGGCCAATGACCCGATCGACATCGAACCCAATTTCGACCCGACCATCGTCTGGTTCGATTTCCCGACCCAGACCTTGGGCAGCAGCGGCCGCGTGCGCCTGGTCTCCGCCAACGGCCAGGCCGATGCCGCCCTGGATCTGGAGGAATACTATTTCTACCAGCTGGAATACAAAAAAGCCCTGGCCCAGCTGACCATGCGCATGTCCCTAAGCCGCGCCGATCCGCTGGCGCGCCAGCGCGCCTTCGCCCAGACCCTGGCGGTCTATCCCGATATCCAGGTCAATGTCCGCGGCGCGACCCAAAGCGATATCGACCAATCGCTCCGGCTTTTCCCGGTGAACTTCAACTTCCTTCCAGCGCGGTAACCCACAGGATCGTCGCATCTTCGGGCGAAGTCGAGATCACGTTGTGCCCCATGGACGCGTCGTAATAGGCGCTGTCGCCGCGCCTCATGTCGACCGCCTCGTAGAATTCGGTGAACAGCCGGATCGTTCCCGTCAGGACCAGCAGGAACTCCTCGCCGTCGTGCCGGACCCAGCCGTCGAATTCCTCGAAGGACCGCGCCCGGATGCGCGCGCGGTAGGGCAGCATCGACTTCCGCGTCAGGGTCGAGGCCAGCAATTCATGCTCGTAGGTGGTGGTCACATGGGCCTGCCCCTCGCCTGCCCGCGTCACGTCCCGCCGTCCCATCACTTGCCCCTTGGTGGGCGGCGTGAAAAGCTGCGGCACCCCGATTTCCAGCCCCGTGGCCAGCTTCTTGAGCGCGTCGTAGGTCGGTGACATCTGCCCGTTCTCGATCTTCGAGAGCGTGCTGCGGGCCAGCCCCGCCTGGCTCGCCGCCTGCTCCAGCGTCCAGCCGCGCGACTTGCGGATCTCGCGCACGCGGGTCCCCAGGTCCAGGGGTTCGGGATGGATTTGGGAC
Source organism: Pseudomonadota bacterium (assembly GCA_039033775.1). Taxonomy (GTDB): domain Bacteria; phylum Pseudomonadota; class Alphaproteobacteria; order Rhodobacterales; family Rhodobacteraceae; genus Jannaschia. The sequence continues at coordinate 6,440 of JBCCCB010000013.1, read as the reverse complement.
CCGCTCTCGCGGGCGAGTTGGATCAGAGTGGGCTCGTCGGGCTTGGTCATGTGGGAGCAGGTATCGTCCCGGCTCTCACGGCACAAGAACCCGCCCGATCTCGACCGCCTGACCGCCTGACCGCCGCGCCGAACCGACCGGTCGGATTTGCGTATTTCTGGACCAGTGATGGGAGGGGCGCATTAACCTTACCGCGTCGTTAACCGCCCCGTTCACTCCACCCCCTCCAGCAGGATGATCTGCGCCTCCCCGGCCCCGATCCGATGGTCGCGCGCCGCCTGATATTCGGGCGAATCGTAGCAGGCCCGCGCCGCCTCCAGGCTGTCGAACTCGATCACCACGTTGCGCGGCCGGCTCTCGCCCTCCAGCCCCACGACCGTCCCGCCCCGCGCCAGGACCTTGGCGCCGTGCTTCTCAAAGGCCTCCGTCGCGCCCTTGGCATAAAGCGCGTAAGGATCCGGGTCCGTCACCGTCACATGGGCGATCCAATAGGCTTTCGGCATCTCTCCTCCGGCGTAAATTTTACCAGTTGATAAAAAATCGTCCCATGCCAGTCTGTCCAGAACATTCGCGAGGGAGATCACCTGATGACAGAAGCGATGCGCCTGGACGGCATCCGTCCCGGCCGCCTGGGCGCCGACGACCTGGCCCGCAATTTCGACGACCTGCACCCGAAGCTTTCGGATCATGAGGCCCTGGTCGCCGCCGACCGCTGCTATTTCTGCCACGACGCGCCCTGCATCACGGCCTGCCCGACGGAAATCGACATCCCCCTCTTCATCCGGCAGATCGCCACGGGGATGGAGGACGCCGCCGCCAAGACCATCTTCGACCAGAACATCCTGGGCGGCATGTGCGCCCGCGTCTGTCCCACCGAAACGCTCTGCGAACAGGCCTGCGTGCGCGAAGCCGCCGAGGGCAAGCCGGTCGAGATCGGCCGCCTGCAACGCTTCGCCACCGATTCCATGATGGCCGCCGACGAACACCCCTACGCGCGCGCCGCCGAGACCGGCAAAACCGTGGCCATCGTCGGCGCCGGCCCCGCGGGCCTGGCCTGCGCCCATCGCCTGGCCATGCATGGCCATTCCGTCACCATCTACGATGCCCGCCCCAAGCCCGGCGGGCTCAACGAATACGGCATCGCGGCCTACAAGACCCCCGACGATTACGCCCAGGCGGAGGTCGACTGGCTGCTGAAGATCGGCGGGATCCAGGTCGTCACCGGCAAGACCCTCGGCGACGGCCTCACCCTGGACGGATTGCGCGCCGACCACGACGCCGTCTTCCTCGGGATCGGCCTGGGCGGCGTCGGGGCCCTGGGCCTCAACGGGGAGGAGATGGCCGAAAACGCCGTCGACTTCATCGCCACCCTACGCCAGACCGACGACCTGACCCAACTCCCCGTGGGCCGCCACGTTGTCGTCATCGGCGGCGGCATGACCGCCGTCGACGCCGCCGTGCAGTCGAAGCTCTTGGGCGCCGAAACCGTCACCATCGCCTATCGCCGTGCCCGCGACCGCATGCCCGCCAGCCGCTGGGAACAGGATCTCGCCGCCTCCCACGGCGTGCGCCTGATGTTCAACGTCGCCCCGCAAGCCATTCACGGCGAAGGAAAACTGCGGGAAATCGAACTGGCCTATCTCGGCCCCGACATGGCCCCCACGGGGGAAACCGTGACGCTCCGCGCCGATCAGATGTTCCGCGCCATCGGCCAGAAGCTGGAAGCGGTCGAGAACCTGAAACTCGACGGTGGCAAGATCGCGGTCATCGACGCGGGCCGCACCTCGCTCGACGGCGTCTGGGCCGGCGGCGATTGTGCGGCGGGCGGCGAGGACCTGACCGTGACCGCCGTGGCCGAGGGACGCGATGCCGCCATGGACATCCACGCCGCGCTCACCGATGGTCGCGCATGAGCAAAACCACACAGCCCCCCGCCAAACCCGCCCTCACCGACAAGGAAGTCGCCGCCCGCAACGCCGCCGCCCTGGCCCGTGTGGCCGAGATGGACGACCCCGACAAGCTCCGCAACCTGCGCGCCAATGCCGAACGGATGGGCGTCGAACCCGTCCGCGACGCGGCCTTCGCGCGCCTGGCCGTCGTCCAGGCCGAGGGCGAGGTGGGCTCGGTCGAGAACGACATCTGGCAGATGATCCATGCCGTCGAGGAGATCAAGCGCGAGACCCAGGGAAAAACCATCCGCCTCAGCTACTTGCGGCGCGACATTCAGAAGGTCGGCGAAGCCAAGGCCATCGGCAAGCTGGTCGCCAAGTCCGGTCCCAGCGAGCGTTTCGACGAATTGATGGCGCGCGGCCTGCCGCACTATACCGCCGAGGCGATCACGCTCCGCCACCCCGACGCCTTCGACGACGCCACCCGCGACGCCGCCAAGGCCCGCCTGGAAGATGCGGGGGTCGACATCGCCGCCCTGGTTGCGTGACCGGACCGACGCTCCCCCTCGACGGCACGTGCCGCTGTGGCCGCGTGACATTGCGCGCCACGGCGGCCCCCTACATCACCTCCGCCTGCCATTGCCGCGGCTGTCAGCGCATGACCGGCGGGCCCTATTCGCTCTCGGCGCTCTTCGCGTCCGACGCGCTGGAGACCGGCGGCGAGACGGTGATCGGCGGCCTCCACGGGCCCGACCAGCGCCACCACCATTGCGCCCATTGCCTCAGCTGGGTCTTCACCCGCCTGCCCGCCCTGCCCGAGATCGTGAACGTTCGCGCGCCCATGTTCGACGACCTGACCTGGTTTCATCCCTATCTGGAAACCTCCACCGACGAGGCGCTGCCCTTCGCCGCCACCGGCGCCCGCCGCAGCTTTCCCGGCCTGCCCCCGCCCGAAGACTTCCCCGCGCTCATGGCCGACTACGCCGCTTGGGTCGCCCAGACGGGACCGGCCTGACATGATCGCGTCTATCCCACCCGCAAACGCGGCGAAATCTGCTATGATGCCCCTCCGAGCACAGATATTGGAGGCTGCGATGACCCTGGAAACGGACGTCGCGCGGCATTACACGACGGACGGTCTGATGGACCGGATCGACGCCGCGCTCCGCGCATTGGGGGCCGACCCCGACCACCCGACATTCGATGATTTGAAACCCGTGGATGAATTCCATACCGGTGGGATCGAGGCCACGACCCACCTGCTGGATCAACTCGACATCACGCCCGACATGGTCGTGGCCGATCTGGGCTGCGGCCTGGGCGGCACGGCGCGCCACATCGTCCACCGCTACGGCGCCACGGTCCGGGGCGTCGACCTGACGCCCGCCTTCGTGGCGGCGGGCCGCGCCCTGAACCACCGGCTGGGCCTGCACGAACGGATCACCCTGACCGACGGCAGCGTCCTGGACCTGCCCTGGCCCGACGCCTCCGCGGACCTGGCCGTCATGTTCCATGTGGGCATGAACATCGCCGACAAGCCCGCGCTTTTCGCCCAGGTCGCACGCGTTCTACGACCCGGCGGGCGCTTCGCCCTTTTCGATGTGATGCGGGAAGACGACGCCGAGGACGAACTGGCCCTGCCCGTCCCCTGGTCCGAGACGGCCGACACCAGCCATGTGGCGCCGCCTGGCCTTTACCGCCACGCCGCCCATGCCGCCGGGTTACGGCAGGTGGCCGAAACCGACCGGCGCGCCTTCGCCCTGGATTTCTACGACCGGGTCTCGCGCAAGATCGCGGCCGAGGGCCCGCCCACCCTGGGGATCCACATCCTGATGGGCGACACGGCCCCCGACAAGATCGCCAACTACCTGGCCAATCTCCAAGCGCGCAGGATCACGCCAGTCGAGATGATTTTCCGCAAGGACATGTCATGATCCACCATATCGGCTTCCAATCCCTGCCGGTCACCGACCAGGATCGCGCGCTGGCCTTCTACCGCGACGTGCTGGGCTTTAGGGTCCAGACCGACGCGCCCTACGAGGACGATTGGCGCTGGATCTTTCTGACCCTGCCCGGCGCGCAGACTCGCCTGCATTTCGCCCGCGCGGACGAGATCACGGTCAAGGACAAGCCCGCGCTGTGCCTGGTCTGCGATGACGTCGACGCCGACGTGCCGGGCTGGCGCGACAAGGGCGCCGAGATCGTGAACGCCCCGCAGAACGCGCCCTGGCAGCCCGGCACCCGCTGGGCCACGCTGCGCGACCCTGAAGGCAACCTGATCTTCGTCGAAAGCAAGGTCGCCTGACATGCCCGAATTGCCCGAGGTCGAAGCGCTGCGCCGCCGCATCGAGGACGGCGCGTTGAACCGCACCATCGCGGCGGTTCGGCTCGGCAACGACACGGCCCATATCGACCTGCCCGGCCCCGATGACCGGGCCCGGCTGGAGGGGCGGCAATTCACGACCGCCCAGCGTCATGGCAAATATCTCTTCGCCGGCCCCAAGGACGGCCCCTGGCTCGCGCTGCACATGGGCATGGCCGGCTCGGTCCGCGTCTATGACCGGCACGAGCACAGCCCCGACTATGCCCGCCTGATCGTCGAATTCGACGGCGACCGGCGGCTCGCCTTTCGCGACCCGCGCAAGTTCGGCTGGGCGAAGGTCGTGGACGCGCCCGAGGACGAGATCGACGCCCGCGACCTCGGCCCCGACGCGCTGGACATCGACGCGGACACTTTCGCGGACCGCATGACCGGACGCGGCGCCATCAAGTCCGCGCTGCTCGACCAATCCAAACTGGCGGGTATCGGCAACCTCTGGGCCGACGAAACACTCTACCAGACCGGCCTCCATCCCCAGACGAAGGTGGCCGATCTGACCGGCGACCAGATTGCCGATCTCCACAGGGTCTCGACCCGGATCCTCCGTGCCGTCTGCGACGTCGATGCACATTACGCCAAGCTGCCCGACGCCTGGCTCATCCACCGCCGCGAGGCCGGTCGCGCCTGCACGCGATGCGACGGCGAGATTGCCAAGACCAAGGTCGGCGGCCGGACCTCCTACCTCTGCCCCGACCATCAGATGGCCGCGTGATGGCCGTCCGAAAAGTTACCCCAACTTGTGAAATGGGCCCCGAAGAATTGCCCCATCTTGTACATTTTCGCGAAATCCGACCGAGGAGACACCCATGGCCGACCTGACCACCGACTTCGTGGGCATCCAAAGCCCGAACCCATTCTGGCTCGCCTCCGCGCCGCCGACCGACAAGGAATACAACGTCCGCCGCGCCTTCGACGCGGGCTGGGGCGGCGTCGTCTGGAAGACGCTCGGCGCGGAAGGCCCGCCCGTCGTCAACGTCAACGGCCCGCGCTATGGCGCGATCTACGGGGCCGACCGGCGGCTGCTTGGCTTGAACAATATCGAACTGATAACGGACCGGCCGCTTGAGATAAATCTCAAGGAAATCAAGAACGTGAAGCGCGATTATCCGGATCGCGCCATGGTCGTCTCGATCATGGTCCCCTGCGAGGAGGCCGCCTGGAAGGCCATCCTGCCCCGGGTCGAAGATACCGGCGCCGACGGGATCGAGCTGAATTTCGGCTGCCCCCACGGGATGTCGGAACGCGGCATGGGCTCCGCCGTGGGCCAAGTTCCCGAATATATTCAGATGGTTACCGAGTGGTGCAAGCACTACACCAAGCTGCCCGTCATCGTGAAGCTGACCCCCAACATCACCGATATCCGCAAGCCTGCGGCGGCCGCCAAGCGTGGCGGAGCCGATGCGGTCAGCCTGATTAACACAATCAATTCAATTACCTCCGTGGATCTCGACACGATGTCGCCGGAGCCGTCCATCGACGGCAAAGGCTCCCACGGGGGCTATTGCGGCCCGGCCGTGAAGCCCATCGCGCTGTCCATGGTGTCCGAGATCGCCCGCGACCCCGAGACCCAAGGCATGCCGATCAGCGGCATCGGCGGCGTCACCACCTGGCGCGACGCGGCCGAGTTCATCAGCTTAGGCTGCGGCAACGTCCAGGTCTGCACGGCCGCCATGACCTATGGCTTTAAGATCGTTGAAGAAATGAAGGCCGGCCTCAGCCGCTGGATGGACGAGAAGGGCTATGCCACCGTGTCCGACGTGATCGGCCGAGCTGTGCCGAACGTGACCGATTGGCAGTATCTGAACCTCAACTACGTGGCCAAGGCGAAGATCGACCAGGACCTCTGCATCTCCTGCGGGCGCTGCTACGCAGCTTGCGAGGACACCTCCCACCAGGCCATCGCCATGTCGCCCGATCGGGTCTTCACCGTCATCGACGAGGAATGCGTGGCCTGCAATCTCTGCGTCGATGTCTGCCCCGTGGAAGGCTGCATCGACATGGTGCCCATGGAGCCCGGCACGGTGGATCCCCGCACCGGGCGCGAGGTGCAGCCGGACTACGCCAACTGGACGACACATCCGAACAACCCGGCGGCCCAAGCGGCGGAGTAAGGCGGCCAATACAGGCCGGCCGCATCGGGCGGGACAGTCTTCACGCAAGACGGCCCCGCC
>JBCCCB010000012.1:0-29419 GCA_039033775.1 Pseudomonadota bacterium | reverse complement strand
CAATCGCCCACGCGCCTCATCCGCGCTCAGGTACTCTCGATGAAGCAATCTGGCTACGTCCAGATGGCGCAGCTTTCAGGCGCGAGCACGTTCCACATCATGTTTCGTGAGATGATGCCCAACCTCGTCCCGTACCTGTTCGGCAGCTTCATCGCTTCGGTCACGACCTCCATCGTCACCGCCGTGGGCCTCGAGGTCCTGGGTCTGGGGCCCCAGCGTGTCCCAACCCTGGGGCGGACGATCTACGAGGCGATCAATGCGGGCGCTCTGATCCAGAACCTTTGGTGGTGGTGGGGCCTGCCGACGCTGCTGCTGGCGGTGATGTTCATCGGGCTCTTGCTGGTGAACCTGGGGCTCGACGAGGTGTCGAACCCGCGTTTGAGAAAGCTGTGACACCCGCGCCGCAAAGATGGGGTGAAACCCCATCCTACGTAGGATGGGGTTTCACCCCATCTTCCCCGGCTGAACGGAGACGCCCATGACCGTCCTCGACATCCGCAACCTGTCCATCGACTTCCCCACCGCGAACGGGGTCGTCCATGCCGTGACCGACCTGTCGCTCCAGGTCGCCAAAGGCCGCCGCATCGGCTTCATCGGCGAGAGCGGCTCGGGCAAGACCACCACGGCCCTCGCCGTCATGCAGATGCTCGCCCAGCCCGGCCGCGTGTCCCAGGGCGAGATCATCCTGGGCGGCACCGACATGCTGAAGCTCTCGGAGGAGGAGATGCGCCTGAGCCGCCTCTCCCGGGTCGCGTACATCCCCCAGGGCGCCATGAACTCGCTCAACCCAATCATGCGCATCGAGGATCAGCTTTGGGACGGCATCCTGGCCCACGAGGCCGCCACCAGCAAAGACGACCTCAAAAAGCGCTCCGACGAGGCCCTGGCCTCCGTGGGCCTGCCGCCCCACACCGCGCGGCTCTATCCGCACGAACTGTCGGGTGGCATGAAGCAGCGGGTCTGCATCGCCATGGGCGTGACCCTGTCGCCCGACCTCATCATCGCCGACGAGCCGACCAGCGCGCTCGACGTCGTGACCCAACGCCACGTCATGCAGACCCTCAAGGACGTCCAAGCCAAGATCGGCGCGGGCCTCATCCTGATTGGCCACGATATGGGCCTCATGGCCCAGAGCGTCGACGAACTGGCCGTTCTGAAAGACGGCGAATTGGTCGAACATGGCCTGGTCCGCCAGATCCTGGAAGCCCCCAAACACCCCTACACGAAGGATCTCATCTCCTCGGTTCCGCTGGTCGGCGGCGAGAGCTTCCTGGACCCCGCTCCCGCGGCCCCGCCGAAGGGTCGCGGCAAACCTGGCGTTCCACTCCTGGCTTTCGAGGGCGTCTCCAAGGTCTATGGCGGCGTGACGGCCCTGCACCCCATATCCTTCGCGCTGGATGGCGAGGTCCCGAAGATCGTCTCCATCGTAGGCCAGTCCGGCTCCGGCAAGTCCACCATGGGCAGCCTGATGCTGGGCTTCAACGCCCCCTCCACCGGCCGCGTGCTGTTCGAGGGCGCCGACGTGGCCAAGATGGACCAGGCCGCGTCACTCAACTTCCGCAAGAACGTTCAGGCGGTCTTCCAGGACCCCTATGCCTGCTTCAACCCGTTCTACCGGGTCGACCACGCGCTCAAATTCCCCTTCAAACGCTTCGGCTACGCCACCTCCGAGGCCCAGACTCAGACGGCCATGGAAGACGCCTGCGCCGCCGTGGGCTTGGACCCGTCGCTAATCCTGCGCCGCTACCCCCATCAACTCTCCGGCGGCCAGCGCCAGCGCCTGATCGTCGCGCGCGCGCTCATGCTGCAACCGAAGCTGCTGATCGCGGACGAGCCGGTCTCCATGGTCGATGCCTCGCTCCGCTCCACCATCCTGAAAAACATCCACGACCTGAAGGACCAGCACGGCATCTCGATCCTCTATATCACCCACGACCTGGCCACGGCCTATCACGTCAGCGACTACGTCATTGTACTCTACCAAGGTCACGTGGCCGAAGCCGGGCCCCCGAAAGAGGTCATCGGCGACCCGCAGCACGAATATACCCAACTCCTGATCGATTCGATCCCCTGGCCCGAGATCGACCGCGGCTGGGGCACACCCTCGACCGAGGAAGAAGATGCCGCCCGCCTCGCCCGCCTGGCACAAGACCATAAGACCGCTATGCGCGGCGACATCCCGGGCTTCACGCTGGAGACATGAGCCCCGATTGGACCCCGCCCGAAACGATCAAGCTCCTCTCCGGCGGCAATCCCCAGATCCCCAAGGGCGACGGCGATCTGCCGGTGCGGGCCTACATCGCCGCCATGCCGGATTGGAAACGGGGAATCGGCGAACGGATCGACGCTATCGTGTCAGAGACGATCCCGGACGTTCGCAAGGCGGTGAAATGGAACTCGCCGTTCTATGGCGCCCCAGACCAGGACGGCTGGTTCCTCAGCTTCCACTGCTTCACCCGCTACGTGAAGGTGACGTTCCTGAACGGCGCGCATCTCGACCCGCCCCCGCCGGGGACATCGAAGCACAAGCAGGTGCGCTACCTCGACATTCTGGAAGCACCGCCTTTCGACGAGGCCGTCTTCGCGGATTGGGTGCGCCAGGCCAGCAAGCTTAAGGGCGAAATTCTGTAGGACGGTCTTGCGGACGCCGAACCGCAAGTTCGCGCCCGCGAGCGGACCGTTCGGCTTGGGCCTGGACCGGCTTGCACCCAAACGCCATTGCCCGCTCCAGGTCAAAAAGCAAATCCTATCGGCAGGAAGCACGCCGATTACCCGCCCAGAGGCCATAACAAGGCCTGTCTATCCAAGCCGAGGATCGCATGTTGCATCTGGCCTCAACGCCCCTTGTCTGGCAGCAAGCATCTCCATGGACCATGCCCGCCGTTTCACCGCCAAGAAGATCGCCAAGCGCATCGACCTAATCCAACAAATGGTCTACCGGCGCGACCGGCCGATCCCGCAATTCCGCTGGACGACGCTCGCCGATGCCCGCGCCGACCCGCCGCTGGGCGCCGATATCTCCGACTGGCCGGAGATCGCATGGGACAGCTATTGGGCAGGCCAAAACGTGCATTACTGCATGGCCACCGACATCACCGTCCCCAAGGGCTGGGCCAAGGGACCCGTCGCCTTGCACCTGCCCATGGGCGTGGCCGGCGACATCTTCACACATCCCGAGGCGCTGCTCTACATCGACGGGCAATCCTACGCCTCCGCCGACCGCTACCACCACACGATCTACCTGCCCGACCGCCTGCAAGACGGTCGGTCGCACCGGATCGAACTCCACGGCTGGACCGGTCTGACCGGCTGGCCGCCGGATCCCAAGAATACCGACCGGCTCAAGATGGGAATCTGCAAGCTGGTCGAGATGGATCTGCCGACGCGCGACTTCATCTCGCTGGCGGAAGTCGTCCTGGAACACGCGCTCACCTTGGAAGACACGCGACCCGCGCGGCACGTCCTTTTGACGGCACTCGACGCGGCCTTTTTGGCGCTGGACACCCGCGACCCCATGGGCGTCGCCTTCTGGTCCACGGTTCCCACCGCCATGCGGGTCCTGCGGGACGGTATCGCCCAGGCGGGCCATCCCATCGACGTGACGCTGCATGCCATCGGCCATGCCCATATGGACATCGCCTACCTTTGGCCCGTGGACCAAATCCGCCGCAAGAACGCGCGCACCTATTCCAACGTGCTGCGCATGATGGACCAGTACCCGGAGTACAACTTCAGCCACTCGCAGCCGCAGCTCTACGACTACACCGAACGCGACTATCCCGAGATCTTCGAGGCCATCAAAACCCGCGTCTCCGAAGGCCGGTGGGAGGTCATGGGCGGCATGTGGGTCGAGCCCGACACCAACTTGCCGGGCGGTGAAGCCCTGGTGCGCCAACTCCTCCTCGGCCGAACTTACTTCCGCGACCGTTTCGGCGACGTGGAAACCCCCGTCCTCTGGCTGCCGGACACGTTCGGCCTGTCGTGGTGCCTGCCGCAGCTGATCGAGCAGGCGGGCCTGCGTTGGATGGTGGTCAATAAGGCGTCCTGGAACCAGTACAACCAATTGCCCGCCTCGACGCTGTGGTGGGAAGGCATCGACGGCACCCGGATCCTGACCCAGTTCCTGACCACCCCACGCGAGGTTCAGCACCTCCCCTTCCCGACGAACTACAAGTCCGACCTGACGGCCGAGGAAGTCACCGGCACCTGGACCACGTCAACGGCGAAGGAAAAGGTCCGCGACCTGCCGATTGCCTACGGATACGGCGATGGCGGCGGGGGGCCCACGGGCGAGCTGATCCGCCGCGCCAAGGTCTGGCAAGGTATGCCCGCCGCCCCGAACCTGGAATTCTCCACCATCCGCCGCTGCATGGAAGCCATCGAGGCCCAGGCCGCCACGGTCCCCACCTGGTCCGACGAGCTCTACCTGGAAGGCCATCGCGGCACCCTAACCTCTCAAGGCTGGATCAAACGCGCCAATCGCCGGGCCGAGCTGGCCCTGGCCGAAGCCGAGTTCCTGACTGTCGCCACCGGCGCCCCCAAGCCCAATCTCAAGAGGGCCTGGGAACTGCTGTGCCTCAACCAGTTCCACGACATCCTGCCCGGCACCTCGGTGCCCTCCGTCTTCAAGGATGCCCGCGCCGACTACGCGGAGATCCAGGAAACCGCCGGCCGCGCGATCCAGGCCTGCCGCTTGGCCGGCGACGGCCTCTCGGTCGCCAACACCACCGGCCATGGCGGCCGCCGCCTGGTGGCGCTGCCCCGCCCGGAAGAGGGCGCGCAAGCAACCGATGACGGGGCGCTCGCGCTGATGGATCTGGAAGCGCATTCCCTGACCCCGCTTAGCCCGATCCAGCCCGACACCCCCGTCACAATCCGTGACGACGGCACTGGCGTGGTCCTCCAAAACGCCCATTTGCGGGTCGAAATCGACCCCCAAGGCCGCCTGACCCGGATCCACGACCGCGACGCCGACCGCGAAGTCCTGGCCGAGGGCCGCATCGGCAACCAGCTCCAGGCCTTCGAGGACCGCCCCCTGTCCTGGGACGCCTGGGACATCGACAGCTTCTTCGAGGATCGCGGCGAGCTCGTCACCGGTCTCGCCGGTCTGGACATCGTGGAAACCGGCCCGCTCCGCGCCGCGCTCCGTGTCGACTGGCACTTCCGGTCCTCGACCATCCGCCAAACGATCCGCTTGGCCGCCGATAGCCGTCGGCTGGACTTCGAGACCGAGGTCGATTGGCACGAAAGCCATATCCTGCTGAAGGCCGCCTTCCCGGTGAACGTGTTCGCCCCTTCGGCCACCTACGAGATCCAATGGGGCGCTATTTCCCGCCGGACCCACCGCAATACCTCCTGGGACTACGCCAAGTTCGAGGTGCCCGCCCAACGCTGGGCGGATCTCAGCGAAGGCGATTACGGCGTCGCGCTGCTGAACGACTGCAAGTACGGCTACGACATCAAGGGCGACGTGATGCGGCTGTCGCTCATCAAGTCCGCCACCTCGCCCGATCCCGGCGCGGATCAGGGGTTGCACCGCTTCACCTATGCGCTGCTGCCCCATTCCGGCGATTTCCGCCGCGGCGACGTCATCGGCCAAGCCGCCGATCTGAACCGACCGCCGCGCCTGATCCCAGGCCAGGGCGACGGCGTGGCCTTCGTCAGATCCTCCAGACCCTCGGTCATTGTCGAGACGATCAAGCCCGCCGAAGACGGCGACGGCATCATCCTTCGCCTCTACGAAGCCCACCGGACCCGCGGTCCGGTCACGTTGACATTCGCCAAGGCGCCGCGTTCCGTCCATTATTCGCACCTTCTGGAATTCGACGAGGGCGAAGTGTTGGAGATCGAGGGCAATGGGATAACCTTGCCCATCACTCCCTTCCAGATTGTCACGCTGCGGGTCCGGTTCCCGTAGATCGTCACGCCCGGAACCTGGGCTCGACATCGGGCCGGGTCCGCCCCATGTCATCCCAGCGGCTGGCGCGCCGCGGCAAAGATCGAGACGATGGATATGGACGACGCCCTCCGCCCGGCCGAGCCGACGCCCCCATCGAAGGCCGGGTCCGGCCTACGCCTGAATGCGCAGCCCGATTGGCTCTATCTGCTGCGGGAATTCGACGCGCTCTACCGTTACGGATCGGCCGGCGGCAGCAAGGCGATCCGCAGCCATCGCAAGGGCGTGCGCGACGCGCTCTCGACCGTGATCGCCGCGAACCCCGAACTCGACATCCGGGTCCCGGCGGAAAAGCCGGTCACCGCCCATTTTTCCCGGGCGCTCGACCTGGGTGAACGGGCGGCGATGCAAGGCATGGCCCGCGCCCTGCGCGAGATCCGCGACCGCCTGACCTGGGAATACGGCTACGACCGGCTGCCCCAATCCCTGGCCCAAAAATATGCTTATTGCGAAGTCTTGGGCCCGCGCGGCCCCGTCCCGAGCGATCGCTTGATTCTGGGGTTCGTTCTTTTCGCCCCCCAAACGACCTATCCGCAGCACAACCACGAGCATATCGAGGAAAGCTACATCTCCATCTCTGGCGCGTGGTCCGAAAACAACGCCGCCGTCTATGCGCCGGGCTCGCTGATCCTGAACCGCTCGGGCGAAAACCACCGGATCACCACCGGCGACCTGGATCCGTGCCTTCTGGCCTATGCGTGGACCGGATCGAAAACGGCGTTGCAGCAGCCGGGCATGAAGCTGAACGCAGGGCGCAAAACCCGGTCCTAACGGCCAGACCCCGCCGGAACCGGGCGGATCGCGTGGTAAATCTTGACTGACCCAGCGGAAAGCGCACCACATATCGTGCTGTATCTGCTTTCAAGACGTTCGATTGTCACGAAATCGACATGCACGGGCGTCAACAGAAGCCCCATCCCGCTCAGCCGGAGGCGCCATCCGATGCCCGACATGCCTAACGTCTACGATGCCGAGCCGATCCCCGACGACGCCATGACCGAAGTCACCCGTCTGCTCGGCAGCGGCGACCTCTTCCGCTACACGTCCGCGCACTCGCCAGTCGCCCAGCTTGAAGCCGAATTCGCGACCCTGATCGGGTCCAGCTACGCGCTGGCCGTCTCCTCATGCTCGGCCGCGCTGTTCTTGTCGCTCAAGGCCCTCGATCTGCCCCGCGATGCCCGCGTTCTGGTCCCGGCGTTCACCTTCGCCGCCGTGCCCTCGGCGGTGGTCCATGCCGATTGCGTTCCGGTCCTGTGCGAATGCGGCGACGATTATCGCCTGAACCTGGACGACTTCGCGGCCAAGCTGCCCACCGCCGAGGCCGTCATCATCAGCCATATGCGCGGCCACACCTCGGATATGGACGCGATCATGACGCTCTGCGATGCCGCCGGGATCCCGGTCATCGAAGACGCCGCCCATTCGCTGGGCACCACATGGCACGGCCGCAATATCGGCACGCTGGGCCGCATCGGCTGTTTCAGCTTCCAGTCCTACAAGCTGCTCAACGCCGGCGAGGGCGGCATCCTGGTTACCGACGATCCCGACTTGATCGCCCGCGCCGTCATCATGTCCGGCGCCTACGAGCATAATTGGAAGACGCACCCTGTGGCCGCCGACGCCGTCGCCAAATGGCAAAACAAGCTTCCACTCTACAATCAGCGCCTCGGCAATCTGTCGGCTGCAATCATTCGGCCGCAGCTGGCGGAACTGCCCCGCCGGGTCCGGGACGGGCGGCGCAACCACGACCACGTGGCCGCCTTCCTGAACGCCTCGCCATGGATCGAGGTCCCGGCCAAACTTCCTCCGGAGGATCGGGCGCCCGATTCCATCCAGTTCAATCTGCGCGGCATGACGGATCGGCAGGTCGCCGCCTTCGTGGCCGCGGCCGGCCAAGCGGGCCTCAAGGTCCAGGTCTTCGGTCGCAGCGCCGATAATGCCCGCGCCTTCTGGAACTGGCAGTTCCTGGACGATGTCCCCGACCTGCCCCAGACTCGCGCCATGCTGATGTCGGCCTGCGACGTGCGGCTGCCCGCCCGGTTGTCGCTGGCAGATTGCGATCTCATCGCCAAGACGATCTGCAAGGCCGTCACCGATGTCATGGTGCCCGCGATGCCCATCGCGAGCTGACCTAACGGCAGCCAGGCCACGGCCGGTCAGACCACCGACAAGACCACGATCATGGCCAGCGCATAGACCAGGATCGCGCCGCCGATCAGTAGATAGTGGAAGTTCCCCGCCACCTGCGCCTTCACGATGGACTTCATCTGCCCCATCAGGTCCGGCCACGTGTAGCTGACGAAATCGCCCTGGGTGAAGACCGCCTTGATCCGCCCCTCGCTGTCCACGACGGGCAAGCGCCGGAACCGTTCGTTGGACATCATGCGGAGCCAATCCAACATGTCGTCGTCTTCCCGCGCCAACCGCGGACTGGACGTCATGATCTCCGACAGCTTGGTGGTCTTGGCATCCAGGCCCTTGCCCACCAGCTTATTCATCACATCCCGTTCGGTGACGACCCCGATCACCTTCTCGTCCTCGTCGACGACGATGACGCAGCCATAGCTGCGGTCCGACATGTTCGAGACGGCCTGGAACACGGTCTCGTCGGGAGGCGCCGTCAATGGCCGCAGCTTGTCCTTGTATTCAGGCCGGTCCATCAAGCGGCCGCCGGGGCGTTCGGTCATCGCCATTACCCTCTCCCATGTTGTCGCACCCTGACCTAGCGGGATCGCCCTTCTCGTCAAAACATCGCGTGCATATACTTGTCTCTGTTGCGGGCCGGTGATGCCGTCCGCCGATCCACGACCGGGAGCTTCGATCATGCGCCTTACCGTCAATGGCACTGAACATATCGTCGAGGTGGAGCCGGACATGCCGCTTCTTTGGCTTCTGCGCGACGAGTTGGGTCTGAAGGGTCCGAAATATGGCTGCGGAATCGCGGCCTGCGGGGCCTGCACGGTGCATCTGGACGGCGTGGCGGTGCGGTCCTGCCAAATTCAGGCGGGCGATCTGGACGGCGCGGACATCCTGACGATCGAGGGGCTGGGCACGCCCGAAGGCCCACACCCGGTCCAGCAGGCCTGGATCGAGGAACAGGTGGCCCAATGCGGGTACTGCCAGTCGGGGCAGATCATGCAGGTGGTCGATCTGCTGAATCAGATCCCGGCCCCCACGGACGAGGATATCGACGCCATCATGGGCGGCAATCTTTGCCGCTGCGCCACCTATCCCCGCATCCGTGCCGCGATCCGCCGCGCCGCCCAGGCGGAGGGCACGTGATGGCCAATCTGCGAACGATCGCGCGCCGCACCTTCCTGATAGGTTCCGCCGCCATCGCGGGGGGCGTGGCCTTCGGGGTCTATGCCTACCGCCGCGACCCCGCCAATCCGCTTCTGGCCGATCTGCCCGAGGGCAGCGTGGCCATCACACCCTATGTCCTGATCGACGCCCAGGGGATCACCCTGATCACGCCTCGCGCCGATGTGGGCCAAGGAGCGACGTCGATCCAGGCCCACCTGCTGGCCGAGGAATTGGACGTCGATCCCCATAGCGTCCGGACCGATCCCGGTCCCGCTTCGACCGCCTATTACAACGGCAAGATCGCGGCCGAGGGCATGCCCTTCGCGGCCTGGGACGATGGCTTCGTTTCGCGAACTGGCCGCGGCGCGGGCGCGGTCGTGGGCAAGTTCGTCGGCCTGCACATCACCGGCGGATCGACGACCGTTCCCGATGGGTACGAGACACTCCGCCTGGCAGGTGCCTCGGCCCGCGAGACGCTGAAACGGGCCGCCGCCGACCGCCTGGGAATCGCCGTTGCCGATCTGCGCACCGGCAACGGCGCCGTCCTGCCGCCCGACGGCGACCCGATCCCCTACACCGCCCTGGCCGCCGATGCCGCGGCTCTGGCGCCGGTGTCTGCGAGGCTCCGCGATCCGTCCGAATGGCGGGCCTTGGGCAAGCCGATGCGCCGCACGGATATCGTCGCGAAATCGACCGGCGCGGCCCGGTATGGCGTGGACATGGACCTGCCCGACATGTTGCACGCGACGGTGGTCACCAACCCGACCATCGGCGGCGGCGTGGTATCCATGAACACCGCCGAGGCCGAGGCTCTGCCCGGTATCGTCGCCATCCATCCGATCACCGACGGCGCCGCCGTCGTCGCCGACAACACCTGGCGCGCCATCAAGGCCGCCCGGGCGATCACCTTCGAGTGGGGCCCGCCCAACCTGCCGGAAGACACCGCCGCCCTGCGCGCGCTGCACCGGGCGGCTCTGACCGGCGAGACCCGCGACAGCCGCTTCGCCGATGACGGCGACGTCGACGCGGCGCTGGGCACCGCCTTCGAGGCGACCTACGAAGCGCCGTTCCTGCATCACGCCCCGCTCGAACCCGCCAACGCCACGATCCTCTATACGCCCGAGCGGACCGAGATCTGGACCGCCACCCAGGTTCCCACATTCGCCGTCCAGCAGGTCGCCCGGATCACCGGCCAGGACGAGGAGCAGGTCGTTCTGCACAACTTGCAATCGGGCGGCAGCTTCGGGCACCGTCTTGAAACGCTCTGGATCAACCAGACCGCCGAGATCGCGCTCAACCATCCCGGCCGCCCGGTTCGCATGACCTGGTCGCGGGAGGAGGACATGACCCATCCCTTCCTGCGCCCCATGGCTGTGGCTCACGGCCGTGGCGCCACAGAGAACGGGCAGGTCACCGCATTCGACCTGTCCATCGCCGCGCAATCGGTGACCGAAAGCCAGATGGGCCGCCTGAACCAGCCCGCCATCGGTCCCGACGTGATGATCGTGGCCGCGGCCTGGGACGCGCCCTACGCCATCCCCAACCGCAGGATCACCGGGCACCGGGTGCCGGCCACGATCCCGGTCTCGTCCTGGCGGTCGGTGGGCGCCTCCCATAACGGCTTCTTCACCGACGTCTTGATGGACGAACTGATCCACCAGGCCGGGGCCGATCCGGTGGCCGAACGCCTCCGCCTGATCCATCACGAGCCGTCCCGCAAGGTCCTACAAACCGTCGCGGAGATGGCCGATTGGCAAGGATCGCGACCCGCTGACGGCATCGGACGCGGCGTGGCCTTTAGCTTCGCCTTCGGCGTCCCCTGCGCCCAGATCCTTCAGGTGGAGGACACGCCCAGCGGCCTGCGCCTCACCGATCTCTGGATCGCCGCCGAGGTCGGTCGCGTGCTCGACCCGGTCAACATCGAGGCGCAGCTCTCGGGCGGCGCGCTCTATGGGCTGGGCCACGCCATGCTGGCGGAGATCAGCCATGCAGACGGCGTCATCGAACAGCGGAACTTCGACACCTACGAAAGCCTGCGTGTCTATCACACGCCGCGCGTCCATGTGCGCGCCCTCGGCTCGGGTGGCCCGATCCGCGGCGCGGGCGAGCCGGGCCTGCCCCCGGCGGCGGCCGCCCTATCGAATGCGATCTTCGCGGCCACCGGTGAACGGCTGCGCGCCATGCCGTTCAGCCGGCATATGCGCTTCGCATGATCGAAAGTGCGCGGCCCGACGCGGTCGTCTTCGACCTGGACGGAACGCTTGTCGACAGCGCGGCCTCGCTGCACCGCGCCTGCGGGCGGATGCTGGCCGCGCGCGGCCTGCCGCAGCCGGACGTGGCCAAGGTGAAGACCTTCGTCGGCGAAGGCGTTCCGACCCTGGTGCGGCGCTGTCTGCGCTGGGCGGGCGCCCAGGACGATCCAACGGCGTTCGATGACTTCTGCGCCATCTACAACGCCGACCCCGTCTCTGGGACGACCCTTCTACCGGATGCGCGCGAGACGTTGCAGGCGTTGACCACATCCGGTCACCCCCTGGGGCTTTGTACCAACAAGCCGGAAGTGCCGACCCGGACCCTACTCGACGCGCTCGATCTGGGTCCGTTCGGCGCCATAGCCGGCGGCGACACGCTTCCGGTTCACAAACCGGACCCCGCCCCGCTGCTCCACGTCATCCGCGCGCTTGGCGCCACGCCCGACACCGCGATCTATGTCGGCGACAGCCGCACCGATTGGCGGACGGCGGCCGCATCGGGCGTGCGTTACGTCCATCTGACTGGCGGCTACGAAACGGAACACCCACCGGATGGCATCTGGCGTCACATTCCGGGTCTGAAGAATTTGATCGCCGCAATAGCGCGTTAGACCATCTAGAATTTGCATATCTGGCAATTAGATGCCATATATATCGCATTGCGAAATAATTGTTCGCGCCTGCGTTTCGGCGCCAAGGATAAAAAATGAACAAGGCAAAACAGCAGATCGCGGCGCTCCCGCTGCGTTGGAAGGGCGACTCCGTAGAAGTTCTAATGGTCACGTCCCGGGATACCGGCCGCTGGGTCGTCCCGAAGGGATGGACCATGAAAGGGCGCGAACCCTGGGCCGCCGCCGCCATCGAAGCCTTGGAAGAGGCCGGCGCGAGGGGCCATATCGCCCGCGAGGTGTTTGGAACCTATCGCTATGACAAGGTCATGGACGACGGCTCGACCGTACCATGCCGGGTGCGCGTCTATCCGATGATCGTCGAAAAACTGGCAAACGCCTGGAAAGAGGATGATGCGCGGACCCGCCGCTGGTTCCCGCTGGCAAAGGCCGCCCGCCTGGTCGACGAGCCGGAATTGAAGAAGATGCTGGAGAGCCTGATCGTGAAGCCGAAGAAAGCCCCCGTCGCCGGGCCGCTACTTCGGAGGGCTGCGTCTTAACGCGAAATCCCGCATCAGCCTGTCGGGTATAGCCAAAGGGATTGTTAACCGACCGTAAGTCGCAACTGCTCGAAGGTCATTCCGACGTCACGTCTTTGAACCGGAGTCTAAGCCGATCTTACCGGCGCGGGCGGCGCGGATCGTTCCTGACGGGGATCGGGATCGCGTCAGGCTGGGGCGCCAATGCGCCAAGGACCTCGGACAGCTTATCCTTGAGCTGTTCGATCAGCTTTCCGGCAGGGCTGCGGGTCTCGGCCATACGTTCGCTCCTCTTGTCCCGAGCCTTAAGGTGGCTCGCATATGTGGCATGTTCAAGGCCAACTTCGTCGCAGGCGAAAAGTTGCAGGAAATCGAGTCTCATTCCGCACATCCCAGGATCTCGACGGCACGTGTCTCGCCGATGATGGTGATGCGGACCTCGGATCGGTCGATATCGGGACGCCGGTCACCGCCCACCATCAACTCCGATGTGGCAATCAGCTGGTCCCCCTGCCGGGCGACGACGGCGTCGGTCACCCACACCGACGGATCGGACAGCTCGAAGACGACGGCCTCGTCATAGCCCACGGATGGCACGTCGATCTGTCCCGCAAGGGCAAACCCGTCCGATGTCGGCCGCAGGACGCAGGTAACGCTCTGGTCAACCCTCTCGGGCTGATCGGCAAGGGCAGCTTCGATCTCGATGTCCGGCACGCCGCCAGCCGGCAGCTCTGCCGTGACCTCCAACTTGGCAGGCAGGCAGATGTCCTGGCAAACGCCGATATCCAAGGTTCCGTGCAGACGGACGATGCCGTCCGAAACCGGCCGGATTCGCAACGGAAGGACGAAATCCCGATCATAGCCGATGGATTGGCCGATATCGGACTTGAACACCTTCGGCCGGGGCCAGACCGGATCGACCCGCGTGACATTGTCGGAACCCTGCCAATCCATCCGGGGCGAAATCCCCGCAGCGCCTGCGCTGCGCCAATAGGTCACCCAGCCCGGCGCCAACTGGACCTTCAGGCCGGCCAGATGCGTTCCGTCGTCTTGCCGCCATCCCGGCAGGATGTCGATCTCGATCACCTGATCCAGCTGCATCCAGGGCTGCTGAGCCTGTGCAGCGGAGATGCCGCCGAGAAGGGCGGCCAAGAGACCGAGGATCATACGCATCCTGGCGATGTAGGCACGCCCGGGCGAAAACGGAAATCACGGCTTCGGCACCCCAGCGGGCTTCCGCAACAATGCGGTTTCACAAATACTTAGCTTGTGTGTCAAGCAATCTAGACATACAAAATGTCAACTATGCGGACCGATCACGCCCATACGCTTCGCGGTCACCTTCTGATCGCCACGACCGGCCTGCGGGATTCCATGTTCCGCCGATCCGTCGTCTTTCTATGCGCTCACTCGCCCGCCGGGGCCATGGGCCTGATGATCAACCGCCCGACTCAAGACGTGTCATGGCAGACCCTCTTGCCCAACCTCAAGCCGATGATCAATTTCCGGTTGGAGAACGAGCCGATCTACGAAGGCGGCCCAGCCCAAACGCAGCGCGGTTTCGTGCTCCACTCACCCGAATATATCGACGGCCAGGAAACATTGCGCATCGGAGATGGCTTCGCAATGACAACCGGCGACCGAATCCTGCGCGACATGGTCTCGGGGCGCGGGCCCAGCCGGCGTCTGGTCGCCATGGGTTACGCAGGCTGGGGGGCTGGCCAGCTCGATTCGGAACTGCGCGAAAATGCTTGGTTCACGGTCGCCGCCAAACCGGATCTGGTCTTCGGCGCTCCCGACGATGCCAAATGGCGCGGGGCGATCGCCGCCATCGGCATCGATTCCCGGGCCTTGTCCGGATTGTCGGCCCAACACGGGCACGCCTGAGCGGTCAGGCGATTTAAGCATCGCCATTTTGCGCAAACCTGCCCGGCCTATCGGCGCGGCGCCGCCGCCCGCCGCAGTCGATCGTTTATGGCGCGCCCCAATCCGATGTCCGGCACCGGCGCGACGTCGATGCGTCCTGCGCCCTGCGCCTCCGCCAGCAGATCCGCCCGGTACAGATGGTCG
This sequence comes from Pseudomonadota bacterium, assembly GCA_039033775.1. Taxonomy (GTDB): domain Bacteria; phylum Pseudomonadota; class Alphaproteobacteria; order Rhodobacterales; family Rhodobacteraceae; genus Jannaschia. The sequence continues at coordinate 14,691 of JBCCCB010000012.1, read as the reverse complement.
AACAGGTTGGCCGCCGCCTCTGTCAGGTCGCCCTGGGCGGACAAGCTCAGGTCACCCGGCACCCCGCCGAATCCGATCAGCACCGCGTCCGGATCGGGCCCTGTCACCTGCAACCGCACGGGCCGTCCCGGCGCGTAATGCGAGGCCAATTGGCCCGGCGCTTGGACCCGGCCCGGCGTCACATCGCGTTTCAGCGGCCCCGCGACGGCCTCGATCTCCTCGGCCGCCAAACCGCCCTCGCGCAACACCGTCGTCGGGCCGGTCCGCACAATCGTCGATTCCAAGCCCACCGGGCAGGGGCCGCCATCCAGCACGGCGTCGATCCGCCCGTTCAGTCCGGCGATCACATGTTCGGCCCGCGTCGCGCTGACCCGGCCCGAGGGATTGGCCGATGGCGCCGCCACCGGTCCGCCCGTTCTGGCCAGCAGAGCCTGCGCCAACAGCGCAGCGGGCACACGCAGCGCCACAGTGTCCAGCCCTGCCGTGACCAGCGGCGACAGCCCATGCCCCGCCCTCAGCGGCAGGACTAGGGTCAGCGGCCCCGGCCAGAACCGCTCCGCTAGGTCGCGGGCGACGCCATTCAGCACAGCGAGGCACTCGGCCGCTGCGATATCGGCAACGTGAACGATCAGCGGATTGAAGCTCGGCCGCCCCTTGGCCGCGAAAATCCCGGCCACGGCAAGCCCGTCCGTCGCCAACCCACCAAGGCCGTAGACCGTCTCGGTCGGGAAGGCGACCAATCCGCCGCCGCGCAGCAAGTCCGCCGCCTCGGCCACCTGGCCAAGGTCCAGGCGCCGGGTGTGACGCCGTGTTTCGCTTGATGCCATCGCACGGCACCCCCTACCTTACGTCAAAGCCAGTCTACCGGCGGGTCTCGCCCGTCGCCATCAAATCCCCCCGGAGGGTTTCCCATGCCGTATCGCGCCCCCGTCTCCGAGATCCGTTTCGTGCTCGACCATGTCGTCGGGTTCGACAAGGTCGCCGCCACCGAGACCTTTGCCGAGGCCACGCCCGAGACGGTGGACGCCATCCTGACCGAAGCCGGCCGGATGTGCGAGGAGGTCCTGGCCCCTCTGAACCGCCAGGGCGACTTGCACCCCGCGCGGTTGGAAAACGGAATTGTGCGCACCTCGCCCGGCTTCGCAGAGGGCTTCCAGGCCATCGCCGACGGTGGCTGGATCGGCATGTCCGCCGATCCCGAACATGGCGGCATGGGCCTGCCGATCACGCTGACCATGGCCGTGAACGAGATGCTGGGCTCCGCCTGTCTGGCACTGCAACTCAACCCCCTGATGACCCAGGGCCAGATCGAGGCGCTGGAGGCCCATGCCTCGGACGAGATCAAGGACCTCTACATCCCCAAACTCGTCTCCGGCGAATGGTGCGGCACCATGAACCTGACCGAACCTCAGGCGGGCTCTGACGTCGGCGCGCTGCGCACCAAGGCCGAACCCAACGGCGACGGCACTTACGCGATCACCGGCCAGAAGATCTACATCTCCTGGGGCGACAACGACTTCACCGAAAATGTCTGCCACCTGGTCCTGGCCCGCCTGCCCGATGCGGGCGAAGGCACCAAGGGCATCTCGCTCTTCATGGTCCCCAAGAAGCTACCGGACGAAAATGGCAACCCAGGCGTCGCCAACACGCTGAAGGTCGTCTCACTGGAACACAAGCTCGGCCTTCATGGCTCGCCCACCGCCGTCATGCAATATGACGGCGCCAAGGGCTGGCTGGTGGGCGAGCCGCACAAGGGCATGGCCGCCATGTTCACCATGATGAACAACGCCCGCCTGGGCGTGGCCGTCCAGGGCCTGTCGATCGCCGAGGCCGCGATGCAGCACGCCATCGGCTACGCGATGGAACGCCGCCAGGGCCGCACGGCGGAAGGCAATGGCACCATCCTGCACCACGCCGACGTGCGCCGCATGGTGCTCGGCATGAAGGTCCATACTTTCGCCGTTCGCGCCCTGGCCATGGAGACGGCCGTGGCGCTCGATATGGGCAAGGCCACCGGAGACGCCGATTGGCAAGCCCGCGGCGCCTTCCTGACGCCCATCGCCAAGGCCTATGGCACCGATACCGGCATCGACATCGCCTCCCAGGGCATCCAAGTCCATGGCGGCATGGGCTTCGTGGAGGAGACCGGTGCCGCCCAATATGCCCGCGACGTCCGTGTCACCGCGATCTACGAAGGCACGAACGGCATCCAGGCCATGGACCTGGTGGGCCGTAAGATGATGGATAACGGCGCCACCGCCTTCGCCCTGATGGACGAAATGTCGACGCTGGGCCACGACCGCCTGGATTCCGCCATCGCCGAGTTGCGCGCCGTGACCAAATGGATGCTGACCCAGGACATGCAGGATCGCTTCGCAGGCGCCGTGCCCTATCTGGCGGCCTTCGCCCGTGTCCTGGGCACCGCTTACCACCTGCGCGCAGCCGCGGCCGATCCCACCCGCAAGCCGCTGGCCGACGTGGCGGCCGCAATATTGCTGCCAGAAGCGCTGGCCGAGATGGCCAAGGCCCGGTCGGGCGCCGAAGCGCTCTATGCGGTCAGCGACGACGTGGTGGCCGCCTGACAGACCGGCCCCCCGGAGGCCCATGAAAGATTTGGACATTCCCGACGGCTATGCCGGCCTGGACTTCCCCTGGGACGACCCGCCGCCCGAGGGCACGGTCACCGAGGTGGCGGACGGCGTGCTCTGGGCGCGCCTACCGCTGCCCATGGCGCTGGATCACGTCAACATCTACTTCCTGGACGAGCCCGACGGCTGGACCCTGGTCGATACCGGCTTCGACACCAAGCGCACGCGGTCGATCCTGGAAACCCTGCGCCAGGGCCCCCTGGCCGGCCGCCCAATCACCCGCGTGCTGGCCACCCATCACCACCCGGATCATATCGGGCTGGCCGGGTGGCTCCAATCCCAGGGCGCCGAGCTTATCACGACCCGCACCGCCTGGCTGATGGCGCGGATGCTGACCCTGGACGAACAGCCCTTGCCGACGCCGGAAACCATCGCCTTCTGCCACCGCTGGGGCATGGCGCCGGACGTGCTGGAAACACGAAAGACCGAACGCCCGTTCAACTTCTCGGACATGGTCGCCCCCCTGCCGGTCGGCTATACCCGCATCGCCGAGGGCGACGTGCTCAACCTAGGTCAACGCCGTTGGCGCGTGGCCCGCGGCGACGGCCATGCCGCCGAACATGCCGTCCTGTTCGACGAAGACGGCGACCTGGTCCTGGGCGGCGACCAATTGCTGCCGGGCATCTCGCCCAATCTCGGCCTTTATCCAACGGAATCCAACGCCGACCCCGTCGGCGATTGGATGGCCGCCTGCGACCGCCTCGGCCCGCTGGCCCGCCCCGATCAGCTGATCTTACCGGGCCACAAGCTGCCCTATCGCGGCCTGCCCACCCGGCTCGCCTCCTTGAAGCAGAACCACGTCGCCGCGCTGAACCGCCTGCACGCCCACATCGCCGAGCCCCGGACCGGCGGCGACTGCTTCGCCCCACTCTTCAAGCGGGACGTCAGCGGTCCCCTTTACGGCCTGGCCTTCTTCGAGGCCATCGCGCACCTGCAACACCTGCACCGGCAAGGCCGCGCCACCCGTGAGACACGGGACGACGGCGTCTGGATCTTCCGCGCCGCCTGACGCATCCCGCCTCCAACCCTGGGGCCCCGCACATGCACCGCCTGATCGTCACCGGCGCCAACGGCGCAGGCAAAAGCCACCTGGCGCGCCGCCTGGGCGCGCTGCGCCCGGATGTGCCCGTCTTCTCCTACGACGCGCTGCGCCTTACGCGGAACTGGATCAAGCGCCCCCATGCCGAGACCGTCGCTGCCCTCACCAACGACCTGGCCGCCCCGGCCTGGATCTTCGAAGGCGGACCCAGCCTTCTGCGCCACGCTCTGCCACTGGCCGACGGCCTCGTCTGGCTCGACCCGCCCTTCCTCACCCGTGCCTGGCGCCTGATGGCCCGTCCTTGGCGCAATCTCGGCCGCACCCGCCCGGAATTGCCGCCCGGCAATGTCGACTGGCCCTGGCAGCAATACCGCTTCGCTCTGCGTAGCTTGCGCCGCAACGCATTGCCACACGAAGAAATCACCGACCGCCTCGCCGAGGCCGGCCACCGCCCCGTCTGGCATTGCCGCACCGGCCGCGACGTGGTGGCCGTCGAACGGGCTTGGATCGAAGCCGGAGACCGCCATGTCCGACCGTGATCCCGATGAGAATGGCTGGCAAAGTTCGGCCCCCGTCTGGGTCGACCGGATGGCCGAGGGCGGCGACTTCTCGCGCCGCCACGTCCTCGACGGCCCGATGATGGCCCGGGTCCAGGCCGCGGCGCCGTCGACCGCGCTGGATGTGGGCTGCGGCGAGGGCCGGTTCTGCCGGATGATGGCGACCGAGGGCATCGCGACCACCGGCCTGGACCCGGTCCCAGAGATGATCGCCGCAGCCCGCAGCCGCGATCCGTCCGGCAGATATCTGGAGGGCTTTGCCGAAAACTTGCCGTTTGCGGATGCGGCTTTCGACTTGGTCGTCAGCTACCTGTCGCTCATCGACATCGACGACCTGGACGCCGCCATCGCCGGGATGACCCGCGTGCTGGCCCCTGGCGGCCGCCTTCTGGTCGCCCATCTCAACGGCTTCGCAACCTCCAGCGCCGCCCTCGGCAAGCGCCGCTGCGCCGAAACGGGGGAGGTCCTGCGCCCGCTTGGCCGCTATCTGGAGGATCGGGCGGATTGGTTCGAATGGGACGGCCTGCGCATCCGCAACTGGCACCGGCCACTGTCACGCCATATGGCCGCTTTCCTGCACGCGAACCTTGTCCTGACCGCCTTCCAGGAGCCCCGGCCAACTGGCGGCCCGTCCGACCGCGTGCGGGCCTATGACGACATGCCGTATCTGATGCTGATGGAGTGGCGGAAACCGGACGTCCCGGCTTGACTGTCCAGGGGCGCATGCCACCCTCGGCCCCATGACCGATACCCAGACCACCGCCGAGGCCATGGAGGCGGACGCCCTCTCCTGCGCCGAACTCAGACCTGAGGGCGTGGCCCATCCCGCGCCGCCCAGGGCACCGAAACCGAAATCCGACGCCGAATGGGCCTATCAGCGGGTGATCTTCTACCTGAAGGCCTTTGAGGAAGGCCTAGATGACGACCAGGAGGCCGCCATGGGCTTCACCGGCGGCGCGGGCGGCGTGCTCCACATCCAGGGGATCGGCTTCCACGCCCCCGATATCGTGACCTTCACCGGAATCGATAGCCAGGGGCATCGGGCCCAGCTGATCCAGCATGTCAGCCAGCTGAACGTCCTGCTGCGCGCCGTTCCGCGCCCGCAGGACCGGCCCGAGCCGCAGCGCATCGGCTTCGCCCTGGCCCGGGCCCTGGAAGCCGAGGACAGCCCGGACGGGACGTGACCGCACGCCCCCGTGACAGGCCGCGCCGGGCGCGCTAAGGGATCAAAAAAACCATCGACCGAGGATCCGACATGGCCGACCAGCACGAGCATGGCAAGATGGACACCACCGAACATGAGAAGACCTTCGCGGGCTTCGTGAACTTCGCCAAATGGACGGTGATCGTGATCATCGCGGTCCTCGTCTTCCTGGCGCTCTTCCGGACGTGAGGCCCATGCTCAGCCGGTTCGCCGCCGTCTCCGTCCTGCCGCTTTTGGTCGCGGCCTGCGGAGGCGCAGACAACGTCTATGCTCCCGTCGAGGAGGTGGCCCGATTCGCCTATCGGGCACCGGGCCCGGCCACGATGACGCTCATGACGGTTATCAACAACCGCTCCGGCGAGGGCGGGCACAGCGCGCTGATGATCAATGGCAGCCAGCGCGTGATCTTCGATCCCGCCGGATCCTGGTGGAACCCCAGCAGTCCGGAACGGGGCGACGTGAAATACGGCATCACCGATGGCATTCTGACGAATTACATCGACTACCATGCCCGCCCGTCCTTCCGTCTGATCGTGCAGGAGGTGGAGGTCCCGCCGGAGATCGCCGAGCGCGCCATCGCCCTGGTCGAGGCCCACGGCCCCGCTGAAAAAGCCACCTGCGGACGCAGCGTGTCGGGCATCCTGCACCAGTTGGGCTTCTCCGACGTCCGGCGAAGCTGGTTTCCCAAGCGGATCATGGAAGATTTCGGCGATCTGCCGCGGGTGACCCAGACCATCATCCGCGACGATACCGAGGACAATTACTGGGAAGATCCCAGCGTCGGGGTCAATATCGACCTCTACAACGCCCCGGCCTGACGGGCCTGGGCGGTCTTCTTTCGGAAATCGCCCATGTCCAATGCGCTGCCCCTTCCCTGTCCCGACCTGCGGCCCGGCGCGCCGGGCTGCCCGGACAAACGCGGGACCCTGACCGCCACGGTGATCGGATCGTCCCTGGCCTTCGTGCTGGGCTCGATCGTGAATGTCGCGCTGCCGCAGATGCAGGCAGCCTTCGACGTGGGCGCCACGGGCGCGCAGTGGATCGTGAATGCCTATCTCCTGCCGCTCGGGGCCCTGGTGCTGATGGGCGGGGCGTTGGGCGACCATTACGGACGGCGGCGGGTGTTCCAGGCCGGTCTGCTGCTCTTCGCCTTGTCGTGCCTGCTCTGCGCCGTGGCCTGGTCGTTTCCGGTCCTCCTGGCCGCCCGCGCCCTGGAAGGCGTGGCCGCCGCCATGATCGCGCCCACCTCGCTGGCAATCATTGCCGACGCCTTCACCGGGCCCGAGCGCGGCCGCGCCGTGGGCACCTGGGCGGGGATCGGGGCGGCGGCCGGGGCGCTGGCCCCAGTGGTGGGCGGCTGGATCGTGGACGCGGCCGGCTGGCGCTGGGCTTTTGTGGCCGTCGTGCCCTTCGCCCTGGCGGCCTTCACGATCGCCAACCGGTCCATCCGGGAAAGCAAGGCCACGGCCGGCGACCGCGCCGCGCTGGACTGGACGGGCGCGGGGCTGACGATGCTGGGCCTGCTGGCGCTGATCTGGGGGCTGATCGCCCTTCCCGCTCAAGGGGCCACCCTCACCGTCCTCGCTGCGCTCGGGCTCGGGGCGGCAATCGGTGCCGCGTTCCTGGCCGTGGAGGCGCGCAAGGGCGGCCGGGCGATGGTTCCCTTGGGCCTGTTCCGGGATCGGGCATTCTCGGGACTCAACGCCTTCACCTTCCTTCTTTACGCGGCGCTGGGCGGGCTGATGCTGCTGCTGCCCTACGTGCTGATCCAGGGCCTGGGTTTCTCGGCCACGGCGGCGGGCGCCGCCATCCTGCCCTTCCCCGCGATCCTGGCCATCGCGTCGCGCAGTGCGGGCGGTCCGCTCGCGGACCGCTTCGGCCCGCGGGTCATGCTGACGGCGGGCGCCGGGCTGGTGGCGCTGGGCTTCGCGCTCTTCACGCAGGTGCCTGCGACCGAGGTCTCCTATATGACCCATATCCTGCCCGCCCTCGTCGTCCTGGCCTTGGGCATGGCGGCCTCGGTCGCCCCGCTGACATCGGCGGTGCTGTCTTCAGCGGGCGAGGACAATGTCGGCATCGCGTCCGGTATCAACAACGCGCTCAGCCGGATCGGCGGGCTGGTGGCGACGGCGCTTCTGGGCCTAGTCCTGCTATCGGGCGATCTGGTGGCCGGCTTCGCCTTGGCTTCCTGGGCGGGCGTGGCCCTGGCGGGGGTGTCGGCGACCCTGGCCTGGTCGAGCATGCGGCCCGCCCCCGCATGACCGGAGAAAACGCCATGCACCTCACCCCGACAAAGGAGGCTTGGGCCGAATTGCAAGCCGAGGATCGGCCAGGTCCGGTCCAGATGCTCAACTTGATCCGATTTCGGGCGGGCGGGGCCGAGACCTACGCGGATTATGGCCGCGCCACCGCCCCGATCTTCGCGCGCGTGGGCGGCCGCATCGTCTGGACGGGCCGGGCCGAGCAGGTGGTGATCGGACCGGCGGAGGATCGCTGGGATCTGGCCTTCGTCGCCGAATACCCAGGGCTCGCAGCTTTTCGGGAAATGCTGGCGGATCCGGCCTACCGGAAGGCCAGCGCGCTCCGCGAGGCGGCGCTGGCGGACAGCCGGTTGATCCGGCTGATGCCCATGGGGTGAGAATCGGTGGATCGACGCAGCGGCGTTTCGTGGCTGGCGCGGGGTGGACGTCGCCTTTCCCGGATGACCAAGCCCTACCCTGGCGCAAACCCACGTCCGTAGGGCGCCGGAGCATCGCCGCCCCCCCGCCGGCCCGGCTGTCTGGTCAGGCCGGATGCGTCTCGGGGCGAAGGACGGACCTAGCGACCATGAAGCGGATCGAACCACCCTCGGATCGCCGTCCCGCGGGCCGATGAAAGGCCGGCTTGCATTCGAATTGTGGAAGATCGGGTCCAGGCCGACAGGACGTCAAATCGCCCCGAAGAACACACCGCCCAACAAGAAAAACCCCCGCCGCCCATCGGGCACCGGGGGTCGTGACGTCGGCTTCAGCCAGGGTGACTTACATCATCCCTTCGCGCTGAGCCTTCTTGCGAGCGAGCTTGCGGGCACGGCGGATGGCCTCGGCCTTCTGGCGCGCCTTCTTCTCGGAAGGCTTCTCGAAATGCTGCTTGAGCTTCATCTCGCGGAAGACGCCCTCACGCTGCAACTTCTTCTTCAGGGCCCGGAGGGCCTGATCGACATTGTTGTCGCGAACGCTGACCTGCATGTGGTTTTCACCACCTTTCTAAGTCTAGGGTTGTCCCGTCATCGGGTGCAGGAAGTGGCCATATAGCCAGCCGCCCCTAGCTTGTCCAGCGACGCCAAGAACAGGAGCTTCGCCCATGCCCGCCGCCCTCCGCGCCCGCATCCTCGATGCCGCCCTCATGCACGTCCCCTTCGACGGCTGGTCCGAGGCCACGTTCCGCAACGCCATCCGCGATGCCGAGGTCACGCCCGCCCAGGGCCGCGCCGCCTTTCCCCGCGGCGCCGTGGACCTAGCCTTGGCCTTTCACCAGCGCGGCGATGACGAGATGGCCCAGCGCCTGAACGATGCCGACCTGGAGGCGATGCGCTACCGCGATCGCGTGGCCTTCGCCGTGCGCACCCGGCTCGAGGTGGCCGATATGAACAAGGAGGCCGTGCGGCGCGGCATGACCCTCTTTTCGCTGCCGATGCATGCGGGCGACGGGATGCGCGCGCTCTGGGGCACGGCCGACGCCATCTGGGAGGCGCTGGGCGACACGTCGCGGGACGTGAATTGGTACACCAAGCGGATGACCCTGTCGGGCGTCTATTCGTCGACGGTGCTCTATTGGCTGGGCGACACGTCCGAGGGTTACGGCGACACCTGGGCCTTCCTGGACCGGCGGATCGACGACGTCATGTCCATCGAGAAGGTGAAGGCGCGCGTGCGCGAGAACCCAGTGTTGTCGCGCCTGATGGCGGGGCCGAACATGGTGTTGGACCGGATCAAGGCCCCGTCGCGCACGCCCCGCGACGACCTTCCGGGCATGTGGTCGCCGCGCTCTAGCGAGTGAGGCTCCAGAGCGTCACCGCATGGACCGCCGCGATGCCCAGATTGGCCAGCGCGACGGGATGGCCGACGCCCAGGAGCGGGAGCGTCAGCAGTTTGTAGACGACCTGCACGGTCAGCAGGCCGGGGACCAAGCTCTCGCGCCAGTCCGCCGGCGCGACCAGCAGCCCGGCGCTGAGGAGCGCGATGGCCAGATAGACGGCGATCAGGATGCGACGGGCCGGCTGGTCTGGTCCGAAAGCCGCGTCGCTGCCGGCGGACCCGCCGAACAATCCCCAGAGGACGGGGATCAGCACCAGGACGTTGAGGGCGAGCGAGATATGGATCATGCGCGGTGACCTAGCGCAACGTCGCGCCCCCTGGTAACCCATAAGCGACTGATCCGAAGGCCCCTCACGGCAGTTCCAGTTGGCATCCAGGACGCGCTGTCCGCCGGGGCCGTTGGTATTGGCGTTCAAGGAACAGGCTATGAGTTGGACACCAATTTCCGAAGCGGGAGTATGGGACCTTCTGAATACCAGCTGGGATCGCATGATGCCGCCGGAACGATGTCTCTGGGGGAGGATCCGCATCGATCCCGAGAAATGGCAATGTTCCCCATGGGGGATTCCGGAGGTGGTTTCTGCGTTGTCGCGGTGATGGGCAACATCGTGATCTGGTACAACGACATCGAAGACGGCTTCAATTCGTCCAGCTATCGCTCCTACGGCCAATTCGAGGACTGCTGGTGCGACCAGTGCACTCTTGAAGAAGCCGTGCGGAGATTGAAGGCAAACCTGGACCAGGGCCTCTCAGGCGGATGACGGCGCCCGCGGGCAGGCGAATAGCAAGGTTCAGCCGATCTTCAGGTCCCCGGGAACATATCGTTGCGCGCGCCCAACCCTAGCGCCCCGTCGCCCCTCCTGCTAGCCATCCCCGGACCAACTCGGAGGCCCCGATGACCGACATGATGCGCGCCGTCGAAATCTCGACCCCCGGCGGCCCCGAGGTCCTCAAACCCATCGAGGTCCCCCGCCCCACACCCGGCCCCGGCCAGATCCTGATCGCCGTCGACCATGCCGGCGTGAACCGCCCCGATGCCCTGCAACGCGCTGGCGCCTACGACCCGCCCCCCGGCGCCTCGCCCCTGCCCGGCCTGGAATGCGCCGGCACCGTGGCCGAGATCGGCCCCGGCGTTTCCCGCTGGACGGTCGGCGACGAGATCTGCGCGCTCCTACCGGGCGGCGGCTACGCGGAATACGCCGTCACCCCGGCCGACCACGCCCTGCGCATCCCCGACGGCCTCTCCATGGCCCAGGCGGCAGCCCTGCCCGAGACTTACTTCACCGTCTGGACCAACATCTTCGATCGCGGCGCCCTGAAGGGCGGCGAGCGGTTCCTCGTCCATGGCGGCACGTCGGGCATCGGCACCACGGCGATCCAACTGGCCCACCGCTTCGGCGCCCGCGTCTTCGCGACCGCCGGGTCGGACGAGAAGGTCGCGCTCTGCGAACGCCTCGGCGCCGAAGCTATCAACTACAAAACCCAGGACTTCGTCAACATCCTGCGCGCCGCCGGCGGCGCCGACCTGATCCTGGACATGGTCGGCGGCGACTACCTGCCGCGCAACGTGAAGGCGCTGGCCGACGATGGCCGCCTGGTCCAGATCGCCTTCCTGCAAGGCCCCAAGGTCGAGCTCAACTTCGCCCAAATCATGGTCCGACGGCTGACGATCACCGGCTCGACCCTGCGGCCACAATCGGACCTGGCCAAGGCGCGCATCGCCGACGCCCTGCGCCAGCATGTCTGGCCCCTCCTGGACGCCGGCGCCATCGGCCCCGTCATGGACCAGACCTTCCCCCTGGACGACGCCGCCGCCGCCCATGCCCGCCTCGAAGACCCCGCCCAATCCGGCAAGATCGTCCTCGAAATCAACTGATCTTCTTCCTTTCATAAATATCCCGGGGAGCGCGAGGGGCTGGCCCCTCGCCCCCTCCACAGGCACCATCCTCATGGACCTCGACACCACCCATCCCAGCCTTACCGATCTCCGCCGTCGGGCCCGCCGCCGGATGCCCCATTTCGCCTTCGAATATCTCGACAGCGGCACCGGCCGGGAGATGGGCGTCCAGACCAACCGCCATGGCCTTGATCGCATCCGCTTCCGCCCGGCGATCCTGCGCGGCAAGATCGAGGTCGACCTCTCGCGCCGCACCTTGGGCCATGACCATCCGGTTCCTTTCGGCATCGCGCCGGTCGGCCTCGCCGGCCTCCTCTGGCCCGATGCCGAACGCATCCTCGCCCGCGCCGCCCGCAAGCACGGCCTCCCCTACGGCCAAAGCAGCGCCGCCGCCGTCCGCCCCGAAACCACCGGCCCGATCATCGGCGATCTGGGCTGGTACCAGCATTACCCGGTGAACGATTCAGCGATCCGCCGCGACATGCTGGCCCGGATCAAGGCCGCCGGCTGGCGCGTCCTGACCGTCACCGTCGACGTCCCGGGCACCTCCCGCCGCGAACGCGAACGCCGCGCCCATGTCTCCATGCCGCCGCGGCTCACGCCCAAGGTCCTGGCCGACATCGCCACATCGCCCGCTTGGGCGCTGGGCATGGCGAGCCAGGGCATGCCCCGCATGGTCTTTCCCGGCGACTATGTCGGCGCCAAACGTGGCGCAGATCACTACAGCCATGCCGGCCGTCTCATCAAAGGCTATCCCGACGACGCCTATATCGAGGGCCTTCGCGCCGAATGGGACGGCCCCCTGGTCGTCAAAGGCGTGGCCGAGCCCGATGACGCCGACCGCCTGATCGGCCTGGGCGTGGACGCCATCTGGGTCTCGAACCATGCCGGACGCCAATTCGAAGGCGGCCCGGCGGCCATCGACACCCTGCCCCCCGTGGTCGACCGCGTCGCCGGTCGCGTCCCCGTCTATTACTGCTCCGGCCTCGAAGGGGGCCTCGACATCCTCCGCGCCTTGGCCCTGGGCGCCGATTTCGTCTTCCTCGGGAAAGCCTGGTACTTCGCCCTCGCCGCCTTCGGATCGCGCGGGGTAGACCACTTGGTCCACATCTTGCGCGCCGACATGATCGCCAACATGGAACAGATCGGCGCAGCCTCGTTGGAGGACCTGCCGGGTCGGATATTCTAGCGACCGGATTGAGGATAAAAAGAAGGGCGTTAGGCGGAACGAAGCGGGGTTTCGCTGCGGCTGCGCCGATGTCTGCTACAGCGAACGCAAATTGGTTTGCCAAGTTGCTCTTTTTTGGAACATAGTGTGAACAACTTAGCGCGACGAAGAGTCAGACCATGCAAGACATTTCACTGTATGTACCAGGTATTCTCCTGGCCTATTCGGCCTTTCTGCTCGCCATCGCCAGCCCGGGACCGAACATTCTTGCTGTCATAGGCACCTCGATGAGCGTGAGTCGCGCCTCCGGTATGTCACTTGCCATGGGCGTCGCGACTGGATCGTTTACGTGGGCCCTGCTGACGGTGTTTGGGCTTTCGGCCATCTTGGCGACCTATGCCTCGGCGCTGCTCTTTATCAAGATTTTCGGCGGGCTCTATCTGCTTTGGCTGGCCTACAAGTCCTTCAAGTCGGCGGCCTCAAGCCATGACATTGAGGCAAAGGAACTGGCCGGTGGACGCCGCACTCCGTTTGGGTATTTTCAACGCGGTTACATTATCCAGATGACGAACCCAAAAGCGGCGCTGGCTTGGATTGCGATCATCTCACTAGGTTTGCAAGAAGGCGCACCGCTTTGGGTTGGCGCCGTGATCGTTCTGGGCACTTTCGCGTTCTCGATCATCATTCACCTTCTCTACGCGGTCGCATTCTCAACCCCTGTGATGGTGCGCGTCTACAGCAAGGCCCGCCGTGTCATTCAGGGTGTTCTCGGCACATTCTTTGCAATCGCTGGTTTGCGGCTCCTAACGAGCAGGAGCTGAACCCATGACGCACTATCGCGAGGCCGCTGCGGCCAACCTGAATGATGGGTTCGTCGTGGCGATCAACATCGTTGCAAAGGAGGGTGAGGCAGATGCCGTCGCCAACATCCTAGAGCGGCTGATCGAACCGACGATGGCTGAGCCAGGCGTGAAGTTCTTCATGCCGTATCGGTCTCCAACGGATCAAAACGCTTTCTTTGTGTACGAACTCTACAAAGATGCGGCTGGATGGGATGCGCACAACGAATCCGCGCATTTCCGAAGCGCTGTGGAAGAGTTGCTGCCGAAGGTCGAGCGGCGGGAACGAGTACCATTCGTCCCTTATGTCGATTGACCCGTTCTTTCAGAGCGGACATTAGCCACGACGCAGCATTCCAGTAGTCTGGGCTCAGACCAGACCTCCACCCCTCCTCTCGATAGACGATCCGCGCGGCAAGACGTCGGTCGCCGATCTGCGTGTTCGAGCAGACCGCCCCCAAGATCTCCAGCGACTAGGGGACCGGTCCCGTCACGCCGCCATTCGCGCCGCCGCCAGCAGATCCATCGCCGCCATGCGGACCGCCACGCCCATCTCCACCTGCTCCTGGATGACAGACCGGGTCAGGTCGTCGGCCAGGGTCCCGTCGATCTCGACACCGCGATTCATGGGGCCGGGATGCATGACGATGGCATCGGGCTTGGCGTGGGCCAGCTTCTCGGCGTTCAGGCCGAAGCGATGGTAATATTCCCGCTCCGACGGGATGAAGGCGCCGTCCATCCGCTCCCGCTGAAGGCGCAGCATCATGACCACGTCGGCGTCGAGCAGCCCTGCTTCCATGTCGTCGGTCACCTCCACGCCCAGTTGATCCACCTGGGACGGCATCAGCGTCGGCGGGCCCACCAGGCGCACCCGGTTCTCCATCTTGCCCAGCAGGATCAGGTTCGACCGCGCCACGCGGGAATGGGCGATATCCCCGCAGATCGCCACCACCAGGCGATGCAGCCGCCCCTTGGCCCGCCGGATCGTCAGCGCGTCCAACAGCGCCTGGGTTGGATGTTCATGCCGCCCGTCACCCGCGTTCAAGACGGCGCAATCCACCTTCTCGGCCAGCAGGTTCACCGCACCGGAATGGGGATGGCGGACCACCAGCAGATCGGGCCGCATGGCGTTCAGCGTCAGCGCCGTGTCGATCAGCGTCTCGCCCTTCTTGATGCTGGACGCCTGCATCGACATGTTCATGACGTCCGCCCCCAACCGCAAACCGGCGATCTCAAAGCTGGCCTGCGTCCGGGTGGAATTTT
>JBCCCB010000011.1:0-30005 GCA_039033775.1 Pseudomonadota bacterium | reverse complement strand
TGCCCGGCGCGCGCCGTCTGCGAAGCCATCGGGTCGCCGCCCGCGACCTGCCCCATGGCGCCATGTTCCAGACGGACCGGACATGGCTGGTCCAGGATGGCCTTGCCCGGCCCTATGGGCCCGAAGGCTATGGGCCGCCGCAGCCTCTGCCCGCGGGCCAGGTCGAGACGCTGACCAATGCCGTGACGCTATCGGTTCTGGGGGCGGGGTACCGGCCCGACCTGCACCCGTCCGCCGACTGACGGGACTGGCCCACTCCCGTCATGAAACCTTTACATGACCGTCATCCGGACGGGGCGTGCGCCTGTTAACTGGATTGCGTCGGCCCGCCCGACATCCCTGGTCCGTTCTTCCCCATGCCTGGCCAGGTTTCCTGCCCGGTCCGTCCCCACCGGGCGGCGGGGTTCCGTTTCCCCTCCGGGACCCCGCTTCTCCTTTTCCTCCACAGCGGATACGACCCGGGCAATGACAGGAGGGAACCATGCAGCTGAACGTCTATCTCGCCGGTGAAATCCATACCGATTGGCGGGCGACCATCGCCGAAGGTGCCGCGCATCTGCCGGTCACCTTCACTGCGCCGATCACCGACCACGGGGCCAGCGATGATTGCGGCGTGGCGATCCTGGGGGCCGAGCCGAACAAGGTTTGGCACGACCGCAAGGGAGCCGGGATCAACGCGATCCGCACGCGGAAGGCCATCGCGGATGCCGACATCGTCGTCGTGCGTTTCGGCAACAAATACAAGCAGTGGAACGCGGCCTTCGATGCCGGTCAGGCCGCCGCCCTGGGAAAAGCGCTGATCGTGCAGCATGGGCCTGACCATGCCCACGCGCTCAAGGAAGTCGATGCCGCCGCCCTGGCGGTCTGCGAGACGCCGGAGCAAGTGGTGCATGTCCTGGATTACGTCCTGACGGGATCTCTTCCACGTTAACGCAACAGTAACCGTCCGTCGCCCAAACTGACTGGCATGACGAGTAGGTTTGAGAACGCCGCCATGGTCGCGGCCCTTGGGTTCCTGACCGGGCAGATCCTCTGCGCGGCCTGGGTGTTGTGTTGATGTTTGATCTCTTCCGGGGGCGGGGAGGTGCGCTGCCCGTGGTGATCCACATGCGGCGCCGTCGTATGCCATGAGCAGCCGGTCGGCGACCGTCAGCCGGGCCGGGGCGGCGTGTTCATGCCCACCTTCACGGCATCGCGGGCCATGAAGCGGTCCAGATAGCCGTCGAGCGCGGGATAATCGTCCCAGCCGACGATGTCTTTGGCCTCGTAGAAGTTCAGCGCGTTCAGCCAGGGCGCGATGGCGATGTCGGCGGCCGAAAAGTCGCCGGCGATCCAGTCCCGGTCGTGCAATTGACCGGCGACCACACCCAGCAGCCGCTTGGCTTCATCCACGTAGCGCTGGCGGGGGCGCGGATCGTCGATGTCCTTGCCAGCGAACTTCACGAAAAAGCCGAGCTGGCCCAGCATCGGCCCGAGCCCGCCCATCTGCCACATGATCCACTGCGTCACGCGTGCCTTTTCGGCGGCATTCGATCCCAGCAGCTTGCCGGATTTCTCGCCCAGATAGAGCAGGATCGCCCCGCTTTCGAACAGGCCCAACGGTGCGCCGCCGGGCCCGTCGGGGTCGATGATGGCGGGGATCTTGTTGTTCGGGTTCAGGCTGAGGAACGCGTCCGATTTCACATCCGAATCGGACAAGGTGACCAGATGCGCCTCGTAGGGGATCCCCGTCTCCTCCAACATGATGGAGGCCTTCACGCCGTTGGGGGTCGGGAAGCTGAACAATTGCAGCTTCGTCGGGTCTTTCGGCGTCCAACGGGTGGTGATCGGAAAGGCGGAGAGATCGGCCATGCGGGCCTCCTGAGCGATGGTGAGCCCGAGGCAACATAAGGCGACGTTGGGGAAACAAAACAGTCGACCCGGTGCGCGAATCGCGACATCCCTGTGCGCGGCGCCGTGAAGACACGGGCCGAGACCAACTGGGATAGTGGGAGACTGTGATTATGTTACAGGAATTCAAGGACTTCATTGCCAAGGGCAATGTGATGGACCTGGCCGTCGGTATTATCATCGGGGCCGCCTTCACCGCCATCGTGACGAGCCTGGTCGAGGATTTGATCAATCCGCTCATCGGGCTGGTGGTCGGCGGGCTCGATTTCAGCAATTTGACGGTCGGCGTGGCCGACGCTCAGTTCCGGTATGGCGCGTTCATCACGGCGATCATCAATTTCCTGATCATCGCATTTGTGGTCTTCATGCTTGTGAAATTCGTCAACAAGATCAAGGCAGCCGCCGAGAAACCCGACGACGTGGCCCCCGAGGTCGACACCGGCCCGTCCGAGTTGGACGTCCTGATCGAGATCCGCGACAGCCTGAAACAGGCCACGGAGTAAGGCGGCGCGATACGTCCGACGGCCATGCCCGTCGGCTTGACGGTCTGCCCCATGGCAGTCCGAATCGTGGACGCCGGAGCGATTGGATTGGCGTCACGCCAGATCGGCCGCGCGATCTCGGGTGACGAGACGGCCAGCCCGGTTGAAGCCGATGCCGTGCGCGCAGGTTCCGAGATGCCCCTATAGGGCGCAGGGACGTGCTCGTCGGTGTCGCGTCGATGTCGAACGCCCCGGCGGCCCCTCCTTCTTGGGCGTTTTCGGCTTGCGCCGGGATGTCCCCAGGGCGGACCTGCGGTGCAGGTGTTTTCGGGCTATGGCGAAAGCGGTCGCATCCGCAAGATCCTCTCGCTGCGCCGCTACGCGAAGTCACGTGGCGCGCTGGGTCTTTGGAGGGAGGATCCGGCGGACGGAGTCCGGGAGCTGCGCCTGGACGTGGATGCCGCGACGGTCGACGCGCGAACTGACGCGGCATCGTTCGACGTCCCTGCGACCGAGTTGCATCCGCAGGGCGGGCATCCCGAAGATCCCTTGCCGCCCGCTGCCTCACCCTTCGCGCACCCCGTGTTCGAGATCACGCCGGGTTTCGGACCGGGGCGGGCCCAGACCATCGCGGGAGGCCCGCGCGCTATGCCGCCAAGACGTCCTGAAGGCTGACGACCGGCAGGCCCAGCGCCTCGCCCACGGCAGCGTAAGTCAGTTGCCCGGCATGGACGTTCAGGCCCGCCGCCAGATGCGGATCGGCGCGGCAGGCGGCTTGCCAGCCGTGATCGGCAAGGGCGATCAGGAAGGGCAGCGTCGCGTTGCCCAGCGCCAAGGTCGACGTCCGGGCCACGGCCCCCGGCATGTTGGCCACGCAATAATGCATGACCCCGTCGACCTCGTAGATCGGGTCTTCGTGGGTGGTGGCCTTCGACGTCTCAAAGCAGCCGCCCTGGTCGATGGCCACGTCCACGATGGCCCCGCCGGTCTTCATCTCGGACAGGTCCGCCCGTGACACCAGCTTCGGCGCCGCCGCGCCGGGGATCAGCACGGCGCCGATGACCATATCGGCGCGCCGGATTTCCTCGGCGACGTTCCCGCCCGAAGCGAAGCGCGTCTTGAATTGCGATCCGAACACGTCGTCCAGGTAGCGCATGCGCGGCAGCGACCGGTCCAGGACGACCACGTCGGCGCCCATGCCCGCCGCGATCCGGGCCGCATGGGTGCCGACCACGCCGCCGCCGATCACGGCGACCTGGGCCGGACCCACGCCCGGCACGCCGCCCATCAGCACGCCGCGTCCGCCATTGGCCTTCTGCAGGGTCCAGGCACCGACCTGCGGCGCCAGACGGCCCGCGACTTCGGACATGGGCGCCAGCAATGGCAGGCCGCCCCCCGCCGCGGTTACCGTCTCGTAGGCGATGCAGGTGGCGCCGGAGGCCAGCAGATCCTGGGTCTGCGCCGGGTCAGGGGCGAGGTGCAGATAGGTGAACAGGACCTGCCCGTCGCGTAGGCGTTGACGCTCGACGGCCTGGGGTTCCTTGACCTTCACGATCAGGTCGGCGCGGGCGAAGACGTCTTCGGCGGTTTCGACCATTTCGGCACCGGCGGCTTCGTATTCGGCATCTTCGAAGCCCGAGCCGAGCCCGGCCGCGCGTTCGACGATGACCGAATGCCCGTGGGCGACCGCCTCCATCGCGGCGGCGGGGGTCAGGCCCACACGGAATTCCTGCGGTTTGATCTCTTTCGGACAGCCGATGAGCATGGACGAAGCCTCCCGATTCTTTTGGGCAGAATAGGCTCGACAGGGCGCTACGGAATCCCATACTTGTCCCATGATGGAGGATATTTGAGCGATGATTTCGTGCTTTATTCTCTTTTTGAAGGAAGTTATCGCGTGACGGACAAAACTGACGCTATCGACGCCCGCCTGTTGGCCTTGATCCAGCGCGATGCGCGCCTGACGGCCACCCAGCTGTCCGAGAAGCTGAACCTGTCGCCCAGCGCCTGCCACCGCCGCCTGCAACGGTTGGAACGGAACGGCACCATTCAAGGCACCGTCGCGCTGGTCAGCCCCCGCGCCGTGGGACGGCCCACCACCGTCTTCGTGGAGATCAGCCTGTCCACCCAAGCCGACGACGTTCTGGATGCCTTCGAGGCGGCGGTCGCGCGTATCCCCGACGTGCTGGAATGCCATCTGATGACCGGTGCTTACGATTACCTTCTGAAGGTGGTCGCGCGGGATTCGGACGATTTCGCCCGTATCCATCGCGGATATCTGGCGCGCCTGCCGGGTGTGGCCAAGCTGCAATCGTCCTTCGCGCTGAAGACGGTGTTTCGAACGACGGCCCTGCCGGTCTAGCCCGGACATGCGTTTGATAGGGCCACCGCGCGTCGACGGTGGTTGCACCTGCGTTCGGACGCAGGTTCGGCGGGCCGGTTCGCCCGGTCGCTAGCTCAGCAGCCCCAGCGCCACGAACGCCGCCCCGCCGGCAAGGACGGCCGAAATCACGTCCTTGCGCCAGACGCCGACCGCGACCGTCACCGCCGCCGCGATCAATTGCGCCGGATCCGTCCCGCCCTCGGGCCAGACGACCAGCGGCGCCACCAGCCCCGGCAACACGGCCACGCCGGTATAGCGCAGGTGTCGCAGCACCCAATCCGGCATGGGACGATCCCCGATGAGGCCCAGAAAGACGAACCGGGTGAGATAGGTGCCCAAGCCCAGGGCCCCGATGATCCACCAGACGTTCATGACCGCCGCTCGATCTCGGCGGCGACGGCCATGGCGGCGATGGCGGCCAGGATCAGTCCCAGGTTCCAGGGCACCCACCAGAGCAGCAAGGTGCCTGTCACGGACACGAAGGCCCCCGCCACATGGGCCCGACTTTTCAACATCGGGGCCACCAGGGCCAGGAAGGCCAGCGGCATGGCGAATTCCAGCTGCCAGCTCTCCGGCACCCGGGCGCCCAGCACCGCGCCGACCCAGGTGGAGCCGACCCAGACCGGGAAGACCGGAAGGGCCGTGCCCGCGAAATAGGCCACCTTGTCGGAGACCGACCAGGCCTGTTCCCGGTCGAAGGCGGATTGGGCCAGGGCATAGGTCTGATCCACCAGCAGATAGGAAATGCCCACGCGCTGCCAGAACGGCGCGGGGCCCAGATGCGGCACCATGGCCGCCGAATACATCACCATCCGTAGGTTCACGGCCAAGGCCGACGCCACCACGATCGCGCCTGGAACCCCGTCGCTCATCAACTGGACGGCGACGAACTGAGACGCGCCGGCGATGACAAGCGTGGTGAAGCCCATCACCTGCGCCAGGGGCAGCCCGGCTTCGATGGCCAGGACGCCGAACAAGGCACCGAAGGGCACCATGATCACGACGAACGGCATGCCATCGGCCACGCCGCGCAGGAACGGCCTCGATGATCGGGATGCCATGGGAGTCTCCGCAGGGTTTCGGCCCCGTGACCTACCGGCCAGCGCAGCCAGCCTCAAGGCGACCGAGTCCCCTAATTTGGACGTGGTTCGCCCGGTCCCAAGCACTGGCGCGGCAGTACGGTGTCCACATCCCGGAGGTGCACCGCGAACGACACGAAGAGGTCGGCTTTGTCCGACGGCGTGATCAGACGCCCGCCCATCAGGAACACCTCATAGGGCGACCCGTCTTTGCGATAGTTGACCAGGATTGCATAACCGCTTCCGGTCCGCTCGATGTCGTCGCGATACCGCAGCGCCTCCGCCTCGTCGGTGTCCTCGCCCTCGATCAAGGCATAGGGCCGACCGAAGATTTCACCGGCCGCGAACCCGGTCAATGCCGTTGCCGCCGCGTTCACATACGCGAACCGCAACACGTCGCCGGACCGTTTGGACAGGATCATCGCCGGAAACGTCAAGCCGGCCAGGAAGGCATCGACGGCCTCGCTCGACTCGAGGCCGTCCAAGAGCGGGTCGAGAAGAGAGATCGCCGTGGGGACGCGTCGCGACCGTGGCACCGATCATCTCATGCCCGCGACGTCTTCCGATAGGCACCCGGCGACATGCCGAAATGCTTCGAGAAGGTCGCGGTCATGTGCGATTGGCTGGAGAACCCCGTGACATACGCGATCTCGGCCAGCGGCTCGTGCGCATGGGTCAGAAGGTCCTTCACCCTCGTCAACCGCCGCTGGATCACGAATTGATGGGGCGACGTGCCGGTCCGGGCCTTGAAGGCGCGCGTGAAGGCGAAGACGTCCGTGCCGACGGCCGCGGCCAGCGTGTCCATGCCGCCCACATCCTCCAGATGCGCTTCGATATGGTCGATGACCCGGGCGAGCTCCGCGTCCGACAGGGCATGGATATTGGGCGCCCGCTCGGGCTGGCCCAGCCGCCGGCGCAGGATCGTCAGGGCGATCTGCTGGCCCAGCAGGTCGGCCAGCAGGTCGCCGCCGCCGGACGGCCGGCGCGCCTCGTCCAGGATCTGCTCGGCCAGGGCCTTGACCCTGGGCTCGAACAGTCCCTGGAACCCCAGCGGCCGCAGATTGTCCGGATCGCCGGGCGCGATGCCCCGCGCCACGTCGCGGAAGATCGAGTCGGCGATGTAGACCTGCTGGAGTTGGGCGGTGCCTTCGACTTCCAGTTCCAGAGGCGATGCACATTGGGCAAAATTGACCGATCCAGGGACGATGGCCGATCGCGCCCGATCCCCAGCCTCCATCTCGCTCTCGATCTTCATCTGATGCCGCCCCGACCGGCACACCTCCAGCAGGTGAAAATCCGTCAAGCTGCCCTTGAAGGCCGTGCTGCCCTGATCGGCCACCGCCGTGTCCAGGCGCCGCCAATGCCCCTGATGCACCTTCGTGATGTCGGCCGCGCCGGGGCCGGCCATCCAGGCCACCATGTCCGCCCGTGAGATATCCATCGTCGTCATCCCGTCGCCTCCCGGCCGGGCCGCCCGGCGCAGGACCGCGTGCCCCCGCGTCCTCGCGGCAAAGGCGGACCATAGCACGACGGCCCGCGAAGCGCGAACGCGGCCGATCGGCAGGGCGAGGCAAAACGAAAGCGCATGATCCAGACCTGCGGCCCTTCCCCGCCCCATTCTTTCGATTTCCTGACGAAGTCCTTCGAAACCTTGCGGGCTTCGGCGCCCCGCCCCGTCCGGGACCCCCTCCGGCCACCGCCCCGGCGCCCATTGCATCCCGTCGCCGCGCCGCCCACAAAACCCCATGGCCACCGAACGCCCCGCCACCCTGCGTGTCGTCCCCGACCCCGCCGACCCGGCTTTGACCCGGCCAGTGACCGGCCGCGACGCCAGCGGTGCGCCCGTGGATCTGCGCGTGGTCGAAGAACGGCCGCTCACCATCTACCTCAATTCCCGCGAAATCGTCACCGCCATGACCATCGGCGACCATCCGCGCTGGCTGGCCCTGGGGTTTCTGACCAACCAGGGCATGGTCAGCCCGGCGGACGAGGTCACCGCCATAGATTTCGATGCAGAACTGGACACCGTGGTCGTGCGCACCGCCGTCGAAACAGATCACGAAGCCAAACTGGCGCGCGCCACGCGGACGTCGGGCTGCGCGGTGGGGACGGTGTTCGGCGACATGATGGAGGGGCTCGACGGGCTGACCCTGCCGCCAACGCCGCTCCGCGTCTCCGACCTCATGGCGCTCAGCCAGGCCATCAACCGCACGCCCAGCCTCTACCTGCAAGCCGGCGCCATCCACGGCACCTGCCTCTGCGCCGGCCCCGACCCGCTGGCCTATTTCGAGGATGTGGGCCGCCACAACGCGGTCGACAAGCTGGCGGGCTGGATGCGGGCCGAGGGGATCGAGGCGGCGGACAAGACGCTGTACACGACGGGGCGGCTGACCTCGGAAATGGTGATCAAATGCGCGCTGATGGGCATTCCGTCCCTGGTCTCGCGCTCGGGGTTCACGGCCTGGGGCGTCGAGATCGCGCGGCAGGTGGGGCTGACGGTGATCGGACGGCTGAAAGGCACGCGGTTCGTGTGCCTGAGCGGGGATGAGCGGGTGGTTTGGGATGGAGCACGCGATGGGACCGACTGATCGGCCTTTGCGTCGACATGGCGTGATGTCTGTGGGGTCGTTGGCTGGGATCCTATGCCTGACGGCGGGGGCGGTCCTGGGCCGAGGCATATCCCCGCCGCCCTGCCCTGGATCGGCCATCGTCTGCGACTTGCCGGATATGGATTTTCCGCGCGACCTCGATCTGCCGCGAGACCGCGATGGGGGCCAGGCGGAAACGCCGTTCCGTCTGGATGGAGAGCCCGTCACGTCCGATCATCCCGACTGGGACTGGTATGCGGAACCCATCGTCGCCTATCCCGATGCCGCAGCCTGTCTGCCGCCCGCCGCCATCACGGACACGCGGCTGGATGTCGCGGCCTTCCAATGGGACACGCGCCGATCCTTGGATGAAACGCAGGTCTGTGTTTTCCGCCTGGCTCACCTCCTGGGGGATTGGCGCCATGTGGCTGCATGGTTCGCCCAATCCGGCCTTCGCGACCCAGAGCCTGGACGGACCCGCCCGGGCTATCAGTGGTCTCCGACGGGTCGGCCGTCGGTCTGTCCGGCTGCATCGGCCGGGGAACGGGACCGGACACCAACGTCCTTTCGCCGATGCGGGGCGCCGTGATGGCGCTGTCGGGCGTCATGGATCTCGACATCTCCGTGACGTACGGGATCGACGGGACGCTTCAATCGGTCCGGGTGGCGGAATGTTTCTAGGAGCCGCGCCGTGATCCAACCCCATGCCGTCATCCTGGCCGGAGGTCGCGCCACCCGGATGGGCGGGGGGGACAAGGGGCGATTGTCCTTGAAGGGCCGGTCCCTTATCGGCCACGTCCTGGATCGGCTTGCGCCGCAGGTGGACCGGATCGCGATCAATGCCAATGGCGACCCGGCGCGGTGGGCCGATCTGGGCCTGCCTATCCTGCCGGATCCGATGCCGGATCATCCCGGCCCATTGGCCGGGGTGCTTGCGGGGCTGGACTGGGCGGCGCGTCTGGGCTGTCCGCATATCGTCACCGCCGCAGCCGACACGCCCTATTTGCCGCCCGATCTGGTGCCCCGCCTGCTGGGTGCCGCCGGACCGTCGGGCCTGGCGCTGGCGGCCACGCGGGAGGGGGACAAGATCTGGCCGCAGCCCACGTTCGGGCTTTGGCCGACGGTGCTGCGCGTCGACCTGCGGGAGGCGCTGGATCATGGGACGCGGAAGATTCTGCATTGGACGGACCGGCATGGGCCGGGCGCGGCGATCTTCCCCGAGATCCATTTCTTCAATATCAACACGCCCGAAGATCTGGCCAAGGCGGAGGCGATGCCGTGAGGACGCGTCTTTCCGCAAGACCAGGTCTTGCCTCTCAAAAGGCACGGCACCGGGGATACCCCCTGTGATCCTGATGGGCATCACCGGGCATAAGAACGGCGGTAAGACCACGCTGACCGAGCGGCTGGTCCGGCATCTGATTGGCAAGGGTTTGACTGTCAGCACCTTGAAGCGGACCCACCACGCGCTGGATCTGGAAACCCCTGGCACCGACAGCCACCGGCATCGGGTCGCCGGTGCGCAGCAGACATTGCTGGCATCCGACACCCGCCTGACATTGTTGGAGGAAGGGCAGCGCGACCTGCAAACCCTGCTGACACGGCTGTCGCCCTGTGACGTCGTCTTGGCCGAAGGCTGGAAACGCGGCGACCATGCCCGCATCGAAGCCTGGCGCCCCGAGACGGGGCAGCCGCCCCTCGCCCAGGCGGATCCGACCTTCAAGGCCGTCGCCGCCTCGGCCCCCTGCGATGTGACCGTCCCTGTGCTCGACTTGGACGACATTCCCGCCATCGCCGACTTCATCCTGCGTCGATGATGTTCCAAACGATTATCGTCGCCGATTGGTCATCGGCCTCTGCGCCCAGCCCGGCGACGCCGTCCAAGGACGCGATCTGGATCTGCGTGGACCGGGACGGCGCCCAAGAGGTTACGTACCACCGGACCCGCCATGACGCGCTGACCCGGATAGACGCCGTCCTGGCCGAGGGTCGCCGCACGCTTCTGGGGTTCGACTTCGCCATGGGCTATCCGACCGGCCTGGCGGAAGGTCTCACCGGCGAGGCCGATGCCTTGGCCATGTGGGACTGGCTGGCCGGACGGATCGAGGACGCCGCGGATAACGGGAACAATCGCTTCGCCGTGGCGGAGCGCATGAACCGCGCGTTCCCCGGCATCGGCCCGTTCTGGGGACGCCCGCGCAGCCACGATCATCCGGACCTGCCGGAAAAGGGCTCGGCCCGGGGCGATCACGGCATCCCCGACCACCGCACGGTGGAGGCTTTCGCCCCTTCGGCGCAATCGGCCTTGAAGCTATACACGACGGGGTCGGTCGGGGGGCAGTCGCTGGTCGGGATGGCGGCCTTGGCCAAGCTGCGCGCCCGGCATCCTGACCTGGCCGTCTGGCCCCAGCAGACGGGGTTCGACCTGCCCGACGCGCGGATCGTGCTGGCCGAGATCTATCCCAGCCTGTGGCCCCCCGCGCGGCACGACATCAAGGATGCCGGTCAGGTCATCGCCACCGCAAGCGCCTTGCGCGCATTGCCCGAGACCGCCTTCACCGCGCCGGCCGCCCTGGACGACAGCGCCCGGATCGCGCGGGAGGAAGGGTGGATCCTGGGCGTTCTGCCGCCATCGTCCTGCTTCGCCCTGCCGCCGGGGGCCCGGTGGACGAAGGTCGCCGACGCGCTGGCCACCTTGCGGGCCGCGACGCTGTGCGTCGTCGGGGTCGAGACGATGCCGACATCGGGGGCCGCCGGACGTATCCTGGCGGTCGACCTGGTGTCCCGGCGGGACAATCCGCCCAAGGCCAACGCCGCGGTGGATGGCTGGGGCTTCGCCCATGCCACGCTCCGGGCCGGGCCGATCCCGGTCGCGCCAGGCCGGTCCGCAGCTGGTGTCCCGCATGACGGCGCCGTGCCGCCCGGCCATGCGCTGCGCATCCTGACCGGCGCCGAGATCCCCAAGGGTGTCGACACGGTCGCGCTCCAGGAAGACGCCACCGAACATGGCGGCCACTTGCGCCTGTCGGCGGTTCCCAAGCGGGGCGCGAATACGCGGCGGGCGGGCGAGGACGTGACATCGGGCGCCCCGCTGCTGGCCCAGGGTCAGATCCTGCGACCCACCGATCTGGCCCTGGCGGTGACCGGCGGGCATGGCACGCTGCCGGTCCGAACGCGGCTTCGGGTCGGGGTCTTGTCCACTGGAGACGAGGTGACGAAGATCGGATCGCTGGACGGGATCCCGGACGCCAACCGGCCGATGCTGCTGGCGATGCTGGCGAATTGGGGGCTGGCGCCGGTCGATCTGGGCCATGTGCCGGACGCGGAGGAGACGCTGGTCGCGGCGCTGGATGGGGCGCGGGTCGATGCGATCCTCACGTCGGGCGGGGCCAGCGACGGGGTGGAGGATCACCTGTCGCGGCTGATGCGCGCCCGGGGCGAGGTGCAGCATTGGCGGATCGCGCTGAAACCGGGCCGCCCGCTGATGATGGGCCGGTGGACGGGCACGCCGCTGTTTGGTCTGCCCGGCAATCCGGTTGCGGCCTTCACCTGCGCCGCGTTCTTCGCCCGGCCGGCTTTGATGCAGATGGCCGGGGCGGGCTGGCGCGACCCGGAGGCGGTCATGGTGCCGGCGGCCTTTTCGAAGCGGAAGAAGGCCGGACGGTCGGAAATGCTGCGCGCCCGATTGCGCAACGGCCGCGCGGAGGCCTTCCGCTCGGAAGGATCGGGCCTGGTGACGGGGCTGAGTTGGGCGGAAGGGTTCGTCGAGTTGCCGCACGAGGCGATGGAGATCGAGCCGGGGACGCCGGTCCGCTACATCCCGTTCTCGTCTCTCGGGTTGGGTTGAAGCCAGGCGCGGTCATGGCTGCCGCAGCGGCCTCTTCGGTCGTCTCCGACCTCATCGGCCCAGCCCGGACGGAGCAGAGAGCAGGTCACCCGACGAGCGCGGCCGTCCCACATTCTCTGCTCCAGAAATATGTCGGGGAGCGCGAAGGAGGACCCGTCGCACCTGTCCGATCAGCGCGCGATGCCATTCGCCTTGGCAACGAAATCCACCAGATGGGGCACGTAATCCTCGGCCCCGTCGCCGCCGGTGTTCACCGCCATGGCGTAGCTGTTCTTGATCGCCGACCCGATCGGGTTCGCGACGCCGCTGCCATCGGCGAACGCGGACAGGTACGCCATGTCCTTGAGCGCATTGGTGAGCGTGAATTTATGCGCCTCGGCATTCCCGTCGACCGCATAGCCCCGCCAGGTCTGGTAGAAGCCGCAATCCATACGCGAGCCGGTAATGACCTTGTCGAAGGTTTCGGTCCCGATCCCGGATTTTTCGGCCAGGGCCAGCGCCTCGGAATAGATGGCGCCATAACCCATGGCCAGGAAGTTGTTCAGAAGCTTCATCTTGTGCCCCGCGCCCGGCCCGCCCACGCGGACGATGCTGGACGCCCAGGTCGCGATGACGGGCTCGATCCGGGCGAAGACGTCATCGGACGCGCCAACAATCGCGGCAAGCTCTCCGGCCTCGGCCTGCACTGGCGTGCCGCCCAAGGGCGCGTCCGCCATGTGGCAGCCGCGGGCGGCAAGCCTGGCGGCCAGCATCTCGGTCGAGACAGGGTTGGCGGTCGAACAGTCGATGACAATGGCACCGTCTGGCAGGTGGTCCAGGATCGCGTCGACGATGGCCTCGACCTGGGGCGAGCCGGGCGCGCAGATATGGACGATGTCCGAGGCGGCGGCGAGGTCAGCGAGGCTTGAGGCCTCGGCCGCGCCCCTGGAGACCAGATCGTCGACCGGTCCGCGATTGCGATGGGCGATCACCGTCAGGGGATGGCCCGCCGCCAGCAGGTTGGCGGCCATGCCGTGACCCATGAAGCCCAGGCCGACGAAACCGATGCGGTCCATGATATACTCCTCCCATTTTCCGGGCGGAGTTAAGCACGCATCGAATGGGCGAGGACACCCGCGTTGGACCAATGCCGCAAATCGCAAACGGTCCGGTTCAGGACGTCGGCCGCAGCCGGATCACCACGTCGACCTTGGCGATCTCCATCCCGTCGGGGGCGTCGGGCAGGTTCACGATCTCCAACCGGTCGGCGCCGGCATCGGTTAGCCGGGCGTCCTGTTCCCAATAGAAATGGGGGTGATCGTCCAGTCGCGTATCGAAGTAGGAGCCGGTCCCGTCGACGGTGATCTCTTGCACCAGACCGGCCTCCGAAAACGCGCGGAGCGTGTTATAGACCGTCGCCAAGGATACTTTATCCCCTGTCCGGCGCGCCGCCTCGTGCAGCCATTCCGCCGTGACGTGACGGTCGCGGCCATCGCCGACCAACAGGGCTGCCAAGGCCACACGCTGCCGCGTCGGCCGCAAAGCCGATTTCGCGAGCCAGGCCCTGCCGAGGGTACGGGCATTATCCGAAGTCATCTCCATCACCTGGAATATAGGGCCCGTTGCGAGTGGTTTTCAATCGGATTCAGGTTTTCACGCTTGGGTTGCGACGCTGAAACATCCGGTGATAGAGGGGCCGAGACCGGACCAGAGGGGCCCAGATGAGCCAATATCCCACATTCTTCGACCGCGACGCCCTGCTGGCCTGCGCGCGGGGTGAGTTGTTCGGGCTTGGCAATGCGCAACTGCCCGAGCCGCCGATGCTGATGATGGATCGGATCACCGACATCTCGGGCGATGGGGGTCTGCATGGCAAGGGCCATGTGGTGGCCGAATTCGATATCAATCCCGATTTGTGGTTCTTCGCGTGCCACTTTCCGGGCAATCCGATCATGCCGGGCTGTCTGGGATTGGACGGGCTGTGGCAGCTCACGGGGTTCAACCTGGGCTGGCGCGGCTGGCCAGGGCGCGGCTATGCGCTGGGCGTGGGCGAGGTCAAGCTGACGGGCATGGTGCGGCCGGATCGCAAGATGCTGCGCTACTTCGTCGATTTCACCAAGACGGTACAGAACCGGCGCCTGACCATGGGGGTTGCCGATGGCCGGGTGGAAGCCGATGGCGAGGAAATCTACCAGGTGCGCGACATGAAGGTCGCCCTGTCCGAGAGCTGAGGGAGAAGCCCATGCGGCGCGTCGTCATCACCGGTTTGGGCATCGTCTCGTCCATCGGAAACAACGCCGAGGAGGTCGAGGCCAGCTTGCGGGCGGGCAAATCTGGCATCACGGCGGCGCCGGAATATGCCGAACACGGGTTCCGCAGCCAGGTGCACGGCGTGCCGGACATTGATCCTGCGGAGCATATCGACAAGCGGGTCCTGCGCTTCATGGGGCCGGGTGCGGCTTATGCCTATCTGTCGATGGAGCAGGCGATCGCGGATGCGGGGTTGGAACCTGGCGATGTGTCGAACCCGCGCACGGGCCTGATCGCCGGATCGGGGGGGCCGTCCACGTCGAACCTGTTCGAGGCGCACAAGGTCGTCATCGAGCGGGGCGCGCCGAAGCGGATGGGCCCCTATATGGTGCCGCGCTGCATGTCCTCGACGGTCAGCGCGAACCTGGCGACGGCGTTCGAGATCAAGGGGTTGAGCTATTCGATTACCTCGGCCTGCTCGACCTCGCTGCATTGCATCCAGAACGCGGCCGAACAGGTGATGATGGGCCGCCAGGACGTGGTCTTCGCCGGGGGCGGCGAGGAGGTTGATTGGACGCTGTCCTGCCTCTTCGACGCCATGGGCGCGATGTCGTCGAAGTACAACGATACGCCCGCCACCGCCTCGCGCGCCTTCGATGCGGGCCGGGACGGGTTCGTAATCGCGGGCGGCGGCGGGATCGTCGTGCTGGAGGAGTTGGAGCACGCCAAGGCTCGGGGCGCCAAGATCTACGCCGAGGTGACGGGCTTCGCGGCCACCTCGGACGGCCACAACATGGTCGCGCCGTCGGGCGAAGGGGGCGAGCGAGCCATGCGTCTGGCCCTGGATATGGTGCCGGAGGGACGCCGCGTCGGCTATATCAACGCCCACGGCACCTCGACCCCCGTGGGCGATGTGGGCGAGGTGGAGGCCGTGCGCCGGGTCTTCGGCGACGACCGGCCGCTGATCAGTTCGACCAAGTCGATGACCGGCCATTCCCAAGGGGCGACGGGGGCTCAGGAGGCGATCTATTGCCTGCTGATGATGCAGGGCGACTTCATCGCACCGTCGATCAACGTTGAGACCTTGGACGAGGCGCTGGAGCCGGGCGAGATCGCCACCACGCTTGTCGAGAATGCGGGGATCGACTCCGTAATGACCAATTCGTTCGGGTTCGGGGGCACCAACGGCTCCATGGTCCTGTCGCGACTACAGGACTGAGCATATGGATATGACTGGAAAACGCGGCCTCGTGATGGGCGTGGCCAACGACCACTCGATCGCTTGGGGGATCGCCAAGGCCCTGCATGGCGCGGGGGCGGACCTGGCCTTCACCCACCAGGGCGCCGCGTTCGGGAAGCGGGTGAAGCCCCTGGCCGAAAGCTTGGGGGCCACCACGCTTTTGGATGTGGACGTGACCGACGACGCATCGCTGGACGCGGCGTTTGCGGAGCTGGAAAAGGGCGGCAATCTGGACTTCGTGATCCATGCGATCGCGTTTTCGGACAAGTCCGAATTGACCGGCCGGTTCGTCGATACCAGTCGGGCCAACTTCAAGCACTCATTGGATATTTCCTGCTATTCCCTGGTCGAGATTGCGCGCCGGGCGCAGCCGCTGATGACGAATGGCGGCAGCATCCTGACCCTGACCTTCGACGGCTCGCGGCGGGTCGTGCCGTTCTACAACGTGATGGGCGTGGCCAAGGCCGCATTGGAGGCCGCGGTGCGGTATCTGGCGGCCGATCTGGGGCCGGACGGGATTCGGGTGAACGCGATCTCGCCCGGGCCGATGAAGACGCTGGCCGGGGCGGCCATCGGCGGTGCGCGGCGCACCTATCGACACACCGAGGCGAACGCACCGCTGCGCGCCAATGCGACACTGGACGCAGTGGGCGGGACGGCCCTGTATCTTTGCTCGGACGCGGGAAACTGCACCACGGGAGAGGTCATCCACGTCGATGGCGGTTTCCACGTGATGGGAATGCCCCAGCCGGACAACCTCTGAGTGTTGGAGACAATCGCCTTCGATCGGCGGTTTGTCGCCGGAATAGAGGCAATTCTGGGGGCGAATCCCCGAAATTTTCGGGGAATCTGCCCTAAACCTGCCATGCTGCGGCGGCATCTTAAGGTTAACGAGAATTGTATTCGCCCGGGATGCCATGTTGTCCGCAGTCCGCACCTTTGCCACCGACGAGTCGGGCGCCGTGAGCGCCGACTGGGTGGTGCTGACTGCGTTCCTTGTGGGAACCGGCCTGTCGGTCCTGACCACGGTACGGGGCGGGGTCACATTCACATCGACTGAAGTGGCCGAGCAATTGCGCGGCCAAGTCATCCAGAGCAGCTTCGAATCCGACCGGTGCCCCGGCGGGCTGGATGCCGTCCAGCAGCGCGAGAATGCCAACGCGATCATTGCCCAACGGGATCCCGTGCAGGTCAGCGCTTGGCTGGACACCAACACGACCAGCCTGTCCAACGATGCCGTCGAGGCCGAATTGAACCGGCTTCGCGCCTCGGTCGGGTCGGAGACCGGCGTCCAGTTGGAAGGCACGCTGCTGGCGGCCATGGAATGCGCGATGGTGATGCGGGGCGGCTGACCGCCCGATCTGTCCGAAGACGATCCGGTTAGTCTGAAGACGACGCACCGCCGGTGAACGCATTTTCGTGGGCATAGTCGCAAGGTCTCTGCTGCATCTCCAGATGGAGCCCGCCGCCCAGGAAGGGATTGTCCCGAGCAAGATCTTCGTCGAAGGCGATCCCCAGCCCGGGGGCATCGGACGGGGACACGAAGCCCCCTTCGACCTGCGGGCCGTTCGCCAAGGCGTGATGGAACGGCGTTTCGATCGCCTCGACCATCAGCAAGTTCGGAATCGTGGTGCCCAGCGCAACGGAGGCCGCGAATTCGACCGGGCCGCAATACAGATGCGGGGCCAGCTGGGCGCCGAAGGCCTGGGCCAGGGCGGCCAGCTTCCGGGCTTCGCCGATCCCGCCCAGGCGGCCGAGTGCGGGTTGCAGGATGGATGCCCCGCCCAGGCGCAGAACCGTGGCGAATTCCGACAGGCCGCACAGCCGCTCGCCGGTGGCGACGGGGATGGACGTGGCGCGGGCGACCTGGGCCAGAGCATATGGGTCGTCCGGCGGCACCGGTTCTTCCAGCCAGAGTGGATCGTAGCGTTCCAGCGCCTTCGCCAGCCGGATGGCGCCCGCTGCCGTGAACTGCCCGTGGGTTCCGAACAGAAGGTCGGCGCGGTCGCCGACCGCGCCCCGGATCGAAGCGCACATGGCGGCAGACAGGGCAATGTCGGACCGCGCGGGTTGGTGGCCGCCGAAGATCGTGTAGGGGCCGGCGGGGTCGAACTTGACGGCGGTCCAACCTTCGCCGACCCGGCCGGCGGCCACATCGGCCTGCTGATCGGGCGAGGTCCAGAAGCCGTCGCCCACGCCATCCTCGGGATAGAGATAGGTATAGGCCCGCAACCGCTCGTTCAGCTTGCCGCCCAACAAGGCCCAGACCGGGCGGTCGCGGGCCTTGCCGAGGATGTCCCAGCAGGCGATCTCAAGCCCTGCAAAGGCGCCCCAAACGGTCGGGTCAGACCGGCCGGTGAAGCCGGAGCCCCAGACGCGGCGGGTCATCAATTCGATGTTTTCAGGGTCTTCCCCGGCCATGTGCCGCCCGAACACATCCGCGATCACGGCCCGCATGGCATCGGGCCCCACAGCGGACGCATAGCATTCGCCGTACCCGGTGATACCGCAGGCCGTGGTCAGCTTCGGGATGATCCAATACCGCCCGCCCCAGCCCGGTGCGGGCGGGGCGACCACGAAGATCTCCAGCTCGGCCAGTTTCATCCCATCATCACCACGTTCCGCGTCCCCTGCCCCGCCCGTGTGGCGGCAATGGCTTCGTTGATCCGGTCCAAGGGATAGGTGGCGGAGACCAGTTCCTCCAGCCTCAACCGGCCCTGGGCGTGCAAATCCAGTAGCCAGGGGATGTCGCGAGCCAGCACCACATCGCCCATGCGGGTGCCGCGTAGGCCCTTGCCGTAATAGGCGGCCGCCACTGGGTCGAAGTGACCGACGGTGCCGGAATGGGGCATGCCCACCAAGTAGGCTGTCCCGTGGGGCGCCAACCAGGTCAGAGCGCCGTCGATAACCGGCCCGGCGCCGACGGTGACGAAGACATGGTCGGCCAAGCGGCCCAGCTTCAGCATCGCCTCGCGCCCGGGCTCGGACGCCAGGACGGTGTCGGTCGCGCCGAAGCCAACCGCCTTGTCGAGTTTCTGCTGCGTCATGTCCACCGCGACGATCCGGGCCGCGCCCGACAGGCGGGCGCCTTGAATGGCGTTTAACCCGACGCCGCCGGCACCGATGACGACGCACCAATCGCCGGGCCTGACCCGGGCCGTGTTCACCGCGGCCCCCAGGCCTGTGATGACCCCGCAGGACAGCAGGCAGGCGGCCTCGGCCGGGATATCGTCGGGGATCGAGACCACCTGCGACCGGTCGACGACCGCCGCCTCGGCAAAGGCGCCGCAATTCATCGCCGCGACCACATCGCCCAGCGGCGCGGCGGTGCCGGGCGTGGGGCATTGGGTCGGCCGGCCGGACGCGCAGCAGGCGCAGGTGCCGCAAGCCCGGATCAGGGTGACCAGGACACGACTGCCGACGGTCAGATCGCGCACGCCCTCGCCCAGGGCCGAGACCCGGCCGACGGCTTCGTGGCCATAAACGGCCGGCAGGTCGCCGCCCCAGCCGCCATCCAGGAAGGTGATGTCGGATTGGCAGATGGCGCAGGCCTCGATCTCCACCTCCACGGCACCGGATCCGGGCGCGGCCAGCGTCAATGTCTCGATTTCCAGCGGTGCCCCATAGGCGCGGCTGACCGCCGCCCGTATCTGTCGCATGTCCCTCTCCGTTCGTTCCGCCGACGCTGGCGGGACGGCGGCTTGCGCGCAGGTCCCATGGCGTCCACCCTCGGTCTGAATGCGACGCATGGGAGAGGGCGACGTTATGTTCATCGAGGCCAAGGACGGCACCCGGCTGCATGTGCGCGACGAGGGCGAGGGACCGGTACTGGTCTTCGCCAACTCGCTGGGGACGGATATGCGGCTTTGGGACGATATCGTGCCGCTGCTGCCCGGTTACCGCATGGTGCGCTGGGACAAGCGGGGGCATGGGCAATCGGACGTGCCGGACCCGCCCTATGCGATGGGGGCGTTGGTGTCGGATGCAGAAGCCGTCATCGACGCCTGCGGGATCAAGGACTGCACCTTCATCGGTCTCAGCATTGGCGGAATGATCGCTCAGGGCTTGGCGACCAAGCGGCCCGATCTTGTGGCGCGTCTGGTCTTGTCGAACACGGCGGCCAAGATCGGCGACGACAAGCTGTGGGATTGGCGGATCAAGACGGTGCTGGCCGAGGGTATGGAGCCCCTGGCCGACGGTGTCATGGAGCGTTGGTTCGGGCGGGATTTCCTGGCCTCGCCGGGCCACGGGCTCTGGCGGGCGCGGTTCTGCCAGACGCCGCCCAAGGGCTATGCGGGTTGTTCCGCGGCGATCAAGGGCACGGATTTCTATACGCCGACCTCCACCCTGCGATTGCCGGTGCTGGCCATTGCAGGATCGGAAGACGGCGCGACGCCGCCCGACCTGGTGCGCGAGACGGCGGCCCTGGTGCCCGACAGCCGGTTCGAACTGATGCCGCGCGCCGGCCATCTGCCCTGCGTCGAAAAACCCGACGACTACGCCGCGATCCTGCGCGGATTTCTGTCGGATTTCCATTAGGTATTATAGCGTTATGGAAATTCGGACGATGGCAGTGTAAGCTGACATCATGGCGATCCACCTGCATGTGATGGACCGGGGTCGCAGACTTGACCCGAAGGCGCGGGAAACCCTGCTGGACCCAATTCGGACGGCCGTCCAAGAGATCATGGCGCACGCGCCCGATCTGGACGCGGACCTGTCGGTCGTGCCGACCGATATCCTGGATCGCCGCTTTCGTTGCTGCCGGGGCATCGCCTATGGCCCCGGTTCGGCGCTGATCGAAGTCAATCCGGACCATTCCCAGTATGTCGAGGACTGGCCCAGAGGCGGGACCGCGCTTGCCCTGCATGAACTGCACCATTGCTTGCGCTGGCCCTATATCGGCCGCGAGGGGTGGACCCTGGGCGAGGTTGCCGTTCTGGAGGGATTGGCGATCCTGGCCGAGGAGGCGGTGGGCCAGCCGATCACGTCGGCGCGGGATCCCCGAACCCTGCCTGCGCTGTGCGACCGGCTCTGGGCGGAACGGCACAAGGTGGAAAGCGACGAGACCGCCTGGTTTCGGGCCAGCGAAGCCGACGGGCAACCCACCGACATGCCGGTGAACTACCTGATCGGGCGCGCGATGATGCGAAAGGCCCTGGCGGAGTTGGCCCTGGATCCGTTCGACGCCGCTCGACTGCCGGTCGAGGACTTGTTGGCTGCCTCCCGCAGATTGGACTGAAATCCGAACCGCACCGCCCTGGATTGTGGCCCGATCCCCGATCACCAAAGCAGGCCAATCTTTCCGACGGTCGAGGCGGCCGCGTTCCCGATCATGTGCATCCCCCCACGCAGATGGCACCGTCCGGCAGCATGGTGTCTTCCCAGCCGGGCGGCATTGGTCTTAAGGGAAACCATGACCGATCTGCCCCCCACGGAGGCCGCCCCGCCTCGGAGCAAGCGCCTGCCGATCTTGTTTATCGTGGTCCTGATGACCATCGAGGCCATGGGAATCGGGCTGATTCTGCCGGTCATGCCCGCGCTGCTGGAGGAGGTACAGGACGTCACCCTATCGGAAGCCGCGGTTTGGGGCGGGATCCTGACGTCGATCTACGCGCTGATGCAGTTCCTCTTCTCGCCCACGATCGGCAATCTGTCGGATCGCTTCGGGCGGCGGCCGGTCCTGCTGATGTCCATCGGGGTGCTGTTCGTGGATTACATCCTGATGGCTCTGGCCCAGTCCATCTGGATCCTGCTGCTGGGCCGGATCATCGCGGGCATCGCGGCGGCGTCCATGTCGACGGCCATGGCCTTCATGGCCGACATTTCGGACGAAAAGACCAAGGCGCAGAACTTCGGCCTGGTCTCGGCCGGGTTCGGGTTGGGCTTCGTGCTGGGCCCCGCCATGGGCGGGCTGCTGGCCGAATGGGGCCCGCGTGCGCCGTTTTGGGCGGCGGCGGTCTTGTCGGGGATCAGCTTCGCCCTGGGCTATTTCGTCCTGCCCGAAACCTTGCGCAAACCCCGCGCCTTTCAGTGGCGGCGGGCGAACCCGCTGGGCGGGCTCATGGCCATGCGCGCGCTGCCGGGCGTCGGCATGCTGCTGGCGATCTGGTTCTTCTATCAGGTCGCCAATTGGGTCTATCCGGCCGTCTGGGCCTATTTCACCCAAGCCGCCTTCGGCTGGGAAGAACGTATGGTGGGCTTCTCGCTGGCCGTCTACGGCATCTCGATGGTCGTCGTGCAGGGCGGGCTGATCCGGTGGATCATCCCAAAGCTGGGCGAACGGCGGACGCTGGCCTGGTTCCTACCCTTCAACGCGGTGATCCTGATCTTGGTGGGCTTCGTGCCAACGGGGCTGTTGCTTCTGGTGCTGATCCCATTCTCGGCCATCGGATCCGTGGCGCAACCGGCGATCCAGGGGATCGCGAGCCGGATCGCCGATGACGACCAGCAGGGGGAGTTGCAGGGCGTGATGGCCTCGATCACGGCGGTGGCGGCGATCATCTCGCCGCTGATCATGACCTGGACGTTCAATCTGGCGACCGAGGGCGGGCGGCACTTCCCCGGCGCGCCGTTCCTGGTGGGCAGCGTTTTGATGACGGTGTCGTTCCTGCTGTTCGCCTGGAAGGCGCGTCAGCCCAGCGTCGCGAGTGCCCTCTCAAAAACCTGACGGTCCACGTTGCCGCCCGACGCGACGGCGACCACGTCCGTGTCGTGGTGGAACAGCGCGGCGGCCAAGGCGACCGCGCCACCCGGCTCCAGGACGATGCGCAAATGTTGCCAGGCGAGCGCCACGGCGCGCAGGGCCTCGTCGTCGGTCACCACGATCCCCGCGCCGCAGAGGCGCTTCATGATCGGGAAGGTGATCCGACCGGGTGACGGCGTGATGATCGCGTCGCAGAGGCCGCCGGAAACGCGGGCGTTCCGCTCGATCCTGCCCGACCGCAGGGACCGGGCGACGTCGTCGAACCCTTCGGGCTCGACCGGGTGGACCTTGGCGCGGCCTTCGAGCGCCAGCGCGATGCCCGAGGTCAGGCCACCCCCGCCGCAGCAGACGAGAACCTGTTCGATATCGTCGGGCATGTCCTGAGCGATCTCCAACCCGCAGGTCCCCTGCCCGGCGATCACCAGCGGCTCGTCGAAGGGCCGCACGAGGGTCAGGCCGCGTTCGGCTTGCAGGCGCTCGCCGATCTCGTCGCGGTCTTCGGTCGCGCGGTCGTAGAGAACGATCTCCGCGCCATAGGCGCGGGTGTTGGCGATCTTCACCGCGGGCGCGTCCGACGGCATGACGATGGTCGCCCGCCGCCCCAACATCTTCGCCGCCAATGCCACGCCCTGGGCGTGGTTCCCGGACGAGAACGCCACGACGTCGCCGCCGATGGCCGAAAGGGCCGAGAAGGCTCCCCGGAACTTGAAGCTGCCGGTCTTCTGGAGGCATTCGGCCTTCACGAAGATCCGACGCCCGATCGTCTCATCCAAGGACGGCGCGTTCAGCAGCGGGGTTCGAATTGCGTGGCATCGGATGCGGTGGGCGGCGGCTTCGATATCCGCCAAGCCGATCGGGATCAAAGCAACATCGTCCATTCGTTCAGCGCCTCCAGCGACTCGGGTTCGTCCAGGAATGGCACATGGCCGCGTCCCGGGACGTTGGCCACGATCATGTCGGGCCGGCGGTCGCGCATCTTCGCCAGGGTCTCCGCCGACAGAAGGTCCGAATTGCCCCCCCGTATGCACGCCGTGGGCAGCCCCGCCAACGCATCGAACAGTGGCCACAGATCCGGCGCCGGCTGGGCCCCGGCCTCGATCACTGCCTCGCGCAGCTTGGGGTCGTAGTTGATCGTCAGCCCATCGGGCGTGACGCGGTAGTGCTTCTCGGCCTCCGACTGCCAGCGCTCGGGCGGCACGTCCTTGAACCCGTCCATCAGCCGCGCCCGCATCACCGCCGCTGCCTCCAGCGTATCGGCCTCGGGCGGCTGGCCGATATAATCCATGATCGCCTCTAACCCCTCGGCCATCAGCTCCGGTCCGATATCGACCAGGCAGACCCCCGTCAGCCGGTCCTTGGCAAGCAGCGCCAAGGACATGGCGATCAGACCACCCCGCGAGGTTCCCAGGATTGCAACCTTGTCGAGCTCCAGATGGGCGAGCAGTTCCAGAACGTCGCGGGCCTCGGTCGGGATGGTGTAGGTCTTGTAGTCGGGTGACCGCTGGGACTTGCCCCGGCCCCTGTAATCCAGGCGGACGACCCGGTGCTCGCCGATCAGATAGGGCAGAACATAGTCGAAATCGGTCGAGTTCCGCGTCAGGCCGGCAAGACAGAGGATCACCGGTCCCTCGCCCTCGTCCTCGTACCAGAGACGCAGGCCGTCCGAGGTCTTGAACTCGGGCATCAGGCCAGCGCCGCCAGGCCGGTGAGGTCGTCCAAAACATGGTCGGGGCGCCACGGCAGGCGGTCCATGGGCAGGCCAGTGCGGTTTACCCAGGCGGTCTGGAACCCGTATCCCTTGGCCGCCGCAGCGTCCCAGCCATTGGACGACACGAAGAGGACGGTCCCCGCCTCGCAGGCGAAGGCCCGGCCGACCAGATCGTAGACCTTCGAGGACGGCTTGAAGATCCCGACGCTTTCCACGGACAGGACGTGGTCCAAAAGCCGTTCGATTCCCGCCGACGACACGGCGCCCTGCAGCATTTCGGGCGACCCGTTGGACAGGATGCCCGTGGCCTTTCCCGCGCTCTTGAGATCGGTCAGCACGGTCGGGACCTCCGGGAAGCAGGACAGCTCCCAATAGAGTTGCATCAGCCGCTCGCGCAGCGTGTCGTCACCGGCCAAGCCGGCGGCTTCCAAAGCCCAATCGAGCCCGTCGCCCGTGACCTGCCAGAAATCGGCATGGGCGCCTGTCACGGCCCTCAGCCAAGTATATTGCAACTGCTTGTCCCGCCAATCGGCAGCCAACCTGGGCCACGTCTCGGCCAGCGCCTCGAAGCCGTCCTCGGCCGCCGCCTGGCGGGCAGCGGCGGTCACGTCGAAAAGCGTGCCGTAGGCATCGAAGATATAGGTGTCTATGGCCATGGCGCGCCCCTCTTGTCGGATCGCAGGGACCGTGACATGGGGCACCGCGAGCGTCGACCAGATTCCTGCGACGGGGCCGGTGCGCAAGCGCACCGGGTGAGGCGCGCCAGGCGGATCGGGCCGCCAGAGGCGGGCAAAGCCGGCTCAGACGGTTTCCGCCCGCCGTTCCTCGAAACTCATCTCGATGAAGCTGGGCACGTGATCGCCCAATCCCACGACCTTCGGCCCGCGGTCATCCCGGTCGCGACCACGGCCGCCACGGGACCGGCGGCCGCCGCGATCGTCGTCGCGGCGCGGTTCCTCGCGCGGGGTGGGCGGCGCCTCGGCCGCGCGGGGCGTCTCATCGTTCGTGCCCGAACTCTTCGACCTGGACCGGCTGCGCGACCGGGAGGTGCGCTTCGGCTCCTCCTCCACCACCACCTCGGGCGTGTCGTCGCGCCGGCCCGGCGGGGTCCAGGGGTTTTCGCCCCTGGGGATCTTGGCGTCGACCAGACGTTCGATGGCGTCCAGATATTTCTCATCCGACGGGACCGAGATCGTATAGGCCACACCTGTCTTGCCAGCGCGGCCCGTGCGGCCGATGCGGTGGACATAATCCTCGGCATGGCTGGGCACGTCGAAGTTGAAAACATGGCTGACATTCGGAATGTCGAGACCCCGCGCCGCCACATCGGACGCCACCAGGAACCGGACCGAGCCGTCGCGGAAGCCATCCAGCGTGCGGGTGCGGTGCGACTGGTCCAGATCGCCATGGATGGGCTCGGCATTGTAGCCGTGCTTCTTCAAGGATTTGGCGACGATATCGACTTCGGTTTTCCGGTTGCAGAAGATGATGGCGTTGCGGCACTCCTCGCCATCGCGGTCGATGATGGCGCGCAGGATTTCGCGTTTGTCCTTGGGGCCCATGTCGCGGCGTTTGGGTGTATGCTCGACCAGGATTTGGGTGATCGTGTCCGAAGTGGAGTTCTGGCGCGCGACCTCGATCTTCTCTGGGTTCGAGAGAAACTTGTTGGTGATCCGCTCGATCTCGGGCGCCATGGTAGCGCTGAAGAACAGGGTCTGCCGGGTGAAAGGCGTCATCTCGAAGATGCGCTCGATATCCGGAATGAAGCCCATGTCGAGCATGCGGTCGGCTTCGTCGACGACCATGATTTCGACTCCGGTCAGCAACAGTTTGCCGCGCTCGAAATGGTCGATCAGGCGGCCGGGGGTGGCGATCAGGACGTCCACGCCCCGGTCGATCAACTGGTCCTGTTCCTTGAACGACACGCCGCCGATCAGGAGGGCCTTCTTCAGGCGCGAGCCCTTTGCGTAATTGTCGAAATTCTCGGCCACCTGGGCGGCCAATTCACGGGTCGGGCACAGCACCAAGCTGCGCGGCATGCGCGCGCGGGCGCGCCCCTTACCGAGGATGGTGATCATCGGTAGCGTGAAGCTGGCCGTCTTGCCGGTGCCGGTCTGGGCGATACCAAGAACGTCGCGCCCTGCCAGGGCAGGAGGAATGGCACCTTCTTGGATCGGCGTGGGGGTGGTGTAGCCGGTGGCCTCCACGGCCTTGAGAACCTTCGGATCGAGGTTCAAGTCGGAGAAACTGGTCATATGCGTCCTGTTTGGAGCCATTGGGCCGAATTGCCGAGGCTCTGGGGGTTGGGTGGGACGCGTCCCTCGCATGGCGCCCCTCGGATACGTTCACACCGCCGTGAACGCCGCCCCGCTAACAAACGTAGGGCGGCGGGTCAACTTCCCGCGGTGACGCAGTATTTTGCCGTTGTCACATTGGTCACGCCGCGCGTTCCGTCATAGCGCGACGGAAACCCATAGATGATACGTGTGTCTTTGGATAACGGCGGTTTATGCCTTATCTGTCACGTCTGACCGACGTCGGAGCCCTGATGCGTTTCCTTGCCAGAAGTTTGACCGCCCTGTTTCTAGTCGCCCTGACGGCGGGGCTGTTGGCTTGGGCGGGCCAGATCACCTTCGCGGCCTTGGAAGAGCGGCGCGCGCGCGACGGCGGCGGGCGGCCTGTGGCGGAACGGGTGCTGGCGGTGAACGTGGTGACGGCAAGGCCCTCGACGGTGTCGCCGACGCTGACGACCTTCGGGGAGGTGCTGGCCCGCCGCGTGCTGGAACTGCGCGTGCCAGCCGACGGCCGGATCGACGAACTGGCCGAGGGGTTCGAGGAAGGCGGAGTCGTGGAAGCCGGACAGGTTCTGTTGCGGATCGACCCGGCCGCGGCGGAAGCGGCGCTGGCCGTCGCCGAAGCCGATCTCGCGGGCGCCCAGGCAGAGGTGCGCGACGCGGCCCGCACATTGGATTTGGCCCTGGCCGAAGTAGCCGGCGCCCAGGCGCAGCGTGATCTGCAACGCCAGGCCTTAGCCCGCGCGCGGGACCTGGCGGACCGGGGCGTCGGCTCGACCGCCGCCGTCGAAACGGCCGAACTTGCCCTGCAAGCCGCCGAACAGACGATCCTGTCCCGGCGCGGCGCGGTCGCCCAGGCCGAGGGTCGGGTGGATTCCGCCGATTTGGGCGTGGCGCGGGCACGGATCGCCTTGGCCGAGGCCCGGCGGGATCTGGATGACCGGACATTGCGCGCCGCGTTTTCTGGACGGCTCAGCGATGTGAGCGTGCTGGAAGGCGGCCTGATGGGCCCGAATGAACGGATCGGAACGCTGATCGACCCGACCGCGCTGGAAGTGGCGTTTCGCCTGTCGGCGGCGCAGCATG
This sequence comes from Pseudomonadota bacterium, assembly GCA_039033775.1. Lineage (GTDB taxonomy): Bacteria > Pseudomonadota > Alphaproteobacteria > Rhodobacterales > Rhodobacteraceae > Jannaschia. The sequence goes on along the minus strand of JBCCCB010000011.1, from coordinate 2,473 downwards.
CAAGGCTGCTGACTGGCAGTGGCGACCTGGTGGGGGCCCATGTGCGGGCAGTGCTGGAGGTCTCCGGCCTGTTCCTTGAAACACCGGGCGCGATCACTCGGGAATCACCGTCCGTCGGCGAAGGGCAGACCGGGCGCCTGGTCTTCGCGACGTTGGACGATCCGCGCGGCTTCCGTCCGGGCGACTTCGTCCGGGTTGAGGTCGAGGAACCGCCGCTAGACGGCGTCATCGACCTGCCCGCCACCGCGCTGTCCGCGCAATCGACCGTGCTGCTGGTCACGATGGAGGAGCGGTTGGAGGAGGTCGCCGTCACCCTGTTGCGCCGCCAGGGCGACCGCGTGCTGGTGACGGGCGACATCGCGGATCGGGACGTTGTGTCCGAGCGGACGGCAGCCCTGGGCGCGGGCATCAAGGTGCGGCCCCTTCGCCCCAACGCCTCGGCCGGCCCGGCCGCGGCCGCCACCGTGGTGCTGGACCCGACCCGACGCGCCCGCTTGAAGGCCATCGTCGAAGCCGGTCCCATGCCGTCCGACGTCAAGGCGCGCTTGCTGACCCGGCTGGAAGACGACGAGGTCCCCGCAGACATGGTCGCGCGGCTGGAAGCCCGCGCGGGCGGCTGAACGGATGCGCCTTTTCAGTTACTTCACCCGCCACCGCACGGCCGCCAACCTGCTGCTGGTGCTGATGCTGGCGGCGGGCGTGCTGGCACTGCCCAACATGCGGGCCCAATTCTTTCCCGACGTCATCGTCGAAGACGTGACCGTCACCGTCGACTGGGACGGCGCGGGGGCCGAGGACGTGGATCGCGGGATCGTCCAGGTGCTGGAACCGGCCTTGCTGGCCGTCGACGGCGTGATCGACAGCGAGGCCACATCCAGGGAAGGACAGGCCCGCATCCGGTTGGAATTCGAACCGGGCCGGGACATGGGGGAAGCGGCCGATGATGTTCAAGCCGCCATGGACGGCACGACGGGCCTGCCCGACGGCATCGAAGAGCCCGAGATCCGCCAAGCGCGCGGGCGCGACCGGGTCACGGATGTGGTTCTGACCGGCCCGGTGGGCGTCGACCAGCTGGCCCGGATCACCGACGAATTCGTCACCGAACTGTTCACGGCGGGCGTGACCCGCGCCGTCATCCACGGCATCGCCGCGCCGCAGGTCGTGGTCGAGGTCCCAACCGCGTCGCTGCTGCGATACGACGTCACCTTGGCCGACATCGCCCAGGCCATCGGCGCCGAAGCGGATGGCGACCCGGCCGGCGACGTGTCGGGCGCCAATGCCCGGGTGCGCACCGGGATCGAACGGCGCGATGCCTCGGCGGTCGGGGCCATCGTCCTGCGCCGGGGCGCCGACGGCACGGCGCTAACCATTGGCGACGTCGCCCGCGTAACGTCCGAGGGGATCGACCGGGAGCGGGCCTACTTCGTGGGACCGAACCCCGCGATTTCGATCCGGGTGGACCGATCCGCCGAGGGCGATGCCATCGCCATCCAACGCACCGTCGAGGCGGTCGCCGCCGACATTCTGGACGGCGCGCCCGACGGCGTGACCATCGACCTGATCCGGACCCGGAGCGAGGCGATCACCGGCCGCATCGGCATCTTGGTCGACAACGCCCTGTTGGGCCTCGCCTTGGTGGTCGGCCTGCTGTTTCTGTTCCTGAACGCCCGCACCGCCTTCTGGGTCGCCGCCGGCATTCCCGTCGCCATGTTCTCGGCTATCGCGCTGATGTGGGCGGCGGGGCTGACGATCAACATGATCTCGCTCTTCGCGCTAATCATCACGCTGGGCATCGTGGTGGACGATGCCATCGTCGTAGGCGAACACGCCGATTTCCGCGCCCGCCGCCTGGGCGAGGACGCCGCCTCGGCCGCCGAAAACGCGGCGCGGCGCATGTTCACACCGGTCTTCTCGGCCACGCTGACCACCGTCATCGCCTTCTTCGGCCTGGTCGCCATCGGTGGCCGCTTCGGCAACCTGATCGCCGATATTCCCTTCACGGTGATCGTCGTGCTGATCGCGTCGCTGATGGAATGCTTCCTGATCCTGCCGCACCACATGGCCTCGGCCCTGCGGCCCCGGCCGCCCTTCGGGACCCGCTGGCTGCGGATCGGTATCGCCGGAATGGTCCTGGTGGCCCTGCTCGCGGCCCTAGGTGCCGGGGCCTGGATCCTCCTCGCTTTCCTGACCAGCGGCGGCGTGATCATCGCGAGCCGAATTCTCGCCGATCCCTCCCCCCAAACCGAAGCCTTGCAAGACGTCGCACAAACCTGGTTCGACTGGGCCACCTTGTGGCCCGTCCTGCTTCTGCCGGCCGCGCTGGCCATCCTGTTGCCGGCCCTGCGCTACCTGGGCCACCCCGCACGCCGCCAAACGACGCTCGACTGGATGGCCACGGCCGGGCTCGACGTGGCCTCCGGCCTCGTCAACATGGGCCTCGACTGGGTGCGCGAGAATCTGTTCCGGCCGCTGA
>JBCCCB010000010.1:0-31615 GCA_039033775.1 Pseudomonadota bacterium | reverse complement strand
TTCCCTTCGGTGACAGCACCGCGATCCGCCAGGGCGACTGGGTCATGGCCATGGGCAACCCGCTGGGCCAGGGCTTCTCGGTCTCGGCGGGTATCGTGTCGTCCACGGGCCGCGAACTCTCGGGCGCCTATGACGACTTCATCCAGACCGATGCCGCCATCAACCGTGGCAATTCGGGCGGCCCGCTGTTCAACCTCGCCGGCGAAGTGGTCGGCGTGAACACCGCGATCCTGTCGCCCAATGGCGGCTCCATCGGCATCGGCTTCGCCATGTCGTCGAACGTGGTCACCAACGTGGTCGCCCAGCTGCGCGAATTCGGCGAGACCCGCCGGGGCTGGCTGGGTGTCCGCATCCAGGACGTGGACCCGGAACTGGCCGAAGCCCTGGGCTTGGACGAAGCCCGCGGCGCCCTGGTCACCGACGTCCCCGACGGCCCCGCCAAAGAGGCCGGGATCGAGGCCCGCGACGTGATCCTCAGCTTCGACGGCACCGAGATCGAGGATACCCGCCAATTGGTCCGCACCGTCGGCAATTCGCCCGTCGACGAGGCCGTCCGTGTCCAGATCTTCCGCGACGGCGAGACCGAGACGCTGCTCGTCACGCTCGGCCGCCGCGAAGACGCCGAAGGCGCGCGCCCGGCCTCCATCGAGACGGAGGAGGAGGAATCCTCATCGGTCACCATGATGGGCCTGACGATCTCGACCCTGACGGACGAGTTGCGTCAGCAACTGGGCCTGGACGATGATGCGACCGGCCTGGTCGTGTCCGACATCGACGTGGATTCGGCCGCCTATAACAAGGGCTTGCGCGCCGGCGATCTGATCGAGGAAGCGGGTCAGGTCCGCGTCACCTCCATCACCCAATTCGAAGAGCGCATCGAAGAGGCCCGCGAAGCCGGTCAGCAGAGCTTCCTGCTGCTGATCCGCCGCGGCGGCGACCCCCGCTTCGTGGCGCTGTCGCTCGACGAAGAGTAAGGACGGCTGATCGGACCTGGGACGGGGCGCCTCCGGGCGCCTCTTTTTCGTGAGACGGGCGAAAGTCTTGCGTCCGGCTGAAGGACAGGCAAGCGATGCCTTATCTTGCGCGCGGGATCCCGCTGACCTGCGATGATGGACCGGTGCGGGACTGGGCCTCTTTCATGACCTCTCGCTTGGACCAGGTCCGCCAGTCCCTCGTCCGGGACGGCGTCCGGCGCGAGCAATGGTATCTTCTGCGGGGCGCCGATGGGCTCGCTCTGATCGGCGTGATGGATGTCGACGATCCCGCGGCCGTGGGGCAGGCGGCGGCGGCCTCTGACCTGGCGGTGGACGTGGCGCACCGCCGCTTCAAGCGGCACTGGAAACGGGAGGGGATCGAAGATCTGGACATCGACCCGACCAGCCCACCGGACCGGCCCCATGCGGAGTGCCTGCCGGACGTGCGGCCCTGACACGGACGGGGCCGGGCAAGCCCCTACGCCGTCACCCAGATCCACCCCAGCATCCCACCGATGATCACCGGCTGATGCACCAGATAGATCGCCAGCGAATGCCGCCCCGGCCAGGCCAGCCAGTCCGGGCCGGCGCGCCACCGCGCCAATCGCGTCCACCAGCCGAACCGCGTGCCCAACCGTCCCACGGTCACCCCCGCCAGCATCGGCGCCAGCCACGGCACCATCGGCTCCCAATCCATCATCGGCGGCCCGGTCGTGCCCAGGCCCAGCCACAGCCACCAGACCCCGTCGAACGTCTCGGACCGCAGGCCCGGCGCCCAGAACAGCACCGCTGCCGCCACGGCCAAGGTCGCCCACCAGGGCACCCGAAGAAACGGCAGGGACAGCACCGAGGCCAGCGCGATGGAATGCAGGATGCCGAACCGGACCCAGAGCTGCGGCATCGCCAGATAGGTCGCGACGCTCACCCCCAAGGCGGCCACGATCAGCACGCCCAGCCGCCGCAGATAGCCGCGCCAGCGGATCCCGCCGCCATGGGCCAGCCACAGCGACAGGCCCGCCAGGAACAGGAAGCTGCCCGCCACGGCCCGCGCCCAGATGTCCCACCAGCCGCCGAAGGTCGCGCCCGGCGGCACCAGCCCGACCACTTCCAGGTCGCGGCCGAAATGGAACGTCACCATGCCCAGGATGGCCGCCGTCCGGGCCCAGTCCACGGCCGGGATACGCCCCGTGCCGGGCGCCGTCACACCCCGTCGCGCCCCAGCGCCACCAGGCCCAATTGCTTGGCCGCCGCGTTCGACAGCGTCCCGCTCTCCAGCCCACTTTCCTTCTGGTAGGCCGCCACCGCCTCGCGCGTGGGCACGTCGTAGAGCCCATGCACCTCGCCCGCATACAGGCCCCGCGCCTGCAGGGCCCGCTGGATCTGCATGATGAAGTTCGGGTCGCGGTCGCGCAGGGCGCAGGGCGTCTCGAACCAGTCGATCCGCCGCTCGCGCACGATCTGCGTCGACGTCACCGTTCGGAAGCGCGCGGGCGCGGCCACGATCCCGTCCGGTCCGAGGACGGCTTCGCTCTCCTGCACCTGTTCGGTGACGGTTTCGATGATGGCGGGCGTGATGCCACGGGCATAGCAGGCCCCCGGAATCGGGTCCGGCGGCCCGGCCAGGCGGGTCACCGCCTCGGGGGGGTCGGCGGTGCAGGCCGCCAACAGGATCAGCATCGGTAGAGCCCGGATCATATGCCTCCGCGCGGGTCTGACGCCCGCCTCGATAAGGACCACCATAGGGCGACCGCGCCCGTCTGGCACGCCGCACCCGCCCGCCGCACCGCGATCGGTGCCCATTCTGTTGCGCGTCCGCCACCGCAAGGCTAGTCGGGGGGCTGGAGACCGCACAGCCGGAGACAGCGAGAAATGCCCAAAATCACCTATATCGAGCATGGCGGCAAAGAACATGTCGTCGACGTCCCCGTCGGCCTGACGGTCATGGAAGGCGCGCGCGACAACAACATCCCCGGCATCGAGGCCGATTGCGGCGGCGCCTGCGCCTGTTCGACCTGCCATGTCTACGTGGACGCGGCCTGGGTCGACAAGCTGCCGGCCAAGGACCCGATGGAAGAGGACATGCTCGACTTCGCCTACGAGCCCGATGCCGAAAAATCGCGCCTCACCTGCCAGCTCAAGGTCACCGATGCGCTGGACGGTCTGGTCGTGCGCATGCCGGAGAAGCAGATCTGATGACGGCCCGGCGCCGGACATGGCGGATGATCTGGGGCGGGTCGGTGATGGCCCTGCTCTGGCTGGCGGGGGCGTCGATGGCCTCGGCCTGTTTCGTCATGGCCGTGTCCAACGCCATGCCCGACAGCCTCAGCACCCAGATCGGCCCGTTCGGCATCCGCTCGGCCTGGTACGAACAGCCGACGGATATCTACGGCCACGGCATCATGGGCGAGGTGCAGGACGCCAAGCGGCTGCACGCCGTCTTCGCCGAACGCGCCACATGCAGTTCGTACCAGATCGAGGCCGGACCCGGCTTCGTCTTCGAGGACATGGCCCCCCGCCTGGTGGACGTCACCGGCGACGGCTTCCCCGAGATCGTCGCCGTCCGGTCGTCGCTGACCGAGGGGGCGCAGATCGCCGTCTACGGCGTGGTCGATGACGAGATGACCTATCTAGGGGGCACCCCGCCCATTGGGACGCGGTTCCGCTGGCTGGCGCCGGTCGGGGCCGCCGATCTGGACGGCGACGGCCATGTTGAGATCGCCTTCGTCGACCGGCCGCATCTGGCGCGGACGCTGCGCGTGTGGCGTTGGAAAGAGGGAAGGTTGACCGAAGTCGCCAGCCTGCCCGGCGTTACCAATCACCGGATCGGGGACGAGGTGATCTTCGGCGGCTTGCGCGATTGCGGTGGGCCGGAGCTGATCTTGGCCGATGCCCTCTGGTCGACGCTGCTGGCAATCCGCTTCGACGGGACGGCGTTCGACGTCAAGCTTCTGAACACCCAACCCACGCCGGACAATTTCGAGGCGGCGCTGGCCTGCTAAAACGTGTCGCGTTTGGCCGGAGCTACCCATGCATCGGACAGGCTGGGGCGGCGTCTGTATCGCGCGACCCGGTAAGCCCGCGTGGTGAGTTCGGTTGAACGCGACCCACCCCGGGCGGCGGACTGCAATCCACACTGTGCAATGAACGATGCGGGTCCGGGCTGATCGTTTCGGCCGATCTTGGCAATTGTCCGGTATGGGCGCCTGGCCCGCGATCCGGCGAGCCGGGTAATCGGCAAAGTGACGACCCCCGATGCCGAAGCGATCGGGGGCCGCCCCGTGCCGCAGCGATATTGGTGTAGGGACAGCTAAGCACCAAGATGCGCAGCGACACACGCCCCCTTCCGAGCGAAGGGGGCGATGGCTAGCGGCGTTCCGTCCGGCTCTCCGTGCTCCAGTCGTTGCTCTCCCGTGTCAGAAGCTGGCGGCCGGTCAGGTCACTGCGGCGGGCCGACAGGTCGGTGCTGCCGATCCGGGGCGCGCGGGACAGGGCGCGCGGGCCGCGCGTCGATCGGGTGAAGCCCAGAAGGCGGCTCGATCGCGGCCGGATCCGATCGTTCGGAGCGTCGGTCGAGCGGTTGAAATGGGCGATGGCCCCGTCGATCCCGCGCACCTGCTGGGCCGAGGCGGGGACCGTCAGGGTGGCGGCGATGGCGAGGGCGAGAGCGATGGTCTTCATAACACTTGTTTCCAATCCGGGCCGGCGTTCCGTCTTCGGGAACCGGCGGTAATGACATGGGCGATGCCGCCTGCTGTTGACAGGGATCTGGGGGCGAAGGTCCTCTCTTTCCACAAACAGAACAGTGAGGCATCGGTCATGTCGGTGCGTAGGTGAAGAGAGCGGTCTCGTCGGACGGCCAAGCCCATGTCCGACATCGGGTCTCTCGGCGCCCAGAACCCTGCGCTGTACATCTGGCGGTGGCGGGCCGGCGCCCCATCCCGAACCGCGATTGCGCCTGGTTCCGCCCGATCCGGGGGCATGCCGGTCATCCAAGCCCCCGGACCGACACCGATCCGGGCCCACGACAAACCGCCATCCGGGAGGATCGCCCTAGTTCCGGCGCAAGAAGATGTAGTTCCCGCTCCGCTGGCGCCCGGCGGTGACGCTGCGCGACGGGCGGGCCGCGACCTCCCGACCGCCGAAGCCGAAGACCTCGCCCAGGCTGGGGTTGTTTTGGAAGCGGTTGACCTGCGGCAGGCGCCGCTCGGTCGAGGTGTCCGCGCTTTCGTCGTTGATTACGATGGCGATCTTCGCGGCCCGCGACAGACCGCTGTTCGGATAGGCCATGTCGAACCGCTCGACCCGGGTCGGGCGCCGCTTGATGCGGAAGAACGGCTCGTTGGCCGCGCGGGTGGATCCGACGGTCGTGCCGTCGTTGAACCGCGCCTGCTGCGCATCGGCAGGGACGGCGACGGCCGTGGTCAGGGCGAGGGCAAGTGTGGCGACGATGGCTTTCATGGCTTTGTCATCCTTCTTCAGTGGCGGCCGTCTTGGCTGCCGTTGAGGAGGAGGTGGTGAAGTAATGAACTCCGTTCAAGCCACAGAAGCGTGAGGTCTTCTCCATTAATGTGCGATAACGAACGTTACGTTGCGTCGCGACCCCGCCGTCTTTGCGGATCGACCGGCACTTGGCGCCCGCGTGATCGTCACGCCACGTCCTGAAACAAAGCCCCTCGCTTGCCCCCGCAGCCCGCGTCCGCCAAACCGGACCGAACGGAAGGGAGGCCGCCATGACCCATATTCTCGCCATCGACCAAGGCACCACGTCCAGTCGTGCGATCCTGTTCGATACCGCCCTGACGCCCGTCACCACGGCCCAGCAGGAATTTCCCCAGCACTATCCCGACAGCGGCTGGGTCGAACATGACCCCGACGATATCTGGCGCTCCGTGGTCGAAACCTGCCGCACGATCGCCTCGACCGTCGACCCCGCCGACATCGCGGCCATCGGGATCACCAATCAACGCGAGACCACGCTGGTCTGGGACCGCGAGACGGGGAAGCCGATCCACAACGCCATCGTCTGGCAGGATCGCCGCACGGCCGCCTATTGCGCATCCATGAAACGGCACGAGCCGATGATCACGCAGCGCACGGGGCTGTTGATGGATCCGTATTTCTCGGGCACGAAGCTGCGCTGGCTGCTGGAAAATGTCGACGGCGCCCGCGCCAAGGCCGAGGCGGGGCAATTGCTGTTCGGCACCGTGGACAGCTATCTGATCTGGCACCTGACCGAGGGCGCCGCCCATGTGACCGACGCGACCAATGCCTGCCGGACCATGCTCTACAATCTCAACGACGGGCACTGGGATGCCGAGGTCTGCGGCCTGCTCGACATCCCGATGGGGATGCTGCCCGAGGTCCGCGACTGCGCGTCGGAGTTCGGGACCACGACCCTGCTCGGCCCCGAGATCCCGATCCTGGGCGTCGCGGGCGACCAGCAGGCGGCTGCGCTGGGGCAGGCCTGCTTCAAGACGGGTATGCTGAAGTCGACCTACGGCACGGGTTGCTTCGCGCTGCTGAACGTGGGCGACACGCCGGTCATCTCTCGGAACCGGCTGCTGGGCACGGTCGCCTATCAACTGGACGGCACGCCAACCTATGCGCTGGAAGGCGCGATCTTCATCGCGGGGGCGGTCGTGCAATGGTTGCGCGACGGGCTGGGCATCATCGCGAATGCTGCCGATACCCAAGTCCTGGCCGAACAGGCCGACCCCCATCAGCGGCTCTATCTCGTGCCCGCCTTCACGGGCCTGGGCGCGCCCCATTGGGACCCGGACGCGCGGGGGGCGATCTTCGGCCTGACCCGTGGCAGCGGCCCGGCCGAGATGGCGCGGGCGGCCCTTGAATCGGTCGGCTACCAGACCCGAGACTTGCTGGAGGCCATGACGGCCGATGTCCCGACCCTGGGCGATACGGTGCTGCGGGTGGATGGCGGGATGTCGGCTTCGGATTGGTCGATGCAATTCCTGTCCGATATCCTGGGCGCGCCCGTGGACCGGCCCGTCGTGCAAGAGACGACGGCCCTGGGCGCGGCGTGGCTGGCGGGCATGAAGGCGGGCCTGTGCCCCGGCCCGGACGAATTCGCCAAGGCCTGGGCGCTAGAGCGGCGCTTCGAGCCGGAGATGGCGGCCGGTGAGCGCGACGCCCGCTATGCGGGTTGGGCCGACGCGGTGGGGCGGACGCTGACCAGCGGGGACGAAAGGGTTTCGCGAAACACCTGAGACACAGCTTTTCGGGAAACGCCGTGCGACGCAGATATGGTGCGCGCGCTTCGCGTTCAGCCGATGTCTCGGGTCAAACGCGAAACGTTTTGGCCCGAAGCGGCCATTGACTTCGCATAGCCAAGCCGGCGCGACCCCCGCCACCATAAGGCCCCAGACCCGCACGGTCCGCCTCAAGCATGCGTTAAGGTTAATGCGCCCCTGTCATCACTGGTCCAAAAATACGCAAATCCCAGGGCATCCGCCTATCCGGACCAGGCGGCGGGGCGGATGACCTGCCCGAGGGTCCAATCCGCACGCCGGACTGTAGAGCGTATGGCGTTCAATCGACGTCACCCGCGGTCCGACCGCGTCGCGCGATGCAAACGCGGCCTCGGCCTGCCCGGTGAATGCCTAACTCTGGAAAGGTCGGACACGCTCCGCATCGCCCGGTGCGATCGGATCACACGGCCCCAATGGCCCAACGGCCATGGGTTAATCCGCGCAGACCATCCCACAGCCGTCCGCGTCTCCGTCCGGTGGGCGCCGTCGCTATGCATGCTCCTTCAGGATCCGCGTATGCTTGCGCACCTCCGTCCGCACCTGGCCCAGGGTCCGCAATCCTCGGGCCTCCAGGACCGGGATCAGCGCCGTCAGCACGTCCGCCGTCGCCACGGCATCGCCCATGGCCGTATGCCGCAGCTCCGCCGGGATGGTCACCTCCAGCCGCTCGCAGAGCGCATCCAGCGTGTGCTCCTGCGACCCGCCGAAGACGATGGCCGACAGATGCACCGTGTCCAGCACCACATGGTCGAAGCGCAGCCCCAGCGAGGCCGATTGCCGCTCCAGGAACGCCATGTCGAACGGCGCGTTATGGGCGACGATCACCGCCCCCTCGGCGAAGCGATGGAACTTGGCGCAGACATGGGAAAACCCCGGCGCATCCGCCACCATGGCATCGTCGATCTTGTGCACCTTGGTCGAATGCGGCGGGATGGGCCGTCCCGGATTGACCAGGCTCTCGTAGACTTCGCCCGGCACGCGGCGGCCGTTCACGATCCGCACGGCGCCCAATTGCACGACCTCGTCCGTCTCCGGGTCCAATCCCGTCGTCTCGCTGTCGAAGACCACGAAGCACAGATCCCGCATTGGCGTGTCTTCCAGGGCGGACTCGGCGGTCTTGTCGAACAGATCGAAATCGTAGGTCGGCGGGCGCTCGGCATCCGGATCCAGCGGCTCCAGCATCAGCGTGTAGCCTGCCCCCCCGCCGAACACCCGGATATGGCCGGAATAGACCGCGCCCGACAGGCCGGTCACCGTGATCGGCTGCCGGGCGCTTCGCCGGTCGTCCATCCGGGCCAACGCGTCCAGCACGGTCCCGTCTTCGATGTAGTCGAAGATCGACCCGTTCAGGCGCATCTGGGCCTCGGCCGCCATCAGGTCGGCCGCTTGTCCGTCATAGAGCACGATCTGATGATCCCGCGTCATCACCAGGATCGCCATGGGGATGTCGGACAGGATCTGCAGAAGCTGCGCCCGGTGCCGCTTCAGCCGGTCGGTCTGCTGGGCCACGGTCTCGGACCTATCGGCCGAAATCTCGCTCAGCCGCCGGTGGATCGCCGCCGCCGCCGGGGCCAGGTCGCCCAGGTAAGGCGCCAACTTTTCGTCGATCCCGCCCCCTGCCTCGGCATGGGTCCGCACCCGCAGGGTCGCGGCCAGGGCCTCGATGGGTTTCGAGACGTTCTCGTCGAACAGCAGCCAAATCCCCACCGAAAGGCCCAGAACGCCCAATCCCGACACGATCCCCGCCGTCACGAAGGCCGACAGCGCCTCGGGCTGCCCGAATTGCCGGTATCCCAGCCACAATCCCGCCGCCACGATCACCAGACCCCCGCCCGCCATCAGGCAGAAGAACAGGAACACCCGAAGCCGCAGGGGGAAGTCCTTCATCCTACATCTCCGCGCAGGCCGCTTTCAGAACCGGTTCGTCGGCGGGCACGTCCCGCCAGACGGCGTTGACGATATCGCCGTCGGGCCCGAACTCGGCCCCATTCAGGATGTCGGCCCGTTTGGTCGCCGCGCAATCGAACAGGACCGGCACCTTGGCGGTGCGCGCCCAACGACCGTAGAAGACCAACTCCACGATCCGCTGTTCGGGCTTCGTCGGGTGGGTGCGGATCGTGGCCTGATCCACGGCCACGAAGCGGCTGACGAAGGGCTTGGCATAGGTCCACGGGCGGTAGAAGGTCGTCTCCTCGATCGCCTGCGCCACGACCATGCCCTCGGGCATGACGGCCTGGGTTCGGCTGAACCAGCCGTATTCGCTGGAAATCGTCGCCGCCATCATCGCCAGCCCCGCCGCCACCGGCACCAGCCAGCCCGGCAGGCGCCGCTTCAGCAGCGTGCGGTTGATCGCCCAGATCAGCACGCCCGCGGCGGCCCCGGCGACCAGCGTGCCGATCAGCTCGAAAAACATGGGCTCCTCCTCCCTCTGTCGCGGCCAGCCTAACCCAACATCCCGCGTCCTTGCATCAGCGCCGATTGCATCGTCTTGATGACCACGAAGGCGTCGCGCAGATGGCTGCGCTCGAAATCCGACAGCCCCGCGGGCCGCATGAAATTGTTGGGGGCCTCGCCCCGCTTGATCTGCTCGGCTTGGTGCTTCAGCCGCGTTTCGGCCACCAGGTCGTAGGCATCCAGCAGATCGCGCCCGCCCGTCGGGCTGACGATTCCGGCGGCCAAGGCGGCCTCCAGCCGGGCGCGGGTGTTCACCGGCGCCAACTTGCCCCGCAGCGCATACATGCGACCCAGATCCACCACCGGGACCACGCCGCTCAGCTTGAGGTCGATGGTGTCGCGGTGCTCGCCCGACCGGATCGTCGCCAACCCGCGCAGCAGGCCCAGCGGCGTCCCGTGGCTCAGCGCGTTCGACGCCATATGCGCCGTGAAGATCGAATTGGCCGCCGCCATCTCCAGCGTGTCCCGCTGCAACCCGTCGAACAGCGTCTCATCCCCGCCGATGGGCCGCAGGTCGAACATGACCGAGGCCAGCATCTGCGCCTCCTTCGACGGGTTCGCGATCCAATGGGCGAAGTAATCCCGCCAGACCGAGATCGGCTGACACCAGCGCGGATTGGTCGCCATCATGTCGCCGGGGCAATAGACATAGCCGCACGCGTTCAGCCCATCCGTGACGAACGCGGCGAGCTTCTCGAAGTAGTTCCGCCCCCGTTCATCGACGTCGTCCTCGAAGATGATGCAATTGTCCTGGTCCGAGACGCCCGTCTGCTCCTGCCGGCCCTGGCTGCCGCAGGCCAGCCACAGATAGCGGGCGGGCGGCGGCCCCAGCACGACCTCGCCCAAATGCAGCAGCCGCCGCGTCGCCACGTCGGCCACATCGGTGATCATCCGCGTGACCGTGTCGTGCCGGTTCCCCGAGGCGACAAGGTGCACGAGCATCTGGGGGATGCGCTTCGTGACCTCCGCCAAATCCGCCACGGTCCCGGCGTCGATGGCGGCGGCCACCAAGCTCGCCGATTGCAGGGTCTGGAAGCGGGTCAGGTCGGTTTGGGTGACGATCCCCACCAGCTTGCCCGCGCCGATGATGGGCAGGTGGCCCAGGCGGTGTTCGACCATGGAATGCAGCACGTCGGACCCGATGGCCGATGGCGGCAGGGTGCGCGGATCGGGCGTCATGATGGTCCGCACCGGCGCGTCGGGCGCGACCCCCTCGGCCAGCGCCTTGCCCACCATGTCGCGCAAGGTGACCAGGCCGACCAACCCGCCGCCCTCGACCACGCACAGGCACGAGATATGCCGGTCCCGCATCAGCCGCGCCGCCGCGCCGACCGTCATGTCGGGCGGGCAGGTCACCGGCGCCTTCGCCATCAGCGTCTCGACCCGGACGCTGGCCAGATCGGGCGGGCGGCTGTCGTTGGACCGGCCGCGATCGAAGAACCGCCGGAACGTGGCCTGCGTCTCCCATAGCGAATGGAACAGGGCCGGGGGCAGGCAGATCAACTCCGTCTCGGTCAGTGCCTTGGCCGAGGTCACCGCCAGACCGTCCCGCAGCAGCCCGCGTTCGCCGAAGGAATTCCCGATCCCCAGGATCGACACGACCGAGCCCGCCTGGTCCCGCACCTCCACCTCGCCGCCGGTGATCAGATACAGCCCCTTCATCGTCTCGCCGAAGCCATAGATCGCGTCGCCTGCCGGCACGTGAACCCGCTGGATCTGGGCGGCGATGGCCTGACGCTGGGCCTCGCTCAGCCGATCATAGGGATGCTGGCGCGCCAGGAAGGTCGGAATGTCGTCGGTCATCCTGGGATGCGCACCTTGAACATGGATGCTCCGCCCCGGGGTCTGGACCGGGGCGGAGCAAGGAAGGGAGATCGGCGGGGGACGCGGCCCCCGCCGATCCGATGGTCAATGGCTGGTCGCCGTGCCTGCGCCACGCGGCACGCGGATCGATTCCACCAGCGCCTGCACCTCGATCGGCGGCTCCGCCGACGACCGCGACACCAGCACCGCGACACCGAAGTTCAGCAGCGCGCCGATCGGGCCGAAGGCCAGCGGCGAGATCCCCAGCAGATAGTTGGCCGGGACGTTCTCCAGCAGGTTCGTGCCGGGGATGAAGAGGATCCCCAGATAGGTGAACAGGTAGGCCAGCGTCACGATCAGACCCGTCAGCATCCCCGCGATGGCGCCTGCCGAGTTCATCTTCTTCGAGAAGATGCCCATCATCAGCACCGGGAACAGGGTCGCCGCCGCCAGCCCGAAGGCGAGCGCCACCACCTGCGCCGCGAAGCCCGGCGGGTTGAGGCCCAGCCACGTGGCCAGGACGATGGCCCCCGCCATGGACACCCGCGCCCAGAGCAGCTCGCCCTTCTCGGAGATGTCCGGCCGGATCAGCGTCTTGATCAGGTCGTGGGACACCGCCGACGAGATCGCCAGCAGCAGGCCCGCCGCCGTCGACAACGCTGCCGCAAGGCCGCCCGCCGCGATCAGGCCGATGACCCAGGGCGGCAGGTTTGCGATCTCCGGATTGGCCAGCACCAGGATGTCGCGGTTGAAGTTGGTGAGCTCGTTGCCCTGCCATCCCCGCTCCGCGGCCAGCGCCTGCATGTCCGGATTCTGGTCGTTGTAGTACTGAATCCGACCGTCGCCGTTCAGGTCCTCGTAGCCCAGCAGGCCCGTCTGGATCCAATTGGCCATCCAGTCGTATTCCGGGTCGGTCTCGATCGTCTCCACCGACACGGCCTCGCCCTGGACGCCGTCCGGCCAGAACTGGTCCATGATGTTGAGCCGCGCCATGGCGCCCACGGCCGGGGCCGTCAGGTACAGCAGCGCGATGAACACCAGCGCCCAGCCCGCCGACCACCGCGCATCCGCGACGCGGGGCACGGTGAAGAAGCGGATGATCACATGCGGCAGACCCGCCGTCCCGATCATCAGCGACAGGGTAAACAGCGCCATGTTCAGGTAGCTCGTGCCCGCCGTGTATTGGGCGAAGCCCAGATCGGTCACGATCCCGTCCAGCGTGGTCAGCAGGTATTGCCCGGTCTCCTGGTGGGTCGAGAACAGGCCCAGACCCGGGATCGGGTTGCCCGTCAGTTGCAGCGAGATGAACACCGCCGGAATCGTATAGGCGATGATCAGCACGCAGTATTGCGCCACCTGGGTATAGGTGATGCCCTTCATGCCGCCCAGGACCGCGTAGATGAACACGACCGCCGAGGCGATATAGAGGCCGGTGGCGTTCTCCACCTCCAGGAACCGCGAGAAGGCGACGCCCGCCCCGGTCATCTGACCGATCACATAGGTGATCGAGATCACCAGAAGGCAGATCACCGCCACCACGCGCGCGGTCGAGCTATAGAACCGGTCGCCGATGAATTCGGGCACCGTGAATTTGCCGAACTTCCGCAGATAGGGCGCCAGCAGCAGCGCCATCAGCACGTAGCCGCCCGTCCAGCCCATCAGGAAGCTGGAATTGTTGTACCCCACGAAGGCGATCAGGCCCGCCATGGAGATGAACGAGGCCGCCGACATCCAGTCGGCCGCCGTGGCCATGCCGTTGATGACCGGATTCACACCGCGACCGGCGGCATAGAATTCGGCCGTCGACCCGGCGCGGGCCCAGATGGCGATGCCGATATAGATCGCGAAGGACGCGCCGACGAAAATCAGGTTGATCGTGAACTGGTCCATGGATCACTCCTCCTCGACGCCGTATTGGCGGTCCAGCCTATTCATCCGCCAGGCGTAGAAGAAGATCAGGGCCAGGAAGACCAGGATCGAGCCCTGCTGGGCGAACCAGAAGCCCAGATCGGTGCCGCCGACCTCGATGCCCGCCAGAAGCGGCCGCAGCAGGATCCCGAAGCCAAAGGACACGAGGGCCCAGATGATCAGACTTATGGTGATGATGCGGATGTTGGCCTTCCAGTAGCCGGCCCCATCCTCGGCCGCCCTCTCGGGCGTCTTGCCCTTAAGGTTCGTTGTCCGTTCCGCCATAGGGGCGCTCCTCCTTGGTTGTCGTTCTTTGTCAGAAAAGACCGGGCCGTTTCGGCCCGGTGCCGCCCCCGGTCAGGCGGTTTCCCTCGCCACAACATCGGCGATCGAATCCGCGACCACTTTGATCTGGCGCATGGCGTCGACCCGCTTCAGCACGTTTTTGCCCTCGTAATAGGCGATCAGCGGCTCGGTCTGCTGGTGGTACGCGTCCAGCCGGGACATCACCGTCGCGGCATTGTCGTCGGCGCGTCGGGTCATGGTGGTGCCGCCGCACTTGTCGCAGGTCTCGGCCACCTGGGGCGGCTTGAACGTCTCGTGATAGCCCTCGCCGCAATCGGCGCAGGTGAACCGGCCCGAGATCCGCAGGACCATCTTCACGTCGTCCACCTCCAGCGAGACGGCGCTGTCGATGCGTTGCCCGCTCTCGGCCAGCATCACATCCAGCGCCTCGGCCTGGCCGGTGGTGCGCGGGAAGCCATCCAGGACGACCCCATCCGCGCAATCGGCTTCGGCGAGCCGCTCGCGCAGGATCGCCAGGACGATCTCATCCGTCACCAGCCCGCCGGCCTCCATGATCGGCTTGGCCAGCCGCCCGGCCTCGGTGCCGTCGGCGACGGCCTTCCGCAGCAGGTCGCCGGTAGACAATTGGATCAGGCCGAAGCGGTCCTCCAGCATGCGCGCCTGGGTGCCCTTCCCGGCGCCCGGCGGCCCCAGAAGGATGACGACGGGGGCGGTGCGGGGCGTGGTGGTCCCATCCATCACGCGTCCTTCCGGTTCATGCGGTTCTCGATCAGGTCGTCGACCACTTCCGGCTCGGCCAGGGTCGACGTGTCGCCCAGCGCGCCGAAATCGTCCTCGGCCACCTTGCGCAGGATGCGCCGCATGATCTTGCCCGACCGGGTCTTCGGCAGGCCCGGCGCCCATTGGATCAGATCCGGCTTGGCGATCGGCCCGATCTCGGTGCGCACCCAGTTGGACAGCTCCTTGCGCAACTCCTCGGTGGGCTCGACCCCGTTCATCAGCGTCACATAGGCGTAGATGCCCTGACCCTTGATGTCGTGCGGGTAGCCGACCACCGCGGCCTCGGCGACCTTGGCATGGGCCACCAGGGCGGATTCCACCTCGGCCGTCCCCATCCGGTGCCCCGACACGTTGATCACGTCGTCCACGCGCCCGGTGATCCAGTAATCCCCGTCCGCGTCCCGCCGACAGCCATCCCCAGTGAAGTAATAGCCCGGATACTGGCTGAAATAGGTCTGCTCGAACCGCTCGTGATCGCCCCAGACCGTCCGCATCTGCGCGGGCCAGCTATCGGCGATGCACAAGACACCCTCGACATCGTTGCCTTCGATGACCACCGCCGATTGCGGGTCCAGCACCTCGGGCCTGATCCCGAAGAACGGCTGCTGGGCCGAGCCTGGCTTCAACTCCGTCGCGCCGGGCAGCGGGGTCAGCAGGTGGCCGCCCGTCTCGGTCTGCCACCAGGTGTCGACGATGGGGCATTTCCCCTTGCCGACCACCTCGTTGTACCAGTTCCAGGCCTCCGGGTTGATCGGCTCGCCCACGGTCCCGAGGATCCGCAGGGACGACAAGTCGTGCTTTTCCACCGGGTCCGACCCCTTGCCCATCAGGGCGCGGATGGCGGTGGGCGCGGTGTAGAACTGGTTCACCTTGTGCTTGGCGCAGACCTCCCAGACCGCCCGGCATCCGGATAGGTCGGTACGCCCTCGAACATCACCGTCGTCGCCCCGTTCGCCAGGGGCCCATAGACGATGTAGCTGTGCCCGGTGACCCAGCCCACATCGGCGGTGCACCAGAAGATGTCGCCCTCGTGGTAGTCGAAGACCAACTCATGGGTCATGGACGCATAGACCAGATAGCCGCCGGTCGTGTGCACCACCCCCTTCGGCTGCCCCGTCGACCCCGACGTATACAGGATGAACAGCGGATCCTCCGCGCTCATCTCGGCCGGGGTCTGGTGGTCGTCCGCCTCCAGCCGCATCTCGTTGTAGTCGAAATCCCGGTCCGCGACCCAGGTCGTCTGGCCCCCGGTCCGCTTCACGACCAGCATCTTGCAGGGATGCATCACATGCAGCATCGCCGCGTCCGCGTTCGACTTCAGCGGCGTCTCGCGCCCGCCGCGCGGGGCGTAATCGGCGGTAATCACCACCTTCGCGTCGCAGCCGTTGATCCGCGCCGACAATGCGTCGGGCGAGAACCCGGCGAAGACGATCGAATGGATCGCCCCGATCCGCGCGCAGGCCAGCATCGCATAGGCGGCCTCGGGTATCATCGGCAGATACAGGATCACCCGATCCCCGCGCCGCACGCCCAACTCCTCCAGGATGTTCGCCATCTTGCAGACTTCGGCATGCAATTCGCGATAGCTGATATGCTTCACCGGGGTCTTCTCCGGATCGTCCGGCTCCCAGATGATCGCCGTCTGATCGGCGCGCGTTGCCAGATGCCGGTCGATGCAATTGGCCGCGACGTTCAGCGTCCCGTCCTCGAACCACTTGATCGACACCTGACCCAGGGTGAAATCGACGTCCTTCACCTTCGAGTAGGGCTTGATCCAATCCAGCCGCTTGCCTTCCTCGCCCCAGAACGCCTCGGGATCGGCAATCGAGGCGGCATATCTTGACCGGTAGCCTTCGGCATCTACGTGCGGTTTGGGCGCAGCCGATGGTCCGTTGCCGCCCCCGGCGGTGCCTGCGTCGTCGAAGGTTTGGTCGGTGTCCATGGTCGTCCTCCTGCCGATAACCGCGGAGGGTGGGCCAGCACCTGCGTGCAGCCGTCGACCTCATCCTCCGTAGTCAAGACATTACGGCATGCTGGGCGCAGTGCTTACCATCTATCTGAGAACATACGGAAAGTTTGTAAAAATTTACACAAAGCTTCCAGTGTTTTGTAAATATTGCGGATCGTTTCCGTTTTGTGACCAAATTTCAGGCCATTGCCTGTTAAGATATCTGCAACACTTGCCCTGTCCGATGCGGCGGACATCCTCCTTTTCGGGGCCGGCCTCTACCCGAGCGGTGTCGCAGATCCGCGCACCCCGCGCCGTCGCCCTCCCCCGCGCAATGATGCTGGCGCTAACAATATGACGTGACGTCACACCTCGGCGCATGATTCGACCTTCAGCGGATGCCGTTGCGCGGCGTCACGCCCAAACGGCCCGGAAATCCTGCTCGTATCCCTCGCCCGCCAGCCCGGCCCCCGTCGCCACCCCCGCGCCCAGCCGGCCCAGCTCGTCGCCGCATTTCGCCGCCGCGCCATTGCCGCCGCACAGCACGGTCACCCCGTCCCCGGCCGCGTCGATGTAGGGATAGCCGGTCTCGCTCCAAGCCACGGCGCAAGCCCCCACGCTTTCGGCCGCCACCTCCAGTCCGGGCAGGATCCGCCGCATCTCGGCCAGCAGATGCCGCCCGACATCGCGGTCGCCGCCACCCGCGAACCAGGCCGCCATGTCCTCCGGCGCTTCGACCCTGGGCGAGTCCACCTCGCCCCCGATCTTCAGGTACAGATGCCCGTCCGGATACCGCACCGGCGGCAGCATATAGAGATCATGGTCCCACCCGTCTGGCACCCAGATGACCGAGGGCATTCCGGCCAGCCGCGCGCCCTCGGCTTCGTCCAGCCGCGCGAACGCAACGGTCCGCCCCCAGACCTTCAGCTTCGGGCGCGCCGGCAGCAACCCGTCCGAGACCGCATGCGGACCCGTCGCCACCACCACATGCCCACCGCTCAGATCCGTGCCGTCAGCCAGGCTCACGGTGCCGCCGTCGCGGGCGACGGCGCCCGCCCGCACCACCGTCGCGCCCGCCTGCGCCGCCAAGGCGGTCTGCGCATCGCGCATCGCTCGCGGGTCCAGCCAGCCGCCCCCGCGCGCCTCGTAGGTCGCGCGCGATCCGTCCGGCAGCGCGATCCCCAGCCGCGCCAGGACGCCCTTGGCGTCAAAGACCTCGGGCGCGTCTTCCAATGCGGCGGCGACGGTCAGAAACCCGTCCGTGAACGCCGCCATCGTCCCGGTCTCGGGACCGCCATCAGCGCGCCGACCTCGTGAAAGATCCGCCGTCCCGACCGCGCCTCGATCTCGCCGTAGCGCGCGATCGACCGGCGCGAGGCCAAGGACCAATCGCCGTCCGCCGCCACGCGCCGGGTGATCCGCGCCGCATCCCAATGGCTGGCGAAGGGGCCGGCATGGCGCGCCGGATCGACCGCCTCGGGCGGCGCTACCAGCGCCACCCGATGGCCGCCCTCGGCCAGATACCGCGCGCAGGGCGCCCCCATCATGCCGCCGCCGATGACGATGAAATCGAACCTGTCCATATGCGACACCCTGCCCGGAAATCGGCCGAGGTCCAGGGGCGCCGCCATGTGGACAGGTTCGCCCGCTCAACCCCATGGTCGTTCCCGGTCCGATATCGCCATGCGGTCCCGTCAGGCGGCACCGCAGACGACGCCGTCTTCGCGCCGCCACCAGGCCCATCATGACCCGCCAAAAAATGTACAAATTGGGGAACAACCGCGAAAAGGTTACCCCAACTTGTGAAGATCGGCTCAAATGGCCTCTTGCGGCGCCATGACCGGATGTCAGCGCGATCTGACGTCCCGGGCGCCGGTTTGCGCCGCCCGGTTTCTCAGGCGTTAACCGTCTCGCGCAGGGTCTCGATCATCAGCGCCACATTCTCCGGATCCGCATCCGGCGTGATCCCGTGCCCCAGGTTGAAGATGTGCGGCCCGTTGGAGAAGGCCTTCCGGATTCGCCGCACCTCCGACACCAAGGCCTCGCCGCCGGTCACCATATGGGACGAGGCCAGGTTGCCCTGCACGCAGCCATCCACCTGGACATGCGCGGCGGCCCATTCGGCAGCGACCGAGTTGTCCAGCGCCACGCAATCGGCGCCGGTTTTCGCGTGAAATCCGATATATCCGTCCCCCGCTTCTCGCGGGAAGGCGATGATCGGCAGGGTCGGATGCCGCGCCTTCAACGCGCCGATGATCCGCTTGGCAGGCGCCACCGCATAGCGTTCGAACGCCTCGCCCTTCAGCGATCCGGCCCAGCTGTCGAACAGCTTCACCACCTCGGCCCCGGCCTGCACCTGCATGTCCAGATATTCGATCGTGGCCTCGGTCAACCGCTCCATCAGCGCGTCGAAGGTGGCCCGGTCCTCCTGCATCAACTTGTGGGCAGGCCCTTGATCCGGCGTGCCTTTCCCGGCGATCATGTAGGTGGCAACCGTCCATGGGGCGCCCGCGAAGCCGATCAGCGCGACGTCCTTCGGCAGTGCCGAGGCGAGGTTGCGAACCGTCTGATAGACCGGGGCAAGGTGGTCATGGATGTCGTCCGCGTGCTTGATCCGTGCCATGTCTCCCGCGGATGTGATCGTGGACAGCCGTGGACCTTCGCCGGTGACGAACCAAAGATCCGCGCCCAGCGCATCGGGCACCAGAAGGATGTCGGCAAACAGGATCGCGGCGTCGAAGCCGTAGCGGCGGATCGGCTGCAACGTGACCTCGGTCGCCAGGTCCGGATTGTAGCACAGGCTCAGGAAATCGCCGGCCTCGGCGCGGGTGGCCTTGTATTCCGGAAGGTACCGTCCCGCCTGGCGCATCATCCAGATCGGCGGCACGGGCAGGGTCTCCCCGGCGAGCGAGCGCAGCAGCGGTTTCATCGGCCAAATCCTCCGGTCGTCTTCCAGTTGTCAGTGACCTTTTCGGGGCGTAAGTGTCAACTGCGCCTGACAGACCGGAAACGACCCCATGACGACCGCCTTCTCTCCCGACCATCCCCTGAAAATCGGCACGAGAGGATCTCCGCTCGCGTTGGCGCAGGCTCATGAGACGCGGATGCGTCTGATGGCAGCAATGGACCTTCCGGGTGAAGCATTTGAAATCGTTGTCATAAAAACGACGGGCGATCGTGTTCTGGACCGTCCCCTGAAAGAGATCGGGGGCAAGGGCCTGTTCACCCGCGAGATCGAGGACCAGCTTCTGGCCGGCGACATTCACATCGCGGTCCATTCCATGAAGGACATGCCGACAGAACAGCCGCCCGGTCTGGTTCTCGACGTCTATCTCCCGCGCGAGGACGTGCGCGACGCCTTCATCACGCTGGATGGTCTCAACATCGCGGAACTGCCGTCGGGATCGCGCGTGGGCACGTCGTCGCTGCGCCGCCGGGCCCAGTTGATCCTGCGACGCCCCAATCTGGAGGTGGTCGAGTTCCGGGGTAACGTCCAAACCCGGATGGAGAAGCTGCGCGGCGGAGTGGCCGACGCGACGTTCCTGGCCATGGCGGGGCTTAACCGTTTGAATATGAGCGACGTTCCCCGGACGGCCATGAGCCCCAACGCCATGTTGCCCGCCATCGCCCAAGGTGCGATCGGGATCGAACGGCGGAGTGACGATCATGCCATGGCGGATATTCTGGCGGCCATTCACGACCGCGATACCGGCCTGCGGATCGCGGCGGAACGAGCCTTCCTGCGCACGCTCGACGGATCCTGCGAGACGCCGATTGCGGGCCTGGCCCTGCTGGAGGGCGGGTCGCTGAGCTTGCGCGGAGAGATCCTTCGGCCCGATGGCTCGGACGTGTTGGAAGAGGCGGGCACGGCCCCGGCCGAGGATGGGGCGGCCTTGGGTGTCGAATTGGCCCGGAAGCTGCTCGACCGGGCGCCCGATGGCTTTTTCGACTGGCGGACATAAGCCGGGCTGAACCCGCGCCCTGCCGGACATGCGCCGGAAACAGGGTCCACCATCTACGAGGGGCCCTATGACAGACCCGCTCTTCACGCCGCTCGCCCTGCCCAATGGCGCGGTTCTGCCCAACCGCCTGGCGAAGGCCGCGATGGAGGAGAACCTTGCCGATCGGGGTCAAGTCCCGGGCAACCGTTTGGTCGCGCTCTATCGGCGCTGGGCGATGGGCGGCGTCGGGTTGCAGATCACCGGAAACGTCATGGTCGATCCGTCCGCCATGACGGGTCCCGGCAATGTGATCCTGGAAGAGGGCGCCGATCTGGATCCGTTCCGTCGCTGGGCGGAGGCCGCCAAATCCGGCGGAGGTCAGATCTGGATGCAGATCAGCCATCCGGGGCGGCAGGTGTATGCGGATATGGGTGAACAGGCTGTCTCGGCCTCGGATGTGGCGGTCGAGATTCCGGGTTTTTCCAGGCTCTTCGGTCAGCCCCGCGCCCTGACCGAGCCGGAGATCGGCGTCCTGGTGACGCGGTTCGCGACGACGGCCCGTCTGGCGGCGGAGGCCGGGTTCGACGGCGTGCAGGTCCACGGTGCCCATGGATACCTGATCAGCCAGTTCCTGTCCCCGCTGACAAATCGGCGCGAGGATGATTGGGGCGGCCCCCTGGAGAACCGGGCCCGGTTCCTCTTGGAGGTCTTGAAGGCCGTTCGCGCGGTCGTTCCGGCCGATTTCTGCGTCGCCGTCAAGCTGAACTCGGCCGATTTCCAGAAGGGCGGCTTCGATGCCGAGGATGCCGAACGCGTCGTCCGAATGCTCGACGGGTTGGACTTGGACATGGTCGAGCTATCCGGTGGGTCCTATGAGAGTCCGGCGATGCAGGGCCGGATGGGCGAGGGCAGTTCGGCCCGGCGCGAGGCCTATTTCGTCGACTTCGCTCGCCGCATCGCGCGGGTCGCGGCGATGCCAATCATGGTCACCGGCGGGATCACGCGGCTGCCGGTAGCGCGGGCGGCCATCGAGGCGGACGAGGCGGGATTCGGCGTGTCCGTCCTGGGCCTGGCGCGAGCCTTGGCCTTCGCGCCGGATCTGCCCAGCCACTGGCGAGCCGGGGACCAGCCGGAGGTCACCGTGCCTGTGGTGTCCTGGTCCAATACGGCGTTGGCCAGCCTGGGCACCATGGCGGTGGCCAAGGCGCAATTGGAGCGGATGGCGCGCGGACACGATCCATGGCCGGGCGTGCCGGCGATCTGGGCCGTGATCGCCGACAGGGTGCGGACCATGGCCCGCACGCGCCGCTACAAGGTCTGGCGCCGCGGCTGATCGGGGGAGGGCCGGGCGTTCAACTGGCCCAGGGGCCGTGCTGATCCGTCTTGCCATTCACATGGGAAAATCCGTGCAGGCCGAAGAAGTCCCGCTGCGCTTGGATCATGTTCGCCGTACCCCGCGCCGTCCGCATCGTGTCGAAATAGGCGAGACCCGAGGCCAGGGCCGGGGTCGGATGCCCGTTCAGGGCCGCTTCGGCCACGACCTGGCGCAGCGCCATGTGGTTCTGTTTCAGCAGGTCGGCGAAGAAGGGCGTGCGCATCAGGTTGTCGCCGGGATGGTCCGCCAGCGCCGAGGCCATGTCATCCAGCATGGTGGAGCGGATGATGCATCCCTCGCGCCACAGCCGAGCGACTTGGGGCAGGTCGACATCCCAGCCATGGGCCTCCCGGGTCGCCGCGATCATCACGAAACCTTGGGCATAGCAGAGGATCTTCCCGGCGATCAGCGCCCGTTCGAGCAGGTCCAAGTTCAGCTTCAGCGGTTGCGGGGCCCGGCCGAAGATGTCTTCGCCCTGGGACCGTTCCTCCAGGCGAGACGACAGGTTGCGGGCGACCACGGCGGCCTCGATCGCGGGGACGGGGGTTAGAAGGTGCTGGCTCTCGATTGCGGTCCAACGCCCGGTCCCCTTCTGGCCGGCCGCGTCCACGATCACCGACAGGAGCGGGTCGCCGGTGGCGACGTCCCTGGCCTTCGATACCTTGCCGGTGATCTCGATCAGGTAGCTTTTCAGCGGGCCCTGATCCCAGGTCGCGAAGATATCCCCGATGGCATCGGGTTCCAGGCCGTGCCCGTCCCGTAGGATCCCGTAGATCTCGGCGATCATCTGCATGTCGGCATATTCGATGCCGTTATGGACCATCTTCACGAAATGCCCCGCGCCGTCAGGCCCCACCAGCCCGGCGCAGGGCTCGTCCTCGTGCTTGGCGGCGATGGCGGTCATGATGTCCTCGACCCGCGCCCAATGGGCTGGGTCGCCGCCCCCCATGATGGCGGGGCCATGGCGCGCGCCCTCTTCGCCGCCCGACACGCCCACGCCCAGGAACGGCAGGAGCGTTCCGGTCACCCGGCGGTTGGTGTCGTGAAAATTCGCGTTGCCGCAATCGATGATCATGTCGTCGTCGTCGAGCAGCGGCAGCAAGGCCTCGATCTGTTCGTCGACCGTCTCGCCGGCGGGCACCATCAGGATGATCGCGCGGGGTCGGGCGATCGCCGAGACGAAATCCTCCAGGGTCTCGGTCGCGGTGATCTTCGGGGCCAAGTCTCCGGCACCGGCGGCGAAGTCGCGCACCCGCGACGTGGTGCGGTTGAAGACCGCGATGTCGAAGCCCTTCTCGGCGATATTGGCGGCCAGGGCCGACCCCATCGTCCCCAGCCCGATCAGTCCGATCCGCGCGCTTGCCGTCATGTCGATCCCCCTCCGGTCGTTCCCCTCGGCCTAGACCGTCCGGCGCGGGGAACCAAGTCCGGCCTTGTTCGGTCCGGTCTTGGAACGTATAGTGAACATATGGCTAAGATGACGATTCAAGAAAAGCTGGCGCTGCTGTCGGACGCGGCGAAATACGATGCGTCCTGCGCATCATCGGGGACGTCGAAGCGCGGCTCGCGCGACGGCAAGGGGTTGGGCTCGACCACGGGGTCGGGCATCTGCCACGCCTATGCGCCCGATGGGCGCTGCATCTCGCTGCTGAAGATCCTGATGACGAATTACTGCGTCTATGACTGCGCCTACTGCATCAACCGCGTGTCGTCGAACGTGCCGCGGGCCCGGTTCACCGTGGAGGAGGTCGTCTGGCTGACCACCGAATTCTACCGCCGGAACTATATCGAGGGGCTGTTCCTGTCGTCGGGCATCATCAAATCCTCCGATTACACGATGGAACAGATGGTCCTGATCGCCGAGCGTCTGCGTGCCGACGGGTTCCGCGGCTATGTCCACCTGAAGACCATCCCCGAAGCCGCGCCCGAGTTGATCGAACGCGCGGGCCTGGCTGCCGACCGGCTATCCATCAACATCGAGTTACCGACGGATGCGTCGGTGAAGGCTTACGCGCCGGAAAAGGATGCCGCCAATATCCGCCAGGCCATGGGAAAGGTCCGGCTGACCGGCGAGGATTACGGCGAGCGGAGCTATACCGGCCGCCAGCGCGGGAGTTTCGCGCCGGCGGGGCAGTCGACCCAGATGATCGTCGGGGCCGATGGATCGGACGATGCCACGATCTTGGGCAATGCCGACCGGCTCTATGGGGCCTACCACCTGCGGCGCGTCTATTACTCGGCTTTCTCGCCGATCCCGGACGCCTCGGCCGTTCTGCCCTTGGTCGATCCGCCGCTGATGCGAGAACACAGGCTCTATCAGGCCGATTGGCTGCTGCGGTTCTACGATTTCGACCTGGCAGAGATCGTGACCCGCGACGGGGGCGGCATGTTGGATTTGGACGTGGATCCCAAGCTGGCCTGGGCACTGGCCAATCGCGACAGGTTCCCCGTCGACGTGAACCTGGCCGAGAAAGCCGTGCTGCTGCGGGTTCCCGGCTTCGGCACGAAGATCGTGGCGCGGGTCCTCAAAGCCCGCAGATCGTCGGCATTGGGTCTGGAAGACCTGCGGCGCATGGGCGGCCGTGTTCGACAGGCGCGGCCATTTATCGTCACCAAAGACCACCATCCCGGCCGCCATCTGGATGCTGCCGACCTGCGGGCCCGTTTCGTGAAGCCCCAACAGATGGAGCTGTTCTGACCGTGTTCGCGCCGCGCCTGCCGCGTCTGGGGACCTTCGCCGCCTGGCGCGAAACGGCCCGCCGTTTGGCCTGTGCCGGTGTGGCGCCGGGCGATGTGGATTGGGCCCTGGACGGGGAGGGGCCAGCCCTGTTCGCCGATCCCCTGCCGGATGCCACGACCGAACACTTGCCGGTGCCGACGGCGTTCCCGACATTGGCGCGCAAGCTGATCCCGGACCGGTCGGGCCAGGGGATGGCCTTGGCCTATGCCCTGCTGGTCCGCCTGCAATCCAAGCCCGGCCTTCTGACAGACCGGGCCGACCCGGATGTGGCCCAGGCGGCCCGGATCGCCAAGGATGTCCGCCGGGACGAGCATAAGATGCATGCGTTTCTTCGCTTCCGGGAGATCGAGCCGTCTGGCTCGCGCCGTCGCTTCGCCGCTTGGTTCGAGCCGGATCACCGGATCGAGGAACCCGTCGCCGATTTCTTCGTCGATCGGTTCGGCGACATGGATTGGGTCATCGTCACGCCGGATGTCACCCTGTCGTTCCTGGAGCGACGGCTACGTCTGACCGCGATCCCTTCGTCGCGGCCCGAGGGCGAGGACCCGCTGCAACAGCTCTGGACGACCTATTACGAGAACGTCTTCAATCCCGCCCGGCTCAAGGTCGATGCCATGCGGGCCGAGATGCCCAAGAAGTATTGGCGGAACCTTCCCGAGACGCGGAGCATTCCTTCCCTGATCGCAACCGCCCGCGGGCGCGTCGCCGCCATGCAGGAAGCTGGCGCGACCGAGCCCGCGCCGCCGGCGCGTCTTGGGAAGAAACCGGAGATGCCGAATATGAGCCAGACCGACCTTTTCGGCGCGCCGACCCTGGATAGGCTGCGTGACCAAGCGCGGGCCTGCATGCGATGTCCGCTCCATGGGCCGGCCACGCAGGTCGTCTTTGGGGACGGGCCGGCCGATGCCGCCGTGATGATCGTGGGCGAACAGCCCGGCGACAAGGAGGACTTGGCAGGTCAGCCCTTTGTCGGCCCGGCGGGCAAGCTCTTCGACGATGTGGCGGAACGGGCCGGGCTCGACCGGAGCGGATGTTACGTCACCAATGCCGTCAAGCATTTCAAGTTCGTACAAAAGGGACGCCGCCGTATTCACCAGACCCCAGCGGCGTCCGAGATAACGGCTTGCAAGTCGTGGCTTGCCGATGAGATGCGCGCCGTGGATCCAGAGATCGTGGTCGCAATGGGCGCGACCGCGTTGCAGGCCCTGACCGGCAAGCGGGCGGGGCTTCTGAAACGTCGGGGTACGGTCGAGCGGACCACCGATGGACGGCCGCTTTTGATCACGGTTCACCCGTCTTATCTTCTGCGTCTTCCCGATCCAGGACAGCGAGCGGAGGAGGAGGCCAGGTTCGAGGCGGATCTGCGCCGCGTATCTACATTGCTGCAAGACGGGGTTGCATAATGGGCGATTTCCATCGCGTGAGCATTTGGCACAAATTCTCCTCTGCGAAAGCGGCTGCATCGCAGGAAACTGCGGAACTTGGCGTCAAAACAATGAGGCTAGAGGGTGGTGCCTCGCTGTCGTGCTATCCTTCTGAGACGCCGCGCAGGAGAGGCAGCGGATGGCCGATGTGAGGCCGTTATTTTCCGGTCGCCGGATTGGGAACCCGGATGCCATGGAATCGCTTGGCGCGGCCCGGAGCGTGGCGCCGGGACATGTTTCGGCCTACGGCATCTTCGACTGTGACGAAGACTGCGGCGGGATCACGCTTGCCGCGAAAGGTCTTGTGGAGAAACCGGATTTTGGCACGCCGCCCTCTACACTTGCGGTGGTTGGTCGCTATATATTCGAGAGGAGTATCTTCGGCGTATCACGGGACACCGAACCTGGCGTGGGAGGGGAAATCCAACTGACGGATGTCAGAGCAGCGCAAGGCGGAGGTCACGCGTTTCGCTTCTCTAGAGACAAATACGATTGGGGCGGCATGGCCATAGGCACATTGGTTGTCCAGCGTGCCAGCCGATGCGGCCACCTGCGGGTCGCCGTTTAATGGGCGAGAATTATCACGGGGGAGACAGCGACGTGTTGTATTATCAGATGACGGGCTTCATGGGGGGCACGGACGATACCTGCAATGCGTGCCGTGCCATGGACCTGCCGTCCCCCGACAAGACAGCCCTGCTCCTGGATTTCGATGGGACGCTCGTCGATATCGCAGACAAGCCGATGAATGTGGTCGTCCCCGATGCTACCCGCGCGCTGATGGCGCGAGCGTGGGACCGGCTTGACGGAGGCATGGCCATCGTCTCCGGGCGGACGATCGACGATTTGGAGCACTTCCTGCCTGAGTTCGAAGGTCCCCTGATCGGGACCCACGGCGCCGAAATGCGGTTGGATGGCAAGCGCAGCCAGACGGCCGAGTTCGATCAGGCCGTCATCAGTCGCGTGCAGCGGCTCGTGCAAGATTTCGGCGCCTTGCGCCCGGAATTCCTGGTTGAAACGAAACCGACCGGTATCGTGCTCCACTTCCGCCAGGCCGAGCCGCAATCCGCCCTGGCCCTGCGCTTCATGGAAAGCGTCGCCGCTGCTGCGGATGGCATGCGCTTGCAGCCGGCATTGATGGCCTACGAGATTAAGCCGGACACGGTCGGGAAGGATATCGGGCTGAAGACCCTGCTCGATCGACCGGAATTTCAGGGACGCATACCGGTCTATGTGGGTGACGATCTGACGGACGAACCGGCGATCCAGCTCGCCCAGGATCGTGGCGGCGTCGGCATCAAGATCGGCGAGGCCGAGACAGTCGCCCGCCACCGCTTGGCGGTGCCAGCCGATCTTGTACGGTGTCTGGGGGCATGGCTTGCCTGATGGAGGATCTTCCAGCGGCCGCTTGATCGTCCTCTCAAACCGGCTGCCGAAGGGGGATACGATCCCCGCCGGCGGCCTGATTTATGCTTTGGACGAGACGCTGCGCGCCGAGGGCGGCCTTTGGGTCGGTGCGGCCGATCCCAGCCGCGAAGTGTCGGACGGGCTCACGCCGATAGGGTCGGGTGCCTATGACCGGGCCACCTTCTCGCTGACCGAGACCGAGCAGCAGGGGTTCTATCTCGGCTATTCCAATGCGGTCCTTTGGCCTCTGTTTCACCACCGTCCTGACTTGCTGGATGTCAAGGAAGGCGATTTCGTCTCTTATCATGAGGTTAACAAGCGGGTCGCCCGCGCGATCCGGGACATCGTCCAGCCAAATGACCTGATCTGGATCCATGATTACCATTTCCTGATGGTCGCCCACGAATTGCGGGCCTTGGGCGTCGGCAATCGGATCGGGCTTTTTCTTCATATTCCGTTCCCTTCTCCCAACGACGTGATGGCCCTGCCCCAGGTCGCGATGCTGCCCGCATGGCTGGCGTCCCACGATATCGTAGGGCTTCAGACGATGCGGGACGTGTCGTCCGCGCTGGAAGTGATGCGGCATGACACAAAGGCTCAGGTCCTGTCCGATGGATCCTGGGTGCGCGATGGCCGGGTGTTTTCGATCCTGGCCTTCCCCATCGGGATCGACGCGGTCGGCTTCGAGGAAACCGCCCGTGCTGCCCCAGAGCCCGAGTTGCAATTGGCCCCCCGCGCGCCTCTTCTTCTCGGCGCGGATCGGCTGGATTACTCGAAGGGTCTGGTTCACCGCTTCGAGGCGTTTGGCGAATATATCTCGCGTTTGTCCCCGAAGGATCCCCGTCCGACCTTCCTTCAGATCGCGCCGCCCTCGCGCGAAGACGTGGCCGCCTACCGCGAGATTCGCGAGGAATTGGAACGGGCGGCCGGGTCCATAAACGGTGCCCACGCGGATTTGGACTGGACGCCGATCCGCTATGTGCGTCGCCATATCGACCGCGACCGGATCGCCGGTCTGATGCGCCGGGCCGATGTCGGGCTGGTGACGCCGTTGGCGGATGGCATGAACCTTGTGGCCAAGGAGTTCGTGGCCGCCCAGGATCCGGCCGATCCCGGTGTCCTGATCCTGTCGCATTTCGCCGGGGCCGCCGAGCAGTTGGACCAGGCCCTGCTGATCAATCCATTCGACCGCCACAGTTTTGCCGAAACGATTGGGACAGCGCTGACCATGCCTCTGGAGGAGCGGCGGGAACGCCACCAAATCCTGCGAAGCAACGTCTTCGAGCAGGACATCGCCTGGTGGACCCGGACGTTCCTAACCCGCCTGCGTGCCGCGCCAAGGTCGGTGGAGAGCTATCTCAAGGCGATCTGACGAGCCGCGCCCATGTCCCCAGATGGCCCGGCGGGTGGCTGGCTTTGGGTCAAAGGTCCGAAAGATGGCCGCTGGACCAAAACGCTCGGCAAACGGTAGCCGCTCGACGCACCGATGGACGCGTCACCTTCCGCATGCACTCGAGATTTCGGCACCGGGGCGCTGCGCCGGTCGTTGAGGTTCTGTACTGACGGTGGTCGTTGTCTGACCCTTGCACGGGCCTTTGCAAAGAAAGGTGGCGCGCTTGCCGCGACCGAGAGGTTCAGGATGAGGAGGCGGGTTTGGTGGCGGTGCAGGGACTTGAACCCCGGACACGCGGATTATGATTCCGCTGCTCTAACCAACTGAGCTACACCGCCACTGGCGCGCCAGATACGGCGCCGACCCAGGTCCGTCAAGGCCGCCGCCTGTGCTTTTCATCCTCGGCCGGTCATGCCACCGTCAGGGAATGAAGGATCATCCCGCCGACCCCCTTGCCGACCTTCGCGCCCTGCTGGGCGAGGCCCACGTCTTGACCGGCGACGCGACCGACCGCTTCGCCCGAGACTGGACCGGAAAGTGGCGGGCCGACCCGCTCGCCGTCGTGCGACCGGCCTCCACCGCCGAGGTGGCGGAGGTCGTGAAGCTGGCCGCCCGGCATGACATGTCCATCGTGCCTGTCGGCGGCAACACGGGCCTGGTGGGGGGAACCGCGAACCAGGGCGCCCTGATGATCTCGTTCGAGCGGATGGCCGCGATCCGCGAGGTGCGGCCGCAAGCGGGGCTCGCCATCGTCGAGGCTGGGGCGATCCTGTCCGACATCCACGATGCGGTCGGCGAACACGATCTGATCTTTCCGCTGACCTTCGGGGCCCGCGGCTCGGCCCGCGTCGGAGGGTTCCTCAGCACCAATGCGGGCGGGTCGAACGTGGTCCGCTACGGCCCGACACGGGGCCTGGTTCTGGGCCTTGAGGTCGTGCTGGCCGATGGCCGGGTGCTGGATCTGATGTCGGGGCTTCGGAAGGACAATTCCGGCTACGATCTTCGGGATCTGTTCATCGGCGGCGAGGGGACACTTGGCATCATCACGGCCGCCGTCCTGCGCCTGGCCCCGAAGCCCAAGCACCACGCGACGGCCTTTGCCGCCGTGCGGGACCTGCCGGCCTCGCTGAGATTGCTGCGCAAGTTGCAGGAGGCCAGCGACGGCGCCGTCGAGGCTTTCGAATACATGCCGCGCAGCTATATGAAGGAACTGGCCAAGCACCGCGCCGACCTGCGCCAGCCCTTCGAGATCCATGACCACGCCGTAATGATCGACATGGGCGGCCTGTCCCGCCCCCTGGACGACGTGTTGGAGCAGGTGCTGGCCGAGGCTGCCGACACCGGTGACGTTCTGGACGCGATGATCGCCCAGAACGAGGCGCAACGCGCCTTCATCTGGGAGATGCGCGAGACGGCCGCCGAGATCACCTTCACCCGCTTGCCCATCGTCGACAACGACGTGGCGCTGCCGCTGGATGGCGTCGAGTCGTTCATCGACACGATGCTGGCGCGCCTGCGAGACTTGGATGCCGAGGCCGATCACCTGATTTGTGCGCATCTGGGCGACGGGAACATCCACCTGACCGTCTACCCGACCTCGGACGATCCCGCGCATCTCGATACCATCCGCGAGATGATCGAAGAGGTCACCGTGTCGCTGGGCGGGTCGATCAGTGCCGAACACGGGATCGGTCTGTCGAAGCTGACGACCATGGGTCGCCGCAAGGACCCCGTGGCACTGGACGTGATGCGGGCGGTGAAGCAGGCGCTGGACCCGGACAACCGGCTGAATCCTGGGAAGGTTCTGCCCCGGGGCTGAGGTTGGGATATTTCGACGCCGGTCGCCCGGGGGCGCCGTCCGCTTAGGCTGCAGGGCGCCGGTACTGCGAAGTCTCCGGCCGCAGGATCGCCACGGCAAAGCGCGGGGCCGCGTCGGTCAGCAGGGTGTTGACGCGCCATCCGGCGCTCTGCGCCAGGGCGGCCAAGCTGTCCGGCGTGTATTTGCGCGAACTGCTGATGACGATGGGCTCGTCTGCGGCAAACCGGATCTCGGTCGCTCCCAGCATGGCGGTCTGGGCCTTGTGGGAGATCAGGCGCATCTCGATTTGGGCATCGTTCGGCATCCACTGGGCCTGGTAGGCGAAGGCGGACAGGTCGAAATCAGCGCCCACATCTCGGTTCAGGCGTGCAAGGATGTTGAGGATGAAGGCGGCGGTGACGCCTTGGCTGTCGTCGTAGGCGGCGATCATGTCGTCAGGATCGCCGACCAGATCGGCACCCAGGATGAAGCCCTGGATCCGTGGCCAGGCAAGGGCGTTTGCCAGCAAGGATCGCGCCATGGCAGGGGGCAGGTTCCCGATGGTCGAACCGGGGAAGAAACCGATTTTGGGCAGATCGGCCGCGGCATCGGGCAGCGTAACCGGCGCCGTGAAGTCGCCGACGACGGGATGGATCGGCAGGGTCGGATAGCGGGCCCGCAGGTCGTTAGCCGTGGCGTGCAGGAAATCGGCGGAGATGTCGATGGGGACATAGGCCCCGAAATGCCGGCCCGCATCCAACAAGGTGCGGGTCTTCACGCTGGCGCCCGAGCCCAGTTCCACCAGTGCCCCGCCCCCGGGCACGCAGTCGGCCAGCGTCGCGGCGTTGTCCCGCAGGATCGCGGCCTCGATCCGGGTCAGGTGGTATTCGGGCAGGGTGGTGATCCGCTCGAACAACTCGCTGCCCTGGCGGTCATAGAGCCATTTGGGGCTGAGCGACTTCGCCGGTGCCGTCAGACCGGCGATGGCATCGGCCAGCAACTCGGCGGCCGTGGGGTCGAGGATCGTGGAGAGGGGGGTGCCGTCCATGGTCACAGGTCCTTTGCGAGGCGCAGGCCCATCATCTGCCAGCGCTGGTG
>JBCCCB010000009.1:0-33865 GCA_039033775.1 Pseudomonadota bacterium | reverse complement strand
GGCAGGCGGATATGTTTCGGCGCGGATCGGGACCGATGGCGGGTCGAGAGCCGCTTGAGCGGGGCGGGGCGGTTCTGGCGGCCTTATCGGCGGCCCGGGTCGCTGGCACGTCGCGGCCATGGACGCGGCCCATGGGATTGGGCGGGCGCCAGACCGCGAGCGGTCTGGCGTCAGACTTCCTCGGGAAGGTGCTGGGTGATCTCGTCCCAGAGGGCCGAGAGCTTGGGTCGGGGCTGGATGTCCACGATGGGCAGATCGGCGTCGAGTAGTGCGTCGAGCAGCAGCAGGTGGCGGGCCGGATCGGCGGTGTTTTCGCGGATCAGGGCAAGGACGGGCTGGCCTTCGCCATCGGCGATCAGCATGTCGGCGATCATGCCGGACAGGGGATCAAAGCCGGGATAGGCCTCGTCGGAGGCCAGGAAGGCCGACAGGGCGACACCGGCATGGAGCGAGCAGGTAGGGGCCTCGGCCTCCATCCGGTCGGCGATCCAGTTGTGAAGCTTGACGTCCCGCGTCGACATCAGCGGACGCGGGCGGACCGAGCCTTCGGTGATCGCGTCGGCCGCCGGTGTTTTTGGGGTGGCGGGCGCGTCCGGCTTGGGCGCCTTTCCCTTTTTCGCCAGGGCTTTGGCCGTCTCGACGGCGCTCCGGGTGCCGGTCCATTCATTGGCCCAGGACCCCGATCCGCGAAGGTCGTCCTTTGGGGTTTTGGGCACCGGCGCATCTTCACGCTTGGCACGAAGGCCGGCAATACCGTTCTTGAGGCCAGATTTCACGATCTGAGACATGGTGTTGCTCACCGTGCGGGAGACGAGGCGATCCAGTTGCATGACATTGGGTCCATACAGGTTTTCTGTTTCCCGTATGATGACGATCCGAGGCTGAATTGGGGCGTGGCCAGGGTAAATCGGGGGAGATGTCGCGCCGGGCATCGGGTCGGTCCGCCCTGGGGCCGATGGTGGGAACGGCTGTCGGGCGCGGCGGATGTCAGGCCCATCGCCGGATTGCGGCGTCTGAATCTTGGGGGCCGGTATTGAACGCGATCCTGGCCGTCGGCGCGTGTTCGTGGACGACGTTGACCAGCGTCTCGAAGATCAGAAAATGATCGTCGTCCTTGCGGACGCCCGCGCCGATCATGACCACGTCATAGGTGTTGTCCTTCAATGTCCGGGTGATTTCTTCCGTCGCGGTGTCGCCGCTGAAGATGAACCCGATCGACGCGTCGTAGCCTTCGTCTTTCAAGGTCTTCTCGTCGGCGCGAAGGGCGCCTTCCAGCTTTTCCGCGGTCAGACCGGGATATTTGGAATAGTCGACGACACTCGGGTGCCAGCCGATCATGAGAACTTTCTTGGCCATGCGATGAGAGTCCTTTCTTGGGCGTGACTGGTCGCATCACGGCCGAACGACGTGTTGTTTGCAGAGCGCGCGTGGCGTATTGAATGTTTACACGTAAAGTAATCCATATTTTAGTTTACATGGCAATAAAAAAGAACACACCGCCACGCTCCATCGGCCGTCAGTTGAACTTCACGACCGGGCGGATGAACGCGCTGTGCCAGCAATTGCTGGACCCTTACGACTTGTCGCTGCCGCAATGGGTGATCTTGTCCTGTCTCTGGCGCGACGGCCCGCTGACTGTGGGAACGCTGGCCGATCTGGTCGGAACCGGAGTTCCGGCGGCATCGCGGATCGTGGACCGGATGGTGGAGCGCGACTTGGTGGCCCGGCAAAGGCACCGGACGGACGGGCGAGCGATGGTCGTTATCCCGACGGAGAGGGGCCAGGCCCTGGACCACCTGGCCGACTTCCATGAGAGAGTGAATGCCGTCCTGTTCGACGGGCTGACGGCGGAGGAGTGCGAGCAGGCGTTCGATCTTCTGCGGCGGATGCAGGCCAATGCGGAAGGCGCCCTTCGCTGATGCGGTTCTGGTGTTTGCCGGGTTTGGTGGTCGGGCCACGCAGCCGGTTGCCCCGCCTCTAGCTTGGCAGGACTCGCATCGCCATCGGCGATCACCGGGGCCGTGGTCTAAGCGCCACCGGTCCCAGGTGGGCTATATTGGTACATGGTGGCGCGACTGGTCGTTTCGGGCCTGGCGCCGCTGATCACGCCGATATCTGAGCTCTCTCAAGAGCCGGAAGCCCAAGACGTCCATACGCCCATTTTCTAGAATGCGGTTCCTGTTCACCAGTCTTCCGAAGCGTATGCCGGCCGCGAAGTCACCACCCGGTGAGACCCGGCGGATGCAGGTCGATCTTTCGGAGAAATGCATGAGATCGACGCTCGAATTCAGCGAGCAGAGATGGCGATCTGGTTCGATGGATCGCCACGACATGGCTCGCTCGTTGACGTCTCTGGACAGATGCGGAACGCTCCATTCCTTTGCGGCATCGAGGTCGACGACGGGAACCGGTCGGGCACTTTCCACCAGGTCGAGACGCGACATCCCTTCGATACAGGCGGTGCAACTGGCGCATAAAATTCGCCTGATCGGAAATCAGCGTCTCTCCTTAGACGGCCTCCCGCTTGGTCGTGGGGACGATCCATGCGGAGACGGGCCGGGGTGGGCGACATCTCGGCTAAACCCGTTCGCCGGCGTCCAGCTTGGCCAGGATGGCGTTTCCGCCGGCGATCACCGTGGCGCGGCGGTCATCTTCCATGCGGTCCCAGGTGCGGTACATCTGGGCCATGCGGGGATTGCTCTCGAACCTGTCGCGGTGGCGATCGAGGAAGTGCCAGTAGAGCAGGTTGAAGGGGCAGGCGCCGTCGCCGGTCTTTTGGCTGACCGAATAGGCGCAGGCTTTGCAGTAATCGGACATCTTGTTGATGTAGTTGCCGCCCGACACGTAGGGCTTCGACCCGACGACGCCGCCATCGGCGAATTGGGACATGCCGATGACGTTGGGGCTTTCGACCCATTCGTAGGCGTCGGCATAGACGACCAGATACCATTCGTGGACCTGATGCGGATGCAATCCCGCCAGCAGGGCGAAATTTCCTGTGATCATAAGGCGTTCGATGTGGTGGGCGTAGGCTTCCTGCATCGTCGCCGTCACGCATTCACGCACGCAATGCATGTCGGTGTCGCCGGTCCAGTAGAACTCGGGCAGGTCGCGTGTGTGGTTCAGAGCGTTGCGGGACGTGTAGTCGGGGCCTTCCAAGAAGTAGATGCCGCGGATGTATTCGCGCCAGCCGATGATCTGCCGGATGAAGCCCTCGACGGCGTTGAGCGGGGCGTCTCCGTCCTTCCAGGCTTGCTCGGCGGCCTCGCAGATTTCGCGCCAGCCCAGAAGACCCGCGTTGAGGTAGGGCGAGAGGATGGCGTGGAACAGGAACGGCTCGCCGGTGACCATGGCGTCCTGGTAGTCGCCATAGAGCGGGAGGCCGTTCTTCACAAAATGGGTGAGACTTTTGAGGGCGTCTTCCCGTTTTGTACAAAACCAGAAATCGTCCAAGCTGCCGTAGCGGTTGCCGAAGCGGTCGCGGATGAGGGCGAGGACGTCTCGCGTGGTCTCGTCGGGCTCGACGCGGAGGGGGCCCGGCGCGTCGAGACCGTCTTTGGGCGGTTTGCGGTTGTCGTGGTCATAGTTCCACTTGCCGCCCGCGGGCTTGTCGCCGTCCATAAGGAGGCCGGTCTTGCGGCGCATGTCGCGGTAGAACCATTCCATGCGAAGCTCCTTGCGACCCTCGGCCCAGGCTTCGAATTCGGCGTGGGAGGCGAGGAAGCGGTCGTCCGGGAACATGTGCACCGGCAGGGGCCCGTCTTCGAGGGCGGAGATCAGGCGGAATTCGCCGGGCTCGGTGGCGATGGCTTCCGTCGCGCCGGTGGTCTCGGCCGCGCGGAGGAGTTCGCCGGGGATGGAGTTGGTGTTCTCGGGATCGTCCAGCTTGGTGTAGCGGACCTGCCAGCCTTCGTCGCGGAGATGGGCGGCATGGTGGCGCATAGCGGCGAACAGGAAGGCGATCTTCTTGGGGTGGTGGGGGACGTGATCCGTCTCGGCCTGAACTTCGGCCATGACCACGGTGTCGGTTTCCTTGTCGCCTTCGCGCAAGGCCGACAGGTCGTCGGAGAGTTGGTCGCCCAGGACGAGAATCAAGCGGCTCACCAGGGGATCTCCTTCCCCGCATAATCGAAGAAGCCGCCGGTTTGGGCCCCATCGAGCGATGTGAGGACGTTGACCAGGTTCGCGGCGGCCTCGCGCGCCGAGACCTTGGGGGCCTTGTAGCCTTCGGTGAAGGGCGTCTCGACGGTGCCGGGGTGGAGGGCCACAACGACGGATTGCTTCCGCTTTCGGCCGATCTCGATGGCGGCGCCGTGGGTGATCTGATTTGCGGCGGCCTTGGCGGCGCGGTAGCTGTACCAGCCGCCCATGCGGTTGTCGCCGATGCTGCCCACGCGCGCGGTCAGGACGCCGACGCGGGCACTGTCGCTGAGGTGCGGCGCCAGATGCTTGAGGACGAGCGCCGGGCCGATGGCGTCGACGGCGAAGGTGTTGGCCATGGCATCTGGGTCGATGGCGTCGAGGCTCTTTTCCGGGTCGTGGCCGTCGGGGGCCAGGATGCCGGTGGCGATGAAGGCCAGGTCGATCTTGGGCAGGTCGGCGAGAGCTTTGGCCACGGAGGCGTCGTCGGTGATGTCGAGGCCGTCCCTGCTCCGGCTGAGCCGGATCACGTCATGTGTGGTCGCAAGGTGA
Organism: Pseudomonadota bacterium; assembly: GCA_039033775.1. Classification (GTDB taxonomy): domain Bacteria; phylum Pseudomonadota; class Alphaproteobacteria; order Rhodobacterales; family Rhodobacteraceae; genus Jannaschia. The sequence continues at coordinate 29,173 of JBCCCB010000009.1, read as the reverse complement.
TCCGCCAGAGCGGCGCCGATGCCGCCAGAGGCGCCTATGATGAGTGCGTTTGCCATGGTCGGGGCAGGTAGGCGGGCTGCGCCGCGCGTCCAGCGTTGACGGGGCGCGGCGGGATGCCACGTTCTTTGGCAAGTCTTGGGGAGATGGTCATGATCCGGTTCGCGTTCGCTTTGGTCTGCCTTGCGTCACCCGGCGCCGCGTTGGAATTGCGGGAGACCGGGCGATACGACCTGAACCGCCCCGCGAGCCTGGATTACGACCCGACCTTTTGCGGCCTCTGGATCGCGAACGAGGGACCCGAGGCGGTGCTGGTGACGCTGCAAGGCGAGGAATTGCGCCGGATCACCAGCGACTTGCGGCGGATCAAGGCGATCGGGATCGAGGGCGACAACCTGATCGTGGGCGACGGGTTCGGGGGCATGCAGCGGCTGACCAAGGACGGCGTGGCCCTGGGCGAGCCGTTTGCGCTTGGTGGGGGCTGGGCGGATACCGAGGGCGTGGCCGTGGATGCCGAGGGCCTGCTGGTGACGGTCGAGGACGATCCGGAGCGGCTGAGTTGGTTCACGCCGGACGGGACCCTGGTGCGCCGGGTGGACACGATGGATCTGGACCCGCCCTTGATCGAGGCGCAGGGGATCGCGATCGACCCGCGCACGGGACACATGCTGATCGTGGACGACCGGGAGGGGTCGAATTCCCTGTATGAGTTCAATGCCGACGGCACGTTCCTGAGCCGGGCGAGCCTTTGGGAATATGGCGACGATCCGGAGGGGATCGCGATCCGGCCGGGGTCGGGGCAGCTATTCGTGGCCTTCGACGGGGGCGCGGAGATCGTGACCTTCGATTACGTGCCGACCTTGCCAGCGGATGCGGCGCCCCTGCCGCCGGCGGCGGATTGCATGATGTTCTGATGGGTGTTCCGTGGCCGGGATGGGGCCAGCCGCCGCGCCGGGATATCTGCCGCCAGTCTGGCGTTCGGGGTGCCGGCATCGGGTCGCGGCGGGTTTGGGCGAGGACGGGGTGCGGCGCCCGGGTGGGGTTTTACCCCGGAGCGGAGGCCGGTCATTTGCGGGGAGCCGATCCATCGCCAGGTCGGGGGTACTCTCCGGCGGGTGCGCCCGGTTCGAGGCCCACCGGCGACCCTACGGACCGGCGCCCTGCGGGCTTCGTTTCGGTCCGGGGCGCGAGCGTGACCGATCAATCGACAATCGACGTCACCGGGCACATTGACCGCATTTTGCGATGCGAACGTCGCCTCAACCTGTCCGGGGCTGACGCGGCTCTGGTGAGAGGCGACACGCTTTCAACTGGCCCGTCCGCTCGGGCCGGATCGTCCTCTCCGCCGCTACGGGTCGGGCAAGCGCGATTATTGGGAGTTGCGTATTTTTGGACCAGTGATGACCTGGCCATTGACCTTAACGTCGGCTTGAGGCTCGGGGTGGTCGGCCCCTGTGACGCCGAAGGCCGTCTGTCTGCACGGGGGCGATCAGTTTTCGGTCCAACCTATCCGGCCTGCCCTGGAAAGGTTCTTTGGAACGATCCAGGGGAGGTCAAACCCGGATACCGTGCCGGCCGCCCATAGCGGCTGGGCAGGGTTGGCCTGCGTCGAGACCCGCCGCGCGCGGGGGTTACGATTGGGGACGGCCTTGTCCGCCCGATTGCGGCGACGCTTCAGATCATCGCCGCAGCGTGATCAACAATTCCAATGCATCCGCCGTCCGCCGCGTGTTCGCGTAGATCCCCAATCCCAGATACAGCGCGCCGCCCACCGCCAGCAGCACGACCGTGCCCGAAACCGCGAAGATCACCGCTGCCCATGGTCCTTCGATCGTCGGAAGGCCGCCACCCAGGGTGACCCCTCCGAACAGGGCGCCGATGGCGACCACGGCCACGAAGACCGACGCGGCGATCAGGAAGAAGCCGATGATCAGTTCCAGCGCCTCGATAAAGAAGTCCCGCATGGTTCGTCCCCCCTTCATTGGCCGCAGAAGACGGCGGGGGCGGGGCGGGTGCAAGCCCCGTCGCCCCGTACATCGGGAGAGACGCCCGTAGACCAGGGGAGAGCGGGGGCCGCCTTTCCGTCGCCATGGCCGGCATGGGCCGTCAGTAGCTGTGCTCGGCGTAGATCCGGGTCAGGTCGCCGGCCCAATCGCCCCGATAATCGGCCAGAAGCTCATCCGCGGGGGCGCGGCCGGTTTCGATGCTGTCCTTCAGGGCGTTCAGGAAATGGGTTTCGTCGGGCACCAGCCCCCCGGCGCCCGCGCGGGCACGGGCTTTCAGGCCGGCCTCGGCGATGTCGACGCAGGACCGGGCCAGGTCCATCATGCGCACGCCCGGCACCTCGGCCTGCAATCCGTCCACGCTGGCGGCGACGCGCAGCGTCTGGCGCGTTTCCTGGTCCCAGTGCTTGGCCAGATCCCAGGCGGCGTCCAGGGACGTCTGGTCATAGAGCAGTCCGACCCAGAAGGCAGGCAGGGCACAAAGCCGCCGCCACGGGCCGCCATCGGCGCCGCGCATCTCCATGTATTTCTTGATCCGCGCTTCGGGGAAAAGCGTCGTCAGGTGGTCGGCCCAGTCGGACAGCGTCGGGATTTCGCCGGGCAGGGCGGGCAGGTTCCCCTTCAGGAAGTCGCGGAAGGACATGCCCAGGGCGTCGATATATTCGCCGTCGCGATAGACGAAGTACATCGGCACATCGAGCGCGTAATCGACCCACCGCTCGAACCCCATCCCGTCCTCGAAGACGAAGGCAGGGATCCCGGTCCGGTCCGCGTCCAGGTCGCGCCAGACCCGGGCGCGCCAGGATTTGTGGCCGTTGATCTGGCCCTCGAAGAATGGCGAGTTGGCGAAGAGCGCGGTCGCCACCGGCTGGAGCGCCAGGGCCACGCGCAGCTTCTTGACCATGTCCGCCTCGGACGCGAAGTCCAGGTTGACCTGCACCGTACAGGTCCGGCGCATCATGACCTTCCCCATGGTGCCGACCTTGTCCATGTAGGCGTCCATGAGCTTGTAGCGACCTTTGGGCATCAGCGGCATCTGGTCGTGGGTCCAGATCGGCGCGGCGCCCAGGCCGATGAAGCGCACGCCGATCTCGTCGGAGACGGATTTCACCTCGCGCAGGTGGTCGTTCACCTCGTCGCAGGTCTGATGGATGTTTTCCATCTGCGCGCCCGATAGTTCCAGCGCGCCGCCGGGTTCCAGGCTAACATTTGCCCCGTCCTTCTCCAGCCCGATGATCAAGCCGCCTTCTTCGACCGGGGACCAGCCGAAGCGGTCGCGCAGGCCCTCCAGCACGGCGCGGATCGAGCGGTCGCCGTCATAGGGCAGGGGCTTGAGCGTGTCTTTGCAATAGCCGAACTTCTCGTGCTCGGTGCCGATGCGCCAGGCATCCTTGGGTTTGCAGCCGGATTCCATATAGGCGGCCAATTGGGCCCTGTCGGTGATCGGGCCGCCGCCGGATTGGGGGATGGACATGGGGGAGCCTCGTGTCGCCTTGGTCGGCGCCACGCCTGACGTTGGCCCAGGGTCAAGTCAAGGCGAGGCGGGAATCGCGTCGCCAGACCGTGATGAGACCGGGTGTGCGGTTCTGCACCGCGCGCACCATGGCGCCGCCATCGAGCCCAGGCAACGGGGCCAGCGCGTCGAGCAGGGCGTCGGCGCCCTGGGCGCCCTCGGGGATGTCCAGTGGGTCGCCTTGGCTGGGGATCAGGTGCCAGGTGGCGGCGCCATCCTCGGCTCGGTGCAGCGTGATCTCGGCCAGATCGTCCAGCGCCACCATGCCGCCGGTGAGGGGACCCATATAGAGGATGCGGCCCTCGTCGATGCGCACGAGCCCCGGCCCTTCGGCCCCGGTGCGGAACCGTGCGCGGCGCAGACCCGCGACCAGCAGGACCCCGCCCACGGCCAGGAGCGCCAGGCCGAAGAGGGTCGGCAGGCCCGATGAGGTCGCCACCAGGACCGTGCCCAAGATCAGCGCGGCGCCCCCGATCAGCGCATCGCGCCAGCGGGTCAGGGCGGCGGCGGCTTCGGGGCGGATCATGGGGTCACCTCGCCGTTGAACAGCACCAGCGCGAAGTCGCCGATCCGCTGGAAGCCGAGCGCTGTGTAGCAGGCCACCGCGGCGTCCGAGGCGGCGAAGAGTGTCGCCTGTCGCACGCCCTGGGCCCGCGCCTCGGCCAGGTGAAGGGCGACGGCCCGGCGGGCGAGGCCCTGGCCGCGCCCCTCGGGTGGGGTATAGACGCCGCCGATCTGGACGATCTCGGGCAGGCGGGCGTTGAAGCCGGTCAGCGCGGCGGGCTGGCCGTCGATCATCAGCAGGCGGTGGCTGTCGGCGTCGATCCAGCGGGCCACGTCTTGTTTTGCGCGCTCCCAATCGTCGATGCGCACCTTGAGTTCGGTGTCGTAGGCCACGCGCCACCTGATCACGAGTTCCGCATGGTCCGATATGGACGCCAATGTGCCTGAGCCGTGGGGAAGCTTCAAAGCTTCCAAATCCAGGCGGAATTGCGGTTCGTCCTTGTCGAGCCCCTTGGATCGCCCAAGCAGCCCGGCCGCCGCCATGATCGCCCGGACCGGCGCGGCGGCGCCGATGAAGCCGATCAGGGGCCGATCTCGGAGCACGGCGCGGCAGGCTTGCGCGTCAATGTCGTCGCGGGCGAAGGGCATGACCATCCCCTCGCGGCTGAGGCCCAGCACCGTGTTTGGTGTGGCTGGATCGTCCAGCCAAAACAACATGCTGCGGGGATGATCGCCCGCCAGACCGTAGCGGGCGATATTGTCGAGCGGGAACATGGCCAGCTCAGGCCGCGTCTCTAGTAGGCGGATGACGGCGGGCAGGTTGGCTTTGGTCACGGGGATCACGTCCAATCCCCCTGCGCCGCCTGCCAGAGCGTCAGGGCCGCGACGGCGGCCGTGTCGGCGCGCAGGATGCGGGGGCCGAGGGCGAGCGTGGTGCCTCCTCGCGTCGCGCGCAGGCGCGCGCGCTCCTCGGCGGAGAAACCGCCTTCCGGGCCGATCAGGAGCGCGGCGGGGGCGGAGGGCAGGGGTGGGGTGGCGCCGCCCGCCAGGGTCTCGTCGCAGAAGATCAGGGCGCGGTCCTCGGGCCAGGTGTCCAGAAGCTTTGGGAGGGGGACCAGGTCCGCCACGTCGGGGACGAAGGTGCCGCCGCATTGCTCGGCGGCCTCGATGGCATGAGCTTGCAGGCGGTCGCGGCGGATGCGGTCGGAATTGGTGTGCTGGGTCGTCACCGGCAGGATACGGGCGGCGCCCAGTTCGGTCGCTTTCTCGACGATGAAATCGGTGCGGGCCTTCTTGATCGGCGCGAAGATCAGCCAGAGATCGGGCGGATCGCGCTGGGGCGTGACCTGCGCCGCGCAGGCCAGGGTGGCGCCACGCTTGGACACGGTCTCGATCCGGGCGCGCCAGCCGCCGGAGGTGCCGTCGAAGATTTCCAGCGTGTCGCCGGGCGACAGGCGCATGACGCCCGACAGGTAATGCGCCTGGTCGCGCGTCACCTGGACCGATTGCCCCGGCCCGAGGGGACCGGCTACATGCAGCCTGACTTTGCTGTCCATGGGATGCCCCCGATGACCGACACGCCTGATCAAGGCCCCGATCAAGGCCAAGTGGCCGACGCCGTCAAGGGCAACTGGGTGGATACGCTGGCCCCCCAGGGGGCGCGGCCTTATCTGCGGCTCAGCCGGGCGGATCGGTCCGGACCCGCCTGGCTGTTGCTGCTGCCCTGCTGGTGGAGCTTGATCCTGGCCGTCGGCGCCACCGGCTGGCGGTGGGAGGCAGCGTGGATCGCGCTGGGCTGCTTTATCGGCGCCTTCCTGATGCGCGGCGCGGGCTGCACGTGGAACGATGTCACGGACCGCGACTTCGACGCCGCGGTCGAGCGGACGCGGTCGCGGCCGATCCCCGCCGGGCAGGTGGGCGTGCGTGGCGCGCTGATCTGGATGGTGGCGCAGGCGCTGGTGTCCTTCGCGATCCTTCTGACCTTCCACCCGACGGCGATCTGGCTGGGCGTGCTGTCGCTGCTGCCGGTCGCTGTCTATCCCTTCGCCAAGCGGGTCACCTGGTGGCCCCAGGTCTTCTTGGGGCTAGCCTTCAACTGGGGCGCGCTGCTGGCCTGGGCCGCTTTCACCGGATCGCTGAGCCTGGCGCCTGTCTTGCTGTACCTGGGCGGCATCGCCTGGACGCTGTTCTACGACACGATCTACGCCTACCAGGACATCGAAGACGATGCGCTGATCGGGGTGAAGTCCACCGCCCGCCGCTTCGGCGACCGGCCCGAGCCCTGGATGCGCGCCTTCCTGGCGGCCACCGTCTTGCTGATGGCCGGGGGCACTTTGGCCGCCCTGCCGTCCATGGCCGGTCTGGTGGCGATGCTGGGCGTCTGGGCCATGGGGGCGCATCTGTGCTGGCAGCTGGCACGGCTCGACATCCGCGACCCGGCGGGGTGCCTGGATATCTTCCGGTCCAACCGGACCGCCGGTCTGATCCCCCTGCCGTTTTTCGCCATTGCCGCCGCGCTCTGATTGCCCCATCCCGCCGGGACGGCTAAGCCGTCCTGGGGAGTTATCGGAAGCCGCATGAGCCGAAGACACATCATCGGATCGCTGACCGCCTTCAGTGTCGCCGCGGCGGCCTCGGGCGCGGTGGCCTGGATGGCGGCGGGCTATGTCGAAGAGACGTCGCGCCAGGCCGTGGAAGGGCAGTTGGCCGCCGCCGGGCTGGATTGGGCCGAGGTGCAGACCGACGGGTTGCTGCTGGTCCTGGCCGGTTTCGCGCCCAGCGAACCGGCCCGGTTCCGGGCGATCACCCAGGCCGGGCAAGTGGTCGATCCGGGCCGTATCGTGGATGCCATGGACGTGATCGAGGAAGATCGGTCGCTGACGCCCCGCTTCTCGCTGGAACTGCTGCGCAACGACAGCGGCGTCTCGGTGATCGGCCTGGTCCCGTCCGCCGGCGGGCCGGAGCTTCTGACCTCGCTGATGTCGCCGCTGATCTCGGGCGGGGTGCCGGTCACCAACATGGTCGAAAGCGTCGACCAGCCCATCCCCGAGACCTGGGAGCCCGCCCTGCGCTTCGCTCTGGAGGTGTTGGAGGATCTGCCGCGCTCCAAGGTCTCGGTCGAGCCCGGCCGCGTCTCGGTCAATGCCGTCGCGGATACGGCGGAGGAGCGGGTGCGCCTGGAGACGCGGCTGACCCGCGCGCGCCCGCGCGACGTGGTTCTGGAGCTGGATATCGCGGCGCCCCGCCCGGTCGTGGCGCCCTTCACGCTGCGCTTCGTCATGCCTGCCGATCGCGGCCCCCGCTTCGAGGCCTGTGCCGTCGACAGCGAGGCTGCGCGCCGCCAGATCCTGACGGCGGCCGCCTCGGTGGGGTTCGAGGGGAAGGCCGACTGCGTGCTGGCCCTGGGCACGCCGTCGCCGTCCTGGGGCCGGGCCATCGCATCTGGGATCGAGGCGTTGGGCGAGATCGGGGGCGGGACCCTGACGGTGTCGGATGCGGATGTGGCGTTGCGCGGGGGCGACGATGTCGATCCGGCCGTCTTCGAGCGCGTCGCCGCCGAGTTGGAACGGGCGCTGCCGGATATCTTCGGGCTGACGGCTGTGTTGGACCAGCCCGATCAGATCGACGGCACCGGAGATGGCGAGACGGCCACGCCGGAATTCGTCGCCACCCGCGCGCCGGAAGGCCAGGTCCAACTGCGCGGACGGCTGTATGACGAAGCGCAGGAAATGGCGGTGCTGTCCTATGGCCGCGCGCTGTTCGGGGTGGGGCAGACCTATCTGGCCACGCGCGAGGACCGGTCGCTGCCCGAAGGATGGCCGGTGCGCGTTCTGGCGGGGCTGGATGCGCTGGCGCGGCTGGAATACGGGTCGCTTGTGGTGCAGCCGGCCCTGCTGGAAATTCGCGGCGTCACCGGCAACAGCCAGGCCGAGGCCGAGATCAGCCGTGTCCTGACCCAGAAGCTGGGCGCCGATGCGGTGCTGCGCATCGACGTGACGTACGAGGAGGAGCTGGATCCGACGCTGAACATTCCCACGCCCGAGGAATGCGAGGCCAGCCTGAACCAGATCCTGATCGACAAGAAGCTGACTTTCCCGCCGGGCGAGGCGGTGATCGACGTGACCGGCGACACCCAGTTGACGGCGCTGAGCGACCGGCTGGACGCGTGCAGCCGGTCGGTCTTCGAGATCGGCGGGCATACCGACAGCCAGGGCCGGGAAGTGATGAACGAGACCTTGTCGCAGGAACGGGCCGAGGCCGTGCGCGCGGCGCTGATCGAGCGGGGCGTGCCGCCGTCGCAATTGGTGGCCGTGGGCTATGGCGAGACGCAGCCGATCGCCGATAACGGCACCGAGGAGGGGCGCGAGGCGAACCGCCGGATCACGTTCACCGTGCTGGGCCGCCGGGACCGGACCGCCGACGCAATTGTCGAGAGCGCGCCCGAGACGGACGCCGGGGCCGAGACACCGGACCCGGAGGCCATTGCCGAGCCCGGCCCCGCGCCCGAGGCGGAGGAGACCCAATGAACCGTACCGAATTCGTCATCGCCATCGCCGTAATCCTGTTCGTGGCCTTCCTTCTGGGCTGGTTCGCGTCCTGGCTGGTCTACCGGTTCAGCCGCGTCACCGTTTCGGATGTGGCCGAGTTGGAGGAGATGGCGAAAGCCCTGCATGACGCGGAAGAGCAGCGGGACGAGGCGATCACCTATCTGGAATACCGCGAGAACGAGCTGGGCACGCGGCTGAGCCAGACCGAGGCGGAATTGCAGGCCACGATGGATGGCCTGCGCGAGGCCCGGCATGAGGCGGCGGAGCTGCGACGTTATGTCGAATCGCTGAATGCGTAGGATGGGGTTTCACCCCATCGCCCCTTAGCCGTTCTCCATCATCTCTTCCCACGCGGCCAGCATTTCGGGCGTGGGATGGGTGTTCTTTGGCGCGAAGAGAGCCAGATGCGAAGCCGCGAGCCAGGCGACCGCCAGCGCCGCCATGGCAGCGGTCAGACGGCCAGCCGACCGCGATGGGATTCGACGGCCGGGCCGGGCCGCGATGGACAGGCCGGCGGGGGAGGAGATGGACAGGTCCGGGCTCATGATGACACCGCCACGGCCTGACCCGCATAGCGCCGGTCGGACAATTCGCGGGCCAGGAAAGCGGCCACGTCGGCGCGGGAGATCTTGAGATGCAGGCCCCGTTCTTCGGGGCCGAAGGCTTCGCGGACCGGGCCGCCGGACGGGTCGTCGGTGAAGGCGCCGGGCCGAACGATGGTCCAGTCCAGGCCGCTGGCGCGGACCATGTCCTCCTGCCGTTCGTGGTCCTTGAAGACCGGGCGGAGCAGGGCGCCGAACATGACGTACTTCCAGATGGCGTTCAGGTTGGGCCAGCTGTCATGGGCGCCCAGGGTGGATTGGCAGATCAGGCGGCGGACGCCGTGGCGCTGCATGGCATGGATAACGTTGAGCGTGCCCTTGGAGCGAACTTGGCCTGTGCGCGACATCCCTGCGCCCAGAACCACGACAGCGGCGTCTTGGCCTTGGACGGCGGCGGCTACGGCGATGGCATCTTCGGCATCGCCCGCCACGCGGTGCAGGTCGGGATGGTCGAGATCCAGCCGATCGGGGCGGCGGGCGAAAGCGGTGACGCGATGGCCCCGATCCAGCATCTGGGCGACGGCCAGGCGGCCGACCGATCCGGTGGCGCCGAAGACGATGACGTTCATGACATGTTCTTTCGGGCTAAACTTTACATCATGTAAAGTTGACGTCCTATCTATGGCTGATAACTTGACATGATGTCAAGTGACCGTCCTCCGACCCGCGACCGCATCCTGGATGCCGCCATCGAACTCCTTCAAAAAAGGGGGGAAAAACCCGTCCGCATGTCGGATATCGCCAAGGCGGCGGGCTTGAGCCGCCAGGCGGTCTATCTGAATTTTCCGAATCGGGCGGACTTGCTGATGGCCGCCGTCCGCCACCTGGACGACAAGCAAGACGTCGAGGCGCGCCTAGCCGCCAGCCGGGCAGCAACCACCGGGGAGGAGCGGCTCTCGCTTTGGGTGGAGGCCTGGGGAAACTACATCCCCCTGATCCACGGCGTGGCGCGCGCGTTGATGGAGATGCAGTCGAAAGACCCGGACGCGCGAGCCGCTTGGGCGGACCGGATGGCCGGCGTTCGCCGTGGCTGCGCCGCAGCTGTCGCAGCCTTGGCGCGGGACGGGCAATTGACGGCGGATTTGGACGAGGGGACCGCGACGGACCTGCTGTTCGCGGTCCTCTCGGTTCACGGGTGGGAGACGCTGCGGCTCGACCTGGGATGGTCGCAGGAGAAATATCTCGACCAGATGAAGCGGCTGGTCCGGGCCCGGTTGCTGGCCGGTTGAATTCAAGAACGGCCGCCCAAGAGAGGGGCGGCCGCTTGGGTTTAGGTGACCGGTGCGTGCCGATCACGCACCCTATGGCTGGTCGTCGTCCTCGTCGTCCTTGGACTCGGGCAGGTTGAAGAAGCTGTCCGCGTCCCGGACGTCCCGGGTGTCGCGCGGGTCTTCGCCATCGTCCTCCGTGTTCGACAGGGAGAACGTCTCCAACCCCGACATGGACGCCGGGATCTTCGGCTCCGGATCCATCCCCAGCGAGGTCTCGGTCGAGACCAGCTTGCGCCGCTCGTCGTCGGTCATCACCTCGCCCTCGGCGGCCTTCTTGGCGGCGGCCTTCTGGACGACGGCGTCCAGTTCGGTCTGCTTGCACAGGCCCAGGGCGACGGGGTCGATGGGCTCCATCTGCTGGATGTTCCAATGGGTCCGCTCGCGGATCGACTGGATCGTCGGCTTGGTCGTGCCGATCAGCTTGGAGATCTGCGCGTCCGTCAGCTCGGGGTGGAACTTCACCAGCCACAGGATCGAATTCGGCCGGTCCTGGCGCTTCGACAGGGGCGTATAGCGCGGACCGCGGCGCTTCTGCTCGCCCTCGGAGGCGGGGTTGTGAAGCAGGCGCAGCTTGTGGGTCGGATCCTTCTCGGCCTTGGTGATCTCGTCCTGGGTGAGCTGCTTGTTGGCGATGGGGTCGAAGCCCTTGACGCCCACGGCCACGTCGCCATCGGCGATGCCCTGAACTTCCAATTCGTGCAGGTCGCAAAAATCGCCGATCTGCTTGAAGCTGAGCGTCGTGTTATCGACCAGCCAGACGGCGGTGGCCTTGGCCATGATCGGTTTGTTCATCGTCTTCTCCTGTCGTCGGACACGCCGATCCCGTCGCCCGGATCAGGGGCTGCGGCCGGGGCCGTGGGGTCTCGCGTTCGGGGAACTTGGGCGGGTATATAGGCAAGGCGATCGCCAGGGGGAAGACCGAATGCGCCGATGGATCACAGCCCTTTGGGCGGCTGCCTTGCTGTCCCCCGCGGTTCCGCCCGCCACGGCCGAGGGCGAGCGGGCCGGAGAGTTCGACTATTACGTCCTGGCCCTGAGTTGGACGCCGACCTGGTGCGCCCTGGAAGGCGATGGGCGCGGGTCGGATCAATGCGATCCCGGCCGGGGCTTCGGGTTCACGCTGCACGGGCTTTGGCCGCAATACGAAACCGGCTGGCCGAGCTACTGCCCCACGGCCCAGCGTCCCGCAACGCGGGGGCAGACGGCGGCGATGGCGGATATCATGGGCTCGTCCGGCCTGGCCTGGCACCAGTGGAAGAAGCATGGCAGCTGCTCGGGGCTCAGCGCGGCGGCGTATTTCGCAGTGTCCCGCGCGGCCTATGGGGCCGTCGAGCGACCCGCCTCCATCCGTGACGTGGGGCGGGAGGTGACCTTGCCCGCCCAGGTCGTGGAGGAGGCGTTCCTGGACGTGAACCCGGATCTGGCGCCCGATGGGCTGACCGTCACCTGCCGCCAGGGTCGGGTGCAGGAGGTCCGGATCTGCCTCACCAAGGACCTGTCGCCGCGGGATTGCGGCGCCGACGTGGTCCGCGATTGCCAGCTGGACGATGCGCTGCTGTCGCCCGTGCGATAGGGCAGCGGCCCGTCAAGCGATTGGCGGCATCGGCACCGGCGGTGTGGTGAATTCCGGCGATGGGCGCCCGAAATACCAGCCTTGGCCGTATTTCACGCCCAGGTCGCGCAGGGCTCGCGCCTGGCCGGCCGTCTCGATCCCTTCGGCGACCAGATCCAGGTCAAGCGCCTGTGCCAGCGACGCGAGGCAGCGCAGGATCGCCTCCTCCCGGCCATCCGTGCCGAGGCCTTCCACGAAGGCCCGATCCATCTTCAGGATGTCCGCCGGGATGCGGCGCAGGCGTTCCAGGTTCGACAGGCCCGTGCCGAAATCGTCCAGGGCGATCCGCACGCCGCGGGATCGCAGCGACCGGATCAGGGCGATGGATCGCTCGGGCGAGACGACGATGGCGCTTTCCACGATCTCGATCACCACCCGGTCGGGCGGCAGGCGTGTGAGCAGCGTCTCCAACCATCGGCGGCCTGGGCCGTCGCTGCCATCCAGGACGGCGCCCGTGACGTTGAAGGTCACGTAATTTTCCGACTGCGTCAGCAGGTCGCCCACCGCAGAGACCGCCAGATCGGGGATCAGATCGGCGCCGGCGACGGGGATGCGGTCGATCTGGTCCACGAAGCTGTCCGGGCCCACCGTCTGGCCGTCGCCCCGATGCCAGCGCAGCAATGCCTCGGCACCGACAGGCCGTTCGGTCTTCAAGTCCACGATGGGCTGGAGATGGTAGGCCAGTTCACCGGACGAGATAGCCCGCGAGACTTCGGCCCGCGTCGATAGGAGCGGGGGCGTCAGCGGAGCGGTCGAGCGTTCGATCCGGTCGCCCCCCAGGGCCTTGGCCCGTGCGACGGCGGCATCGGCATGCAACAGCGCGCGGGCGCGGCCTTCCTGGCCGGATACGGCGGTGACGCCTGCGGTCAGCGTTCTGGTCAGGTTGCCGGACCGGCCGGGAACGATCGCCTGGGATGCGATCTTGCGCATCTGATCGGCCAGCGCGGCGGCTTCGTCCACGGTCGCCGCCGGCATCCAGAGCGCGAAGCGCCCGTTTTCCAGCCGTTCCAATCCCGCGCCGCGAGGCAGGACGCGGGCCAGGGCATCGCCGATCCGGTCCAGAAGGCGGTCGCCGACATCGTAGCCTTCGACCTCATTTAGGATCGACATGCCATCGACATCCAGGAGCACGACGGCACCGCCCGACCCGTCCGACGGCGTCGCTTCGACCGTGCGCACCATCGGTTCGGACGGTCGCTTCGGCGGCGCCACCCGCATGCGGTCGCGCATCACCAAGGCACCCGTGATGCCGGACAGCACGGCAACGGCCAGTAGGAGCAAGAGATCGGTCATTGACCTTCCCTTAATCAAAGGATGGCCAGAATGCGGGATGAATCGGGTCAATTGGAGACGAAATGGGCACTTATAGTGGCTTGCGCGACGACAATGCGGCCCGAAGCGTGCCATCGTCCATGTAATCGAGCTCTCCGCCCACTGGAACGCCCTGGGCAAGGCCCGTGATTCCCACCCCCGTCGGCTCCAATTCCCGCGCGACGTAGTGGGCTGTCGTCTGTCCGTCGACAGTGGCGTTCAGCGCGAGGATGATTTCGGAGATCGCTTCGGCTGTCACGCGGTCGCGCAGCTTGGGGATGGACAGGTCCTCGGGGCCGATATCGTCCAGGGGGGACAAGGTGCCGCCCAAGACGTGGTAGCGGCCTTGGAACACCTGAGCCCGCTCCATGGCCCAGAGATCGGCCACGTCCTCGACGACGCAGATCTGCCCGTTGGCCCGCTTCTCGCTGTCGCAGATGGTGCAGATATCGGCGGTCGAGAGATTGCCGCAATTGAGGCAGGTGCGGACGGAACGGCCGACCTCGTCCATCAGCTTGGCCAGGGGCAGAAGCTGCGTGTCGCGCTTCTTGATGAGATGTAGGACCGCACGCCGGGCCGAGCGGGGGCCAAGGCCCGGCAAACGGGCCATCAAGCCGATCAGGGCCTCGATGTCGCGGTGGTCGTCCACGGGGGGCGGTCAGAACGGCAGTTTCATCCCCGGCGGCAGACCCAGGCCCTCGGCCATCTTGCCCATCTCCTCCTTCTGGCGGTCGGAGGCGCGGGATTGGGCGTCCTTGATGGCCGCCAGGATCAGATCCTCGACCATTTCCTTCTCGGACGGGTCGAAGATCGACGGGTCGATATCCAGCGCGATCAACTCGCCCTTGGCGGTGGCCGTGGCCTTGACCAGGCCCGCGCCGCTTTCGCCGGTGACCTGGATGGCGTTCAGGCCCTCCTGCATCTCGCCCATCTTGGCCTGCATTTCCTGGGCCTTCTTCATCATCCCGGCCATGTCGCCGAGGCCGCCCAATCCCTTGAACATCGTGCCTGATCCTTTTCCGTGCTGGGTTTGATAGCAGGTAGCGATCCTGGCGCTCCGCTGCAACCGAGGGACGTTTGGCTGAGGGTGAGCGAGGGGGCTTCCCCTCGCGCTCCCCGCTTAAGGGGGCTGTCTGCCCCCTTAAGAAACCCCCGAAGGCCCTTTGGGTCAGAGGAAGAGAAACGCAGGAAGGGGCGGTCGAGCGGTTTGGGACGACGGCGTCCACCCGATCGGCTGGTTAGACTGGTCCAAGTTGCAACGCCTCCGACCGTCGGATCGGACCATCAGCCGGGGACGCCGCATGATTGGGGGTGGAGACGTCGTTCCTTAATTTAGCCAATGGTTTGTCGGTCTACGACCTTGGTCACGGTGACGGGAGGGCCGTCGACGGATACGGTCACGGCACGGGAGGCCATCGCCATGCGACTGTCGATACCAGTTCTCTTGATGCTTCTTCTTCCGGCTGCGGTCCATGCCGAGCCCCTGACCACGGTCGAAGACGATCTTGGCATTCTCAACCCCCAGGATACCGGGCGTGACATGCTGATCCGGAGGATCGAGATGGGTGTGATCGATTCCATCACCTGCTCGCTGGGGATCAACGTCACCAAGACCAGCGATCACGTCTTGGCCCGGCGGCTGGCCCGGCACTGCGCCGATGCGGGGTATACCAAGGCCATGACGTGGTTGAGCCAGTTGGAGAATAATGGGTTAGGAGGCGACTACGATCCGGACGCGTCCGCCGAATGGGACCGTCGTGCAGCAGAGGCGGGGGATCCGAATGGGCGGTTCAACCATGGGCTGAACCTGATGCGTGGGCATGGGGTGGCCCAGGACGAGGCGCTGGGGCGCCAATATATCGACGAGGCTGCCAGGGATGGGCTGGCGATTGCAGATCGTCTGCGGGGGGCCGACTACGATTTGGACGAAGTGACGCCGGATGCCGACAAGTGGAAATATGGGCCGCACTTCTGAGGGGATGTTCGGTTCGGTCGGCGGTCGTGGGGCTGGGCGGTCGCCTTTCGCGGTCATGACCGCGCGGGGCAGATCATCCCTCGTCGAACGGATCCCATTCGTCTTCGACCTCTTCTAGCGCGTCCTCGGCGGCGGCTTCCATGGCCGCCGCGCGGGTGCGAACTTCGATCAGTTCGGCGCCGGGGAACGCGGCGAGGACCGACTGGGTCAGCGGATGTGCCAGGGCCTCGGCTTCGACGGCGCGAGTCTCAGCGTCGCGGATTTCGGCGATGGTCGGCTGGCCGGGCTGGTTGGCGATGGTCACCACCCAGCGGACGCCGGTCCAGCCTTGCAGGCGGCCCGCCAGGCGTTGCGCAAGGTCGGCGGGCGCGGCGGGCGAGGGTTCGAATTCGATCAGGCCGGGGGTGTAGCGGACGAGGCGCAGGCCGGTCTCGACCTCGACCAGCAGCTTCACGTCGCGGTTGGCGCGGATCAGATCGACCACCTGGGGGAAGGTCTGGAAGCGGGCCAGGGCCTGGTCCGTCTCCGGTTGGAGCGCGGGTTGGGCCGAGCCGCGGGCGCGGGCCGTCGGGGCGCCGCCAGCGCCCGAGGGCGCGGGGCGCGGAGCCGGGCTGGCGGGTTGGGGCGCGGGTTGGTCGCGGAGTTTGCGGATCAACTCGTCGGGCGAGGGCAGGTCGGCTACATGGGTCAGGCGGATGATGGCCATCTCGGCGGCCATCATCGAATTGGGGGCGTTGGAGACTTCTTCGAGCGCCTTCAGCAGCATCTGCCACATCCGGGTGAGCGAGCGCATCTGGAGCGCTTGAGCGAAGGCCTGACCGCGAGCGCGCTCGTCTGGGCTGACGGTCGGGTCCTCGGCGGCCTCCGGGGTGATCTGGATGACGGAGACCCAATGGGTGATCTCGGCCAGGTCGCGCAGGACGGCCATGGGGTCGGCGCCGTCGCTGTATTGCGCGCCGAGTTCCAAAAGCGCGCCCGCCGCGTCGCCGCGCATGATCATGTCGAAGAGGTCCATGACCCGGCCGCGATCGGCCAGGCCAAGCATGGCGCGGACTTGGTCGGCCGTTGTCTCGCCGGCGCCATGGCTGATCGCCTGGTCCAGCAGGGACATGGCATCGCGGGCCGAGCCTTCGGCGGCGCGGGCGATCAGCGCGAGCGCATCATCCGCGATGTCGCCACCTTCCAGGCCCGCGATCCCGCGCAGGTGGTCGATCATCACCTCCGGCTCGATCCGACGGAGGTCGAACCGCTGGCAACGGGACAGGACGGTGACGGGGACCTTCCGTATCTCGGTGGTCGCGAAGATGAATTTCACGTGGGCGGGCGGCTCTTCCAGCGTCTTCAACAGGGCGTTGAAGGCCGAGTTGGAGAGCATGTGGACCTCGTCCACGATATAGATCTTGTAGCGCGCCGACGCGGCCCGGTAGTGAACGGAATCAATGATTTCGCGGACGTCGTTGACACCGGTATTCGACGCGGCGTCCATTTCCAGCACGTCCACATGGTTGCCTTTTGCAATGGCCAGGCAGGGCTCGCACACGCCGCAGGGTTCGGTTGTGGGGCCGCCAGTGCCGTCGGGGCCGATGCAGTTCAGGCCCTTGGCGATGATGCGGGCGGTGGTGGTCTTTCCGGTGCCACGGATGCCCGTGAGGATGAAGGCCTGGGCGATGCGGTCTGCGGCGAAGGCGTTCTTCAGGGTGCGGACCATGGCGTCCTGGCCCTTGAGATCGGCGAAGGTGGCGGGCCGATACTTGCGCGCCAGGACCTGATATTCGGATTCGCTCATATGGCCCCCTGGGTCGAGCGCCTATGTAGCCGTCTCGACCTCAGAGCGTCCAGAGGACGCCGCAGACCAGGACGGCGCCGACCGAGAACATGGCCGAGAGCAGGCCGAAGGCCGTCGTGTCCTGTTCTTGGGTGTCGTGGGTGTCGAGGCGGCGCTGGCCCTTGCAGGAATTCTTCCAGGCCGAATAGAAGATCGCCAGCGAGGCCAGGATGAAGAGCGTGGCGACGGCTTTGGGGATCCAAGTCGGCTCCGCCTCGCTGAAGACGGCGCGCAGGCCCACGGCGATGGCGATGGCGGCCATGCCGGTGCGCATCCAGCCGGCGAACGTCCGCTCGTTGGCGAGAACGGTGCGGTCCTCGGCCCAATCGGTGCGCCATTCGGCCCAGTCGGTTTTGGTGTCCTGATCGTCGGTGCCTTGCTTCATGATCCGTCAGCTAGGGTCGCAGATCAATTGAGCAAGGTGGGCAGTGCCCGCAACGGCGCCGGATCGTCCTGGGCGCGCGCCAGGGTCCAGCAGCCGATAAGCATCGTCCAGAGGCGGGTGGCGGCGCGGTCGGGGGCCGTCTGGCCGAGGCGGGCGGCCTGCGCCGCCGTCGCGTCGATCCAGGTTTGCAGGAGCGGCGCGGTATCTGCGGCCAGGGGCCCTTCTAGCAGGAGTGTCTGGACCGGGCAGGCGCGCCAATGGGGGTGGCGTTCGAAGAGGCGGGCGAATTTCTCGGCCAGGCGGGCGGTGCCGTGGGCAAAGTCGTCCGCCGGATCGTAGGCGGCCGCGACGATGTCGAGCATGACTTGGGAGGCCATGGCGGCGGCGGCGCGGGCCAAGTCGGCCTTCCCATCGGGGAAATGGTGATAAAGCGAGCCTTTCGGCACCTGGGCCGTGGCCAGCACCTCGGCCACCGAGGTGCCGTTATAGCCGGTTTCCTGAAACAGGCGGGCGGCGGCCTGGGTCAAGCGGTCGCGGGTGGAGATCTGCGCGTCGGACATGGCGTGGGATCGCATGCCTTGACCGAACGGTCCAGGGGATGGCATTAGACTATATGGTCTAGACCATATGGTCTATGGGGGGGGGGTCGCATGGATGTGGAAATCCCAGCCGAGGGGGCCGTTCTTCGGGGGCGGTTCATCCGTCCTGACGGACCTCCTCGCGCGGTGGCTGTGCTGAATGGGGCGACCGGCGTGCCGGCCCGGTTTTATGGGACCTTCGCCGATTGGCTGGCCGGGCAGGGCGTCGCGTGCCTGACCTACGATTATCGGGATTTCGGGTGGTCGGGGTCGCCCCGGAACAGCCCGGCGACCATGACAGATTGGGGCGTGCGGGATCAGCAGGCGGCGCGGGACCATGTGGCGGCGGCGGTGCCGGGCGTGCCGCTCTGGGTGATCGGGCATTCGCTGGGTGGCATGATGCTGCCTTTCCAGACCGGGCTGGACCGGATTGATCGGGTGATCTGCGTCGCGGCGGGGGCGGTGCATGTGTCCGACCATCCCTGGCCGTATCAAGCCCTCGCGCGGGCGTTCTGGGCGCCGGGTCTCGTGACCCTGTCGCGCCGGTTGGGACGGTTGCCGGCCAAGGCCTTGGGCGTAGGACACGACATCCCCGCCGGTGTCTATGCGCAATGGCGGCTCTGGTGCCTATCGCGGGCCTTCCACGGGGCGGATCCCGATCTTGGCGTTGCGCGGCCGGACGGGCTGGCCTGTCCCATGCGGGTCGTGGCGGTGTCGGATGACGATCTGTGCCCGCCGAAATCGGTCTGGCGGCTGATGCGGGCCTATCCGGCGGCTTACAAGTCTCAGATGGTGATCCGACCTGACGCGGTCGGATTGGCCCGGATCGGGCATCTGGATGTGTTGGGGGCCAAGGGCGCGCCATGCTGGCCGCGGATCATGGCGCCGACGCCCGGGAATCATGTCGGGAGGAGCGGGTGAGAGGCTGGACGACGACCCAGACGGGGCTCGTTGTGGCTGCTTCCTTCCGGACCTGACCAGGTTCACAAGGCGCCTGCCCGCGCCAACCTCTCAGTTAGGCAGATAGGCCGCGCCGGGCGGCGATGCAAGCGGGCCGGATTTTCGTGGACGGCAGCGGCGCGCGCGGACTAGGCTTCGGGCCATGATGACGGACCACGATCCCTGTCCGGGGCGCCTTCCGGGTCGACCCTACGGAAAGCCGCAATTCTGGTGGCCGCCGGGACGGTGAGGGTATCGCCCCTCCGTTTCACGCCATCAGGATTTCCCACATGACCGAACTGACCATGGGCGAGGGCGCGTTACGCCTGCATTGGCCCGATGCTGCCGCCGATTACCCGCTGATCTGGCTTCGCGATAATGGCCCCGACGCCTTCCACCCGGCCACGCAGGAACGGGTGCTGGATCTTTTGGCCGTGCCGGACAGGCCGGTCCTGCGCGATGCCCGGATCGAGGGCGAGACGCTGCTGCTGGACTGGGCCGATGCCGGGCCGGTGGCGTTCGATCTGTCCTGGCTGGCGCGGCACCGGCCGGGCCGCGCCAGCGCCGACCCGGCCGAGATCGCATTCCAGCCTTGGACAGAGGGCTTCGAGCCGCCGCGCCACGGGGCGGCGGCGGTCGCGGGATCCGCCGCGGCCCTTTGGGCTTGGCTGCGCGACACGAAGGCCGGCGGGCTGACCTTGGTCGAGGGTCTGTCGGGCGCGGGGGCGGGTGTGGCGCTGGCCGAACGGATCGGCTTCCTGCGGCGGACCAATTTCGGGACCACGTTCGAGGTCGTCTCAAAGCCCGATCCGAACAATTCGGCCTATACCTCTGACGCCCTGCCGCTGCACACGGACCTGCCGAACCAGGAGGTGCCGCCGGGTTATCAGTTCCTGCATTGCCTGGAGAACGCGGCGGAAGGCGGCGGGTCGGTCTTCGCCGATGGCGTGGCCATGGCCGAGGCGCTGCGGGTCGAGGACCCGGCGGCGTTCGACTTGCTGGCCCATGTGCCGATCCCGTTCCGCTTCCACGATGCCGAGACGGATATCCGGGTACGGCGGCCGGTGATCACGCTGGACGGGGCGGGCCGGGTAATCGAGCTACGCTGGAACGCGCATATCGCCGATGTGTTCGATATGGGGCCGGATGTGCTGCCAGCCTATTACCGTGCCTACCGCGCCTATATGGCGCTGACCCGGGATCCTCGGTTTCGGATCGAGATGCGCCTGGCCCCCGGTGAGATGGTGGCGTTCGACAACCGCCGGGTGCTGCACGGGCGCGGGGCATTCGACCCGTCCACCGGGCGGCGGCACTTGCAGGGCTGCTATGTGGATCGCGGCGAGTTCGACGCGCGCCTGCGGAAGCTGCGATAGAAGCCCTGGTGGGGAGGAGCCGGGCCCTAGCTCAGTTCGGCGACCGTTCCGCCCACCCGGCGAAGATCTTCTCCAGGAAGACGACCACGTAGAAGAGCGCGATGCCCAAGACGGCCAGCGCGATGAGGACGGCGAACATCAGAGGGTAATCCGCGTTGGTGCGGCCCGAGTCGAACAAAGCGCCCAGGCCGCGGCCATGGGGTGAGACGATCTCCATCAGGTTGGTGCCGATGAAGGCCAGCGTGACGGCGACTTTCAGGGCGCCGAAGAATTCCGGGAGGGTCTTCGGGAGCGCGATCTTCCAGAAGATCGTGGCGCGGGAAGCGCCGAGCGAGCGGAGGATGTCGCGGTATTCGGGCTCTAGCGTGGACAGGCCGATGGAGACCGAGACGGCGATGGGGAAGAACGAGATCATGAAGGCCAGGAGCACGGTGTTGAAGTCGTGCTGGCCCACGAAGAGGAGCGCGAGGATCGGGACGACGGTGGCCTTGGGGACGGCGTTGAAGCCCACGAGGAGCGGATAGAGCGCTTCGCGCGCCAGGCGGGAGAAACCCATCACCATGCCGAGGAGCAGGCCGAAGACGATGGCCAGCAACAGGCCCAACACGGTGCGCCAGAGGGTTTGCCAGCCGCCGATCAGGAAGAGTTCCCAATAGCGGATATAGGCGGGAGGGAGGTCCGAGGGCGAGGCCATGATGAAATTCGGCCAGCCATTGGCCCAGACGAGCAGTTCCCAGAGGAGCAGGAAGATTACCATCGCGGCGACGGGGACCAGGATGGGGCGGAGGCTTTGGTTCATCGGGCACTTGCGGCGGTTGCCGCCCTGGTCTGATCCGTCGGAGACGGTTCGGGCTCCCGGCCCTGGGCGATCTGGATTTCGCGGCGGAGCGTGGCAAGCAATTCGACGGCCCGTGGGGTGTAGAGATCGTCCAGCGTGCGGTCGGGGCCCAGGTCGATCTCGACGGTGCGCTGGGCGCGGGCGGGGCGGGCGCTGAAGACCACCGTGCGGTCCGAGAGGAAGACCGATTCCCGCAGGTCGTGGGTGATCAGGACGCAGGTGAAGCGTTCGATTGCGCGCAGGTCATGCATGGTCTGCCAAAGGTCTTCGCGCGTGAAGGCGTCGAGCGCACCGAAGGGTTCGTCCAGGATCAGGACTTCGGGGCGATGGACGATGGACCGACAGAGCGAGGCGCGCTGCCGCATGCCGCCGGAGAGTTCGGAGGGCTTCTTGTCCTCGAACCCCTCCAAGCCCACCAAGGCCAACAATTCGCGGGCGCGGTCCTGTTGCTGGGTCTTGGACATGCCGGTCGAGACGATTTCCAGCGGCAGCATGACGTTCTGCAGGATGCTGCGCCATTCCAGCAGGACCGGGTTTTGGAAGGCCATGCCGACGGTCTTGCGCGGCCCGGTGACCGGTTGGCCGCCAAGCTTGACGACGCCCTGATCGGGCTTCATCAGGCCTGCCACTAAGCGCGTCAGCGTGGACTTACCGCACCCCGATGGGCCGACCACGGCGGTAAAGCTGCCTTCGGGCATGTCCATGCTCAGGTCATCCAGCACCGGCAGGGGGCCGGCCGCCGTCTGATAGGCATGGGTGACGTGGTCGAGCGCGATAGGGACGGACATCAGCGGCGCCGCCCCGGCCGCGATGCTACCGATTCCGCACGCGGTCCAGCAGGATCATCTTTTCGGCCTTTTCCAACGCCCGCCCGCGCCACGCGCCGGCCGCAAGGAAGGGAGACACGATTATGCCGATGAAAAAGAGGCTCAGCACGAACACAATCCCGGCCCGGCCCCAGAACCCGAAGACCGCATAGTAGAGGGGTCCGAAGAGAAAGGCCCAGAGCCAGGACAGTCCGGTTCCCTCGTTCATTTGGTCGGCCAGAAGGTCGATCTCGGCCCGGTCGGCGGCGACCCGGTCCGACAAGCGCGGCTCGGCTTTGAGGTGGGTGGAAGATGACGTATCGGTCAAGGCAATCCCTTTGCGGTCGGATATCGGTCGATGTGGTCATCGGCATCCTTGAACCCCATTGGTTGAGATTGCGTTGACGCGGCCCCCCGCGAGAGGCGCCGCGACGTCTATTATTGCAACTGCCGGTCCGCCGCGTCGGGCAGGAAGCTAGCGTCGAAATAGAGGCTGGGATCGGGCTCGTTCTGGAATTCGTAGACCAGCTTCGTCTGTTCGATGGCGCGAGCCAGACGGTCCGTGTCGATGGCACCCATGCCGTTTTCAAGCGCGAAGGGCGTTGCGACATTGGCGTCGATGGCCAATTGCAGGCGGCGCTGTTCCAGATCGACGTCGCCGGCCGGATTGCGGGCGATCACGGCAGCCGCACCCATGGCCGGATCGGCGATGACGTCCTTCCACCCGGCCGCGACGGCCGTCAGGAAACCGGTCACGGCCTCGGGATTTTCGGCGGCGAAGTCCGTGTTGACGATGATCGCGTTGCCGTACAGATCGACGCCGTGATCGGCCATCAGGATCGTCGTGATGTCGTCTTCGGGCACGCCCAGGCGGACGAGGTTTAGGTAGCTGGAGAAGCTGAAGCCGGTGACGCTATCCACCTGGCCCTCGGCCAGCATGGGCTCGCGGGTCGGGAAGCCGACGGGCTCGATGGTGATTTCATTGACGTCCAGGCCGTTTTCGGCGGCGAAGATGGGGAACTGGGCCCAGGCACCATCGGGCGGCGGAGCGCCGAGGATGGAACCTTCAAGGTCCGTCACACCGTTGATGCCCTGGGATTTGCGGCCCACGACCGCGAAGGGGGGCTTGTCATAGACCATCATCACGGCAGTGACTGGGGCGTCCGGGTTCTGATCGAGAAAGCGCATCAGCGAGTTGATGTCGGCGAAGCCCACGGGGAAAGCGCCGGTGGCCACCTTCGGAATGGCATCCAGCGAGCCTTGGCCGGCGCTGATCTCGACCGACAGGCCCTGGGCCTCGAAATGGCCGTTGTCGATGGCGGCGAAATAGGCGGCGGACGGGCCCTCGAACTTCCAGTCGAGCGCGAAGGGCATCTCGGTCTGCGCCAGGACGGGCGCGGCAAAGGTCAGCGCGGCGGCGAGCGCGGCGAATCGTGCGAACATCGGTATCTCCCCAAGTTGATCGGCGGCGTTGATGCGGTCCCGACCTCGGCGAGGACCAGACGCGCCGCCAATGGTGCCGAGGGTGGCCGGAAGGTCGGCGGGGATTCAAGCAGTTTCCACCATGCGTGCCTGTTTTTTGGGCAGGATGGGGGCTTTGCTCGGACGGCGGGGATATCTAGGGCGGTAGCAGAGCAGGGGGCGCGCGGATGAAGATTGCGGAGCAGGTGACGTTCGGCGGCGGCGGGCTGGACCGAGCGGAGGATTTTCGGCGGCATCCCGAACTGCTGGCCGAATTGCCCGCGCGGACCCTGCCGCTGTGGCGGGGAAAGCCCGCGATGGACAGACACGGCTTGGTGACGCTGGAGGGTCATGCCTTTTCCGAGGTCGGTTTTCCGGTATTGGTGGGCCGGATGAATGGCGCGGCGCTGTTCACGCGGGATGTATCCACCCTGGATGTGGACGATGTGGATGACGCGGTCGGCGGGTTTCGAGATCCGTCGGTGCAGATCCACCGCGGCCTGCCGGACGGGGCCGGGTTCCACGAATTGCGGCAGCGAATGCTGGATCTGACGCCTCTGGAGGCGGAGATCGCGGTGACCGCAAAGGGCGTGCTGGAATGGCACCGGACCCATGGTTTCTGTCCCAATTGCGGGACCGAGACGCAGCCAGGCAAGGCCGGCTGGATGCGGGGCTGCGCAGGTTGCGGGCGCATGCAGTTTCCGCGGACCGATCCGGTGGTCATCATGCTGGTGACCCGCGGCGACAAGGTGCTGCTGGGCCGATCGCACGGGTGGCCCGAGGGGTTCTTTTCGTGCCTGGCCGGATTCATGGAACCCGGCGAGACATTGGAAGCCGCCGTGCGCCGCGAAGTCTGGGAGGAGACGGGCGTGCGCGTTGGCCCGGTGCGGTATCTCTCGAGCCAGCCCTGGCCCTTCCCCGGCTCGCTTATGCTGGGTGCGCAGGGTGAGGCCATCAGCGAAGATATCGAGATCGACCCGGAGGAGATCGCGGAGGCCGTCTGGCTGAGCCGTGAAGATCTGGCGGACGTGTTCGCAGGCCTGCATCCCAGCATCACGCCCGCCCGCGAAGGGGCCATCGCCCATTTCCTGTTGTGGAATTGGCTCGCCGACCGGTTGGAGTGAGCGGGGCGGATTGATTTGCCTGGCGCAGTGCGTAGGTAGGCTCGCAACCTTTGCCACGTCGCCCCCGGAGCTGCCATGAAGTTCGTCGCCGTCGAGGATGTCGCCGCCCCTATTGAGCATGTCTGGGCCCGTGTCTCGGACACCGATATGTTCGAGCGCCGGATCGCCCGCCGCGTGGGCCGCGTGGACCGAGTGCCGCCGGGGCCCGCAGGAGCGGGGACCAGCTGGTCGGGACAAGCCGAGATCATGGGCAAGAAGCGGCAAGTGAAGGTTGTGCTGGACCGGCTGGAGCCGCCGGGCCAGATGGCTTTGGCGGCGGGTACGGACGGAATGGCGATAACGATCCTGGTTGAGCTGGAGGCGCTGGCCCCGGCCCGCACGCGGCTGACGGTGACGACCGAGGCCAAGGCGCGGACGATGACGGCGCGGCTGATGCTGCAATCGGCCAAGTTGGCACGGCAGACCCTGGCGAAGCGCTACAAAGGACGGGTCGCGACGTTCGCCGGCACCATCGAAGCGGGATATTCGCCGGCCGCGTAGGGGTCAGTTGTCGCTGTTGGGCAGACCCGGATCGGTCTGCCGGACGCTGGGCTGTCGGGACAGCCTGTCCCACCAAGCCGCGAGCGCCGGTGTCCGGTCGAGCGCTCGTGCGCCGTCGGGCGCGGCCGTGAAATAGGCGATCATCGGGGCGAGGTGGCAATCGGCCAAGGTGATCGCGGTGCCGGTCAGGATCAGGCCTTCCTCGGCGATCCGATCGAGGGCCGACAGGACCGGGACCGCCGCCTCCAGGCCGGTGGCGACCTCCGTGGGATCGCCGGGTTGGCCATTTGCCGGGCGAAAGACGCCATGGGCGAAAACCTGCCGGACGAGCGGACGGTAGCCGTAATTGTCGGCGATTGCGATGACCTGGGCCATGCGGGCCAAGGCTTTCGCGGGCGTGGGCGTCAGGACTGGCCCCGGGAAGGCGGCGTCGATGTAGCGGGTGATGGCGGCGGTCTCGTAGAGGTGGAAATCGCCATGGGCGAGGACCGGAACCCGGCCGAATGGATGCATCCGGACCCATGTGGCCGGCAGGGCGGGATCGAACGGATCGACCTCCGTCACCGCATGGTCCACCGCCTTTTCCGCCAGCGCCATACGGGCAATCC
This sequence comes from Pseudomonadota bacterium, assembly GCA_039033775.1. GTDB lineage: Bacteria > Pseudomonadota > Alphaproteobacteria > Rhodobacterales > Rhodobacteraceae > Jannaschia. The sequence goes on along the minus strand of JBCCCB010000009.1, from coordinate 3,361 downwards.
TGTGGTAGACGCTGAACCGGTAGCCATGCAGCGTCACCGGCGCCGTCATGGCAGGTGGCCGCCGCCTTCGAAATGGTCGGGATCGGCCGGATAGACGCCCAGAATGTCCAGCGACGAGGTGAAGTAGTCCAGTTCCTCCAGCGCGCGGGCGACGGGGGCGTCGTCAGGGTGCCCTTCGATATCGGCGTAGAATTGGGTCGCGGTGAAGCGGCCGTCGATCATGTAGCTTTCCAGCTTGGTCATGTTCACGCCGTTGGTCGCAAAGCCCCCCATGGCCTTGTAGAGCGCGGCGGGCAGGTTGCGGACCTGGAAGACGAACGTGGTCTTGATCGGGCCCGAGGCCGCGTCCGGCCGGTGCGGATCCCGCGACATCAGAAGGAACCGGGTGGTGTTGTGGCCGTGATCTTCGATGTCGTGGGCCAGCACATCCAGGCCGTAGGTGCGGGCCGCCAGTTCCGACGCCAGAACGCCGCGACCGTGAACCGGGTTATCGACCAGATGGGCGGCGGCGCCGGCGCTGTCGGCGGCGGCTTCGGAGCGGATGTTGAGGCTGTCGAGGAAGGCGCGCGCCTGGGGCAGAAGGACGACGTGGGCGCGGACGTGGTCGATCTGATCCAGCGCCGTGCCCGGCGGGGCCATCAGGGCGATGCGAACGCGCACGAAGGCTTCACCCACGATGTGCAACCCAGACCCCGGCAGCAGGCGGTGAACGTCGGCCACGCGGCCATAGGTGGAGTTTTCGATGGCGATCATGCCCAGATCGGCGCGGCCCTCGCGAACGGCGGCCAAGGCATCTTCGAATGTCGTGCAGGGCAGCGGATCGTGGTCGGGCCGCGCCTCCGCACTGGCCTGGTGAGAGTAGGATCCGAGCTCTCCCTGGAAGGCGATCTTGGCCATCTTGGTCCCTTACCGTGCTGGTGCGTTTCGTCGCGGATCGGAACGGTTGCGCCCCGGGTGCGATGTCCCATACATACGCGCGACGGAAGAGGCGAGAGGAACCCACATATGGACACGATGACCATCACCAAGGCCGGCGGTTCGATCTGCGCCGCGCTGCTGGTGTTCCTACTCGGCGCGTGGGGGGCCGAGAGCCTTTACCACGTCGGCTCGCACGGGCACGACGATGAGCATACCGCAGGGTTTGTGATCGCCGTCGACGACGGTGAAGAGGCCGAGGCGGTCGATGACGAACCGGACGTGCCGTTCGAAGAGATTTACGCTGTCGCATCCGCAGAGGCGGGTGAACGTCTGTGGCGCCAGTGTTCCGCTTGTCACCGTCTGGAGGACGGGGCCAACGGGACCGGACCTTACCTGTATAACGTGGTCGGACGCGAGAAGCACGCGGCCGAGGGATATGCCTATTCCGACGCTCTGTTGAGCCAGGACGGCGCCTGGACGCCCGAAAACATCAGTGCCTTCATCGAGAACCCTTCGGAATACGCGCCGGGCACCAAGATGGCCTATCGCGGAATGGACGACGTCGAGGATCGCGCGAGCCTGATCGCCTATATCGCGACTTTCTCGGAGTAATCGCCCGCTGCGCATGGGGAGGAGCCGCCCGCCGGGCGGCTTTTTCTATGGTCCCGGCCGGGCGCTTTCGCCTTGGCCGGCTGCCTGAGATAGCGCGTGGCCTTTGCCCAAGGCGAGGCCGCGCTAATCTCACCCCCTAGTGACGCAGGGGCCCTTGCGCTGCCGCCGGGCCGCCCCTTACCTGTCCGGCAACCAACACGGGAGACCCGCCGCATGCTCGTCCGAACCTTGGCCGCCGCCGCTCTGGTCGCTACCGCCGCCGCCGCGCAGGCGGAGGAGATCACCGTCAGCCACGGCTACTCCAACTTCGGAGAGCTGAAATACGGGCCGGATGAAGTCTTCGACTATGTGAACCCCGACGCCCCCAAGGGGGGCGAGATCAGTCTGGCGACCCTGGCCACGTTCGACAGCTTCAATCCCTTCACGATCAAGGGGGTCGCGGAATCGACGGGCGTCGCCCTTCTGTACGAACGGATCATGGTATCGGCCGCGGACGATCCGTATGGGACGTATTGCTATCTTTGCACGACCATCGAATATTCCGAAGGCCTGGACTGGTTGATCATCAATCTGCGGGACGACGTGACATTCTCGGACGGGCGGCCCTTCACGGCCGAGGATGTGGTATTCACCGCCAACCTGTTCCTGGAACAGGGCATCCCGGAATTTCGCCTGGCCATCGGCGACTTCTTTTCCAAGATCGAGGCCATTGGCCCCCACCAGGTCCGGTTCGAGTTCGGCGAAGATGCCGACATGCGCACGCGGGTGGCCCAGTCGGGGGCCTGGTTGGCCTGGTCCAAGAGTTGGTTCGAGGAGACGGGGACCCGGTTGGACGACAGCTCGGAGCGGCCGTTCCTTGGCACCGGGCCCTATGTCCTGGATCGCGTGGACATGGGCCGGACCGTGGTCTACGCCAAGAACCCCGACTGGTGGGGCGCGGATGTGCCGATGAACCGAGGCCGGATGAACTTCGACCGGGTGCGCGTCGAAGCATTCCTGGACCAGACCGCCGCCTTGGAGGCGTTCAAGGTCGGCGAATACACCTACAGAACGCCCGCTGATGCGCAGGAATGGGCGACGCAGTACGATTTTCCGGCGGTGCAGCGGGGCCACGTCTTGGCTGAAACCATCCCCGATACCGGGATCGACGCGTCGCGCGGTTTGGCCTTCAACTTGCGCCGGGAACCTTGGCAAGACCCCAGGGTCCGCGATGCCGTCCGGCTGATGTTCAACTTCGAATGGTCGAACCGGACGCTGTTCTACGACCTGTACGAGCGGCCTTATTCCTTCTGGGGTAATTCGGATCTGGCGGCCGAGGGGGCGCCGACACCGGGCGAACTGGCCGTGTTGGAGCCGCTGGTCGAGGAGGGCCTGCTGGATACCTCGATCCTGACGGAAGAGGCGGCGATGCCGCCGACCAACGAGGCAGACAGCAACGCCGTCGATCGCCGGACCCGCCGGACGGCCGTTGGCCTGCTGTCCGAGGCGGGCTGGGAGGTGGGGGCCGACGGGCTGGCCCGCAACGCGGATGGCGAGACATTGACCCTGTCGATCATTCAGTTCGACGCAAATCTGGACCGGGTGATGAACCCCTTCATCCAGAACCTGCGCAGCATCGGCATCGACGCCAGCCTGCGCCGGACGGATACGTCCCAATATGTCGAGTTGCGGCGCGCCCGGGACTGGGACCTGTCCAACATCATCCCGGGACAAGGCTACGAACCTGGCCCGGGCCTGGTGCAATGGTTCGGCAGCGAGACGCGCGAAGACAGCAGCCGGAATATCATGGGCCTGGCCGACCCGGCGGTGGATCGGCTGATCCAAGACGTTG